>JANPHT010000081.1:0-8505 GCA_031424595.1 Planctomycetota bacterium
TCAGATCTTCGGCAATTGACGCCTGAACGCAGCGTCTGTAACGCGTCGTTGGTGGACATCGCGGGTCCTGCGGCCCAGCGGCAAAATAGGAAAGGTTTTCCCATCAGAGAATTTGTGCAGCCACAGCTTTTGTGGGCTCGATAAAGTCTCTACCTACCGCTTTGGGACACCACGTCCTGTCAAACATCCACGTTACGGAAGACCCAACATGTTTCGCAATCCCATTGGCCTTAGCCTATCGGTGTCCTTGTTGGTTTGTTTTCTGAGCACCGGATGCGTCTCCGGTCCCATGACCATTCACGCAGGCTCACAAATTCCTGAACGGACTCTATGCTCCAGCGAAGGCTGCGTGTCGAGTGTTCAAATCGTGCAGGGCAATCCGAATCAACTCATTGATGGTCTCGGCTGGATTGTGGGTATTCCCAGAAAGGTCATTCTCTGGAATCGTCGTGTGGATAATCACTCCGTTGAGCCCGAAACGATGGCGGAGGTCGCAATGTTCGCGGAGATCAATCAACTGGACGGCATCTGTGTGAGAGTCAATCAGTACGCTCCGGTCGAGGAGTGGAATCGATTGATGGATAACGACCGCGTGAGCCCCGGGTGGCGATACACCTTGGGGACCCTGAGCCTTGTTGGTTATACACTGTTGCCTGGCAGAATCTTCGGCGGTGACCATTACAACCCGTACACGAACAGCGTCTCCGTGCATTCCGATGTGCCCGCGTTGGCGATGGAGGCCGCTGCATATGCCAAAGATGTGCAGAGTCGAGAGTTTCCAGGAACCTATGCTGCGGTGAATCAGCTTCCCATCGTCTCGATCTGGCACGAGACTATCAATACGCAGGACACCTTGGCGTATCTTGAAGTTTACGGCAGCTACAGCGAGCAAAAGGACGGGCTGGCAATACTCTATCCCAACTATGGAGCGTCAGTTGGAGGAGCCATTGGAAGTGTTGTAGGAGTAACTCCACTCTTTGAGGCCGGCGGAGCTCTGGTTGGACACTTTTCCGGGCGTCACAAGGCGTCGAAGGTTGACCCGGAAGACAGCGACCTGGCCGTGTGGAAGGACCATCGCAACGAGAGGCAGCAATCAGTCCACTTAGCTGCGAAATCCTGCTCTTCAGGAATGAATGGGCTGTTGCCCGTTTCGAACAGACATTGAATTCAGAAGCTTCGAGTGTCTGCGCCCGCAGGAACGTCGGAACTGAATTTCATTCGTGTGGGCTTGCCGCAGTGCGGGCACGGGATTTCAAAGTGGCTTGTGACTTTTGTGACGGCACGCAAGTCGGCATTTGCCAGACACAGGTTACCAAGGGAGTCGAAACCTACAGCTCTGGTTCCCGCTGGAACTGTGGCCAGCTCTTCAAACGTCACAGGGCGATCCACTTCACGCGATACATGCAACACTCGAGATCTTCCGTCTTTGGAAGCAGCCAGCGACAGTATTGAACCATCATCGAGGGCAGCCAGACGTGTGGATCCGATTTCGACAAAGGCAGACTGGACAACCTGCCCTTCCTCAGGGATGCGAACCACGCGTGCGGAATGCAGCAAAGCCTCCAACTGTCCACCGGCATTGTAAATCAGATCGATTGCCGGTTCAGTAAGTTCAGCCAGGTCGGTAACCACTCCGTCGGACGACAACCGGACGATTCTTCCGGATCGGTTCACAGCAAGAACAAAATTTCCTACGTCGTCGCGAACAAATGAAGTCGCCGGAAACTCGAACGTCTGCAATACGATGCGTCGACCACTGGAGGTCACTTGATGCAGTGCAGACTCACCGGCGGAAGAAGTAAGGGCATACACGGAATCATCAGCATCCACCTGAATGCGTTCGAGCCCGGACAGCTCTTCCGCCATAAGGCTGACAACGCCATTCACATCCAGTCGAAAAATGCACTCGGCTTTCCGGTCAGCGATGAAAATCTGCCCTCTGTTGTTGAGCACCAGATCGACGGGATCGACAACCTTAACGGGGAGTCGTTCAATGACTGGCTTTGATCGAACCTCAATCGGCTTGTGACTGTGATCAATCATCGTCCCAAGTGATGGAACTTCATCAGACAGACCAGCGGGCGCGAAGACTGAGGCTCCGGCGAATACCGCGGCAGTGATTAAGTTAAAAATCGAATTCACTCGAGGCATGTCGAAACGTACCTGGCGGGAAGACTCCCGCGAATTCCTCAGACAATCCGGACGATCAGCATGCTGATCCCAATTCCGGAAGTGCTGAACGACTCCGCGCAGAAAACCTGCGCTGGATTATCAGAACTGCACAAGCCGGCGTCAAGAAAGAGTCCCTGAGAACCTATTCACGACAGCTAAACACTCTGAAATAAAGCAAACTACCGAATCGCCGGAACGAAGACTCGCGTAACACGAAATAAGGGTTCAAGGTCTTAACGCATTTTTCAGCAGCATCCTACGTGCCATTCTGCGAGAAATCTGTAAAATCGCAAAAGTTGTTGTCAATGTCATCCGCAGGCAGGTGTGTCGTCGCAGAATTGCACACCCTGAACTCTAAAAGTGATGCAATTTGGCGAGAGATTGAATGTCGGACCTGGAGCGGATCGCGGAACGTTTGCGGACAATTTGTACGGCAAGTTCGCTTCAGTATGCGGATCTTGTCGCTGGAGATTGCACGGGCGCTACTCTGCGATTCCGCTTCAACGGGGATTTGAGTGCCAGGGAGGGCTCATCGACAAATGGCGTCGTCGGTGATGATCGCCCGAGCGATTTCCCCAACCGGCGCTACTTGGTTGCGTCCATCACAAAACCCGTTGTGTGCCTCCTGGCGGTTCAGTTGGCAGCCGAAGGTCGATTGGCCATTAACGAGCCCGTTCGAGATTTTCTAGAAGGATTTCATCACGGACCGTCAAGAAACATTACGATTCGGAACCTGCTGACACACACGTCGGGACTTCCCGACATGCTGCCGAATAACAACGACCTGCGGGCTCAACAAGCGACGCTGACCGATTTCCTGGACCACACGACGCGTATCGCTCCAGAGTTTGCTCCCGGCACGGATTGTCGATATTCAAGTATGGGTATCCTGATACTCTCAGCAATCCTCGAGCGACTGTGTGACTCGTCGATCGGCGACTTAATGTTCCAGAGGATTTTTGAGCCGTTCGGAATGACCAGTTCCTGGCTGGGGCTACCGCCGGATCAGGCGACAACATTAATGCCAACAGTTGTGCCCTGCGAATTACCAAAATGGCAGCATCCGGATTCCGACTGGAACTGGAATAGTCGCTACTGGAGGTGCCTTGGGGCGCCCTGGGGAGGTATGATTTCAACTGCCAACGATCTGGGAAAGCTGGCCGTCGCGATACTGAAAAACGGTGCTTCAGAGAATGGAAAAATTGTCCTCGCCCCCGCCGCAATCTCTGCCGCCACCAGCAATCAGACATCGCACATCGCAGGGCTGTCCGAAACAGATCGGCTTCATCGATCCTGGGGATTTGGATGGAGATTGAACTGGCCCGACCATTCGACCTGCTTCAGCGATTTTCTGCCGCACGACGCGTTTGGACACTGGGGCGCGACGGGAACAATGATGTGGATCGAACCCAAATCGAAGCGATGGTGCGTCATCCTGACCAATCAACCCTATGAAGAAAGCCAGTCAGTGATTCAGCACATGTCTAATCTTATTGCTGCAAATCTGTAATGGTTTTGTTGTTAGATTCTGGTTTCCCTGCCTTGCCGTGCGTGATCCATTGCTCACGTGCTCAATTATGATTTGAGAAAGGATTCAAATGCCAGATTTTCATTCACGCGATGACGATCGAATATCCCGCCGAGTTGCTGTCGCATCGGCGGCTGCGGCCTCGCTCGCTCTGATCTCGCCGCTGATGGCCAGGTCTTTGGAAAAGCCATCGCAAGGTGATGTCAGCAGTCCTCCGGCGGTTCCTTCAGACTTCAAAATCACAAAGAAACGCATACGGCAGTCGGTCATGGGATGGTGTTTCAATCCCATGCCTGTCTCGGAACTCATACAGCATTGTGTCGACGTAGGTGTTGAAGCCATCGAAGGCATCGACCCTAAGTTTTATCCAGAGGCTCGCGGAAAGGGACTAAAAATAGCCCTCGTCAGCAGTCACGGCTTCGGTACCGGGCCAGTGGATCCGAAAAATCATGATGAGTGTCTTCAGAAGTTGCGGAAGTCGATCGACATCGCCGTCGAATTTGAAGCGCCCAGTGTTATCACATTCACAGGAATGCGGGTTGCCGGAATGAACGACGAAACAGCCGAACAGAACTGCCTCGATTGCTGGAAACAGGTGATTGAATATGCCGAATCGAAGAAAGTGACGCTGGTTCTGGAACATCTGAATACACGCGATAGTTCGCATCCGATGAAGGGCCATCCCGGGTATTTCGGTGACAACATTGAGCTTTGTCTTGATCTCGTCAAGCGCATGAACTCACCCTACTTCAAGCTGCTGTTTGATGTCTATCATGTTCAGATCATGCATGGGGATATCATTCGCAGGATTCAGGCCTGCCATTCCCTGATTGGTCATTATCACACGGCAGGCAATCCAGGGCGTAAAGAATTGGACGACACTCAGGAAATCAATTTCCCTGCTGTGCTGAATGCCATTATCGCCACAGGTTACAAAGGCTTTGTGGCACAGGAATTCCTCCCCACATGGTCTGATCCCGTATTGGCCTTCCGCCATGCTGCAATGGTGACAGACGTTTAGTGACCTGCTCGAATTCCCCGACTCTCCTGGAAACTTCTGGAACCTTCTTCAATGGCGGACAACGCAGTTGAGCTATCAGCCGTCACCAAGACATTTGGGACGCATACAGCCGTTCGCGATCTTGAGCTTGCGATTCCGCAAGGCTCGATTTACGGATTCATTGGCCCAAATGGCTCGGGCAAGACGACTACGATCCGGATGATACTCAGGATCTTTTACCCGGATCGTGGCAAGGTTACCGTTCTGGGGCAGTCGTCCGGAGATTGTGCGGATGATCGTGTTGGCTATCTGCCGGAGGAACGCGGCCTTTATCGGAGAATGAAAGTTTGTGACCTGCTGCAGTACTACGCTCGTCTTAAGGGATTTAGAGACTGCGACGCAGAAATTCGATACTGGCTGGAGCGTCTGGGGGCCTCGGAATGGGGTCACCGAAAGATCGAAACACTTTCCAAAGGAATGACTCAGAAAGTTCAATTCATTTCGGCCGTGGTGGCTCGGCCTCAATTGCTGATTCTCGATGAACCTTTCAGCGGACTGGATCCGGTGAATCTGGAGCTTCTCCGCGAAGCCATTCTGGAAGTTCGCAGTCGCGGAACGACTGTCATTTTCTCGACGCATGAAATGGATGTTGCGGAGCGAATGTGCGAACGTGTGTTCATGATTCACAATGGGAATAAAGTGCTGGACGGTACAGTCAATGAGATCCAGCGGCAGTATCCAGCCGATGAAATTCGAATTCGCCTGGCAGATGGACAGTCATTCCTTCCGGAAGTTCTCGGAACCACTGCCGTTGAGAAGCGGGGAGCCTATCATCACCTGAAATTGTCGGACAATGTTTCCGCTGACAGCGTGCTCAGGCAACTCGTAAACACCACTCGTGTGGAACACTTTGAGCTTCTGCGGCCATCACTCCACAACATCTTCCTTCGCATTGCGGGGACGCAACCTGAAGCAACTCCGGCCGCACGAATGGCATCAGAATTTTCCTGAACTGTGCTGCCTGAATTCGCGAATTGCTGAATTTCTTCATTCAATGGAAAGCATCGAATCACGATGAAAAAGATTCTCACGATCGCGCGACGCGAATATCAGGCCATGGTCGCCACCAAAGCATTCCTGATCGGTATTTCGCTGATGCCGGTTCTGACACTGGGAGGCACGTGGATTCCGGGACTATTGAAGGGCATGGAAAAATCCGAGATTCGCCGCATTGCTGTCATCGATGGCTCGGGAAAGCTGTTCGCTCCGCTTAACGCAGTCTCTGAGCAAAGAAACCAACTTTTGCAACTGCGGCAGTCGGAAACAACAAACACAGACAATCAGAAATCCGCTGACGAAAGCCTATCGAAAACTGATAAGGAAGATCGCGATGCCCGAAAAGCAATGGGGCTGGAAGAAATCCATCGTTACCTTCTGGAAGAGATTCCTGTTGCTGGCTTCGGAGATGAGCAACGGCTGGAATTGTCCAACAGAATTCGAAACAACGAGCTTTATGCGTTCATTGAAATTCCTGAAGACGTTTTAACCAAGGTCGATACGGATCTGACATCACTCAAAGCATTGCAGTTGCCAGAGATTAAGTACGTCTCCCAGGATGCTGCGCTGGCGGATGCAAAACGATGGGCGGAAACGAGTCTCAATCAACTGATCAGGGCCAATCGATTAACGGCCGCCGGTGTGTCACCGATGGTGCTGCTGGAGTTGCAAAGAAAGGCGACTGTCGTCGGTTCGGGTTTGTTCAGTCGCAACGCGAACGGGCAGATCACGAGCGAGGAAAAACCTAACGAACTTGCCAGCCTCTTCTTACCGATGGGTATCATGATGCTGATGTTCATGATTGTCATGATGTCTGCACAACCGATGCTGGAAAGCGTTCTTGAAGAAAAGACTCTGAGGATTTCCGAGGTGCTGCTCGGCTCCGCAAACGCCAATCAGCTGATGACAGGGAAGCTGCTTGGCAACGTCGCTGGTTCACTTACGGTCTTCGCCCTCTATGCTCTGGGAGGAATCGCCGTGGCCAGTTCCAAGGGCATGGCTGACAGTATTCCGTACCATGTCCTGCCGTGGTTCGTGATCTATCAGATTCTGGCGGTCCTCTTATTCAGTTCCTTGTTCATGGCGATTGCCGCTTCTGTGAGCCAGCTGCGAGAGGCACAGAGTCTTCTCCTGCCAGTTTGGATGATGATGTTGCTGCCCATGTTCGTCTGGTTCAACGTTGTGCGAGAACCTAACAGCACTCTGGCCACCGTGCTAAGTTTCTTCCCACCATCCACACCGCTGATGATGACGCTCCGACTGGCGACTGGAGCAATTATCCCGACCTGGCAGATCGTTTTGAGTATTCTTCTGTTGGTATTTGGCACGGCTGTCGGAGTGCTGGCCGCAGCACGCATTTATCGAATCGGGATTCTCTGGCAGGGCAAAACTCCGAAGATAACCGAAATGCTGCTGTGGCTGATTCGAAATCCGACCTCCGCAAGAAATTGAGCTGCCTGCTACCGGGAAATCTTCGTTGTCTGATCAAGAGTTTCTGAATCACCACGCAAACGTTGAACCGCATCAGCTCTTACTACGCTTTCGCCCCGACTTTTTTCCGCGCTGCCCTTTCCCCGCAAAGCCTGGTGCGGAACTGTTTTCGTCTTCAGGAACAGGTTGCCCCATCTTCTTCTTAAGCTCATGAATTCGATCGCGGAGTTGAGCGGCTCTTTCAAAGTCCAATTCCTCGGCGGCCACCAGCATTTCGCTTTCCAGTTCGCGAAGAAACTCCTGTGTCACAAACTGTGATTCAGACGTAACACCTACCAACTCGCGCTCGACGCGTCGCGCCTGAATTTCTTCTTCGATGCCCTTTCGAATGGCCTTACGAATCGTTTCCGGAGTGATGCCATGCTCCTCGTTGTAGGCAATCTGAAGCTTACGGCGACGATTGGTTTCATCAATCGCCCGCTGCATACTGGCGGTGACAGTGTCTGCATAAAGAATGACCTTCGCATTCACATTTCTTGCCGAACGACCTATCGTCTGAATTAAGCTGGTTTCGCTGCGAAGAAAGCCTTCTTTGTCTGCATCGAGGATCGCCACCAGGGAGACTTCGGGCAGGTCAAGTCCTTCCCGAAGCAGATTCACGCCGATCACGGCATCAAATTTCCCTTCACGCAATTCGCGTAGAACCTCGACACGCTCCACCGCATTTAACTCTGAATGCAACCACTCCGCACGGACGCCTTCTTCCTTCATATAAGAGCTGAGATCTTCGGCCAGTCGCTTCGTGAGCGCTGTGATCAGCACTCGCTCTCCGACTGCCGCGCGTTCGCGAATCTGTTCGATCAGATGCTGCACCTGACCACGTGCGGGAACGACAAAAATCACCGGGTCGACAAGTCCCGTGGGACGAATCACCTGCTCAACAACCTCGCCCCCCGTCTGATCAAGCTCCCAGTCCCCCGGCGTCGCGGATACGAAGACTCGAAAGGATGGCTTGTTATTCCATTCGTCGAACTTCAAGGGCCGATTGTCCTTCGCCATTGGCAAGCGAAACCCATGATCCACCAATGTCGTCTTGCGTGCATGGTCGCCGGAAAACATGGCTCGAATCTGAGGCAGCGTCACATGGGATTCGTCGACAAAGATCAGGAAATCCTCGGGGAAAAAATCGTACAGCGTGTACGGCGGCTCGCCCGGTTTTCGCCCCGCCAGCGCGCGGCTGTAATTCTCTATGCCGGGACAAAAGCCGGTTTCTTTCATCAATTCCAGATCATGCCGAGTCCGTGCGGCTAATCGCTGT
>JANPHT010000082.1:0-2569 GCA_031424595.1 Planctomycetota bacterium
GCCGCGCGATCGCGTTGGCGTTTATATTGGGATAACGGAACACGGAAACGTTGAGACTGAGAATGAGATCTACGAGATTTCGAAGTTTCAGTACGACACGAAAGTCTGGTCGCACCACCATAATCCAAGGACTGTAGCGAACAACGCGGCTGGCGAAGTCACGTTGAACATGGGAATCACAGGGCCACATCTGACACTGGGTGCAGCCTGTGCCGCTGGAAATGCCGGATTCATTCAGGCCGTGCAAATGCTTCGGCTCAAAGAAGTGGATCTCGCAGTCGCAGGAGGTGTCTCGGAGAGCATTCATACATTTGGTATTTTTGCCAGCTTTGCAGCTCAAGGAGCCTTGGCAACTCACGAAGATCCCACAAAGGCGTGCCGGCCGTTTGATGTCAAACGCAATGGGATCGTGGTGGCAGAAGGAGGCGGTATCTGCACACTGGAGCGTCTTCCCGACGCGTTAGCTCGTGGAGCGAAGATCTACGCTGAAGTGATTGGCTATGCGATGAATTCTGACGCCAAGGATTTCGTGCTTCCGGATTCGAATCGCCAGGCGGAGTGCATTTACCTTGCGATGAAGCGAGCGGGAATCAATCCGGACGATGTCGATATTGTCAGCAGCCATGCAACGGCAACCGAACAAGGCGATATTGAAGAAGCAAACGCGCTCCGCAGAGTCTTTGGAAACACCACAAAAACCTACATTAACAACACAAAAAGCTTTATCGGCCACGCGATGGGAGCCGCAGGAGCTCTGGAATTGCTCGGAAATGTGCCGTCATTTGACGATGGGATAGCCCACGCTACAATTAATCTCGACGAGTTAGATCCGCGATGCACTCTGCCAAACTTGGTGATCAATCAACCTCGGGAAATTGGCCCAGTGACATGCATTCTGAATAATTCATTCGGCATGCTTGGAATAAACTCCGTGGTGATCATTCGCAAGTTTCAAGGATAGTTTGAGAGGGTGGATTAATGACGTCAGATCAGATCCGGCAGGTGATTCTGGAAATTCTGGAGCGAATTGCTCCGGACGAGGATCTCACCGATCTCGATGACGCGCGACCGTTCCGTGAACAGATGGAACTGGACAGCATGGACTTCCTCGATATCGTGATGGAACTACGGAAAATGTATCGCATCCAGATTCCCGAAGAAGATTACCCAAACCTGAACACCATGGCAGGAACCGTCAGTTACCTGTTGCCTCGACTGAAAGACGTTCCTGTCGGAGCCTAGTGAACGTCCAGCGTGTCGGCGCGGTTTGTGATTCTGAATGAGCATTTGCGGCATTGCACCCCGGAGAAATTTCTTTGGGGTCTTTGCGATTTTGGGGTTGATTGTCGGACTGCACGAGAGTCTGGCTGCTGGCGCTAAGGATGCATAGTTGTGCGTTATGACACCGTGATTATCGGTGCCGGGATGTCCGGTTTATCGGCTGGAGTCCGTTTGGCGTATTACGAGAAGAATGTCTGCATTCTTGAACGTCATACCACCATTGGCGGGCTCAATTCGTTTTACAGACTTCGAAAGCGAAACTACGACGTCGGACTACACGCGGTCACGAACTATGCCGAACCCGGCACAAAGCAGGGACCGCTCAGCAAACTCCTTCGGCAACTTCGGATGAAGTGGGAAGATTTTGATCTTCGGCCACAGTTGCAGTCTTCCATTGTCTTCCCCGGGGCCACGCTGCACTTTACCAATCAATTCAATTATTTTGTCGAGCAAATTGCTTCTGCTTTTCCGCTGCAAATCGATGGATTTCGCAGACTGGTCACGCGAATTGCCGAGCACAATGCTCTGGATCTTGAACGCCACACAGTTTCGGCGCGACAGGTTGTTTCTGAATATATTCGCGATCCGCTGCTCGTCGATATGCTTTTCTGCCCCTTGATGTTTTATGGCAGCGCGACTCCTCGCGATATGGACTTCAGTCAGTTCGTGATTATGTTCAAGAGCATCTTTCACGAGGGGTTTGGTCGCCCATTTGATGGGATTCGGCTGATCCTGAAACGCCTGGTGAAGCATTTTAAGTCGCTCGGCGGACACCTCAAACTTCGCGCTGGGGTGCGGGAGATTCGGCAATCGAATGGTCGAGCGACTTCCGTATTGCTGGATGATGGAACCGAAATCGAAGCGGACAACATTCTGTCATCGGCCGGTGCCGCGGAAACCATGAGGATGATTGACCCGAGCAATCCCCCGGTGACGACGGAGCCCGGTGACATCTCCTTTGTGGAATCCATCAGCGTCCTTGATTGCGAACCTGCCAAACTGGGCCATCACGACACAATTGTGTTTTATAGTGACTCCGAGGACTTTCATTACGAACGGCCGGAAGTTCCTGTGGATCTTCGCAGTGGTATTATCTGCTCTCCGAATAATTTCGACTATTCACAACCTCTGGAAGACGGTCGAATTCGCATCACGGCCCTGGCGGATCCCCACTATTGGATCAATCTTCCTGAAGAAGAGTACGTCGCTGCCAAAGATCACTGGAACGGTGAGATCCTGAAGAGCGCTATACAGCACATCCCCGATTTTCGTGCTCATATCATCGACA
>JANPHT010000083.1:0-4780 GCA_031424595.1 Planctomycetota bacterium
GACCATTCCGGAATATCGAATAAATTGGGACTGACTGATCGAATCAGCAAAGACTTCATAACTGAGAGTAGTCGATACAATCAAAAGAGTCGGGCACATCCACTATCCGCCTACTGCACGCCTCCGTGCTCTGACACAAGACGTGACTATTTCCTCTGCCGAGATTGGATTGCCGCCGATCGCCCATCGCCACCTTAGACCTATCAACAGACCTGGCCACAACGGCTCAAAAAAAGCGAGCAGCGGCATCATCTTGTAGTGGACGGGCCGTCAAGCCTTCATCATCGATGCAGATCACTTTGTTCAGTCAGCATTTCTTTGCTGTGGGCTGTCTGCGGTGCGTGCGCGGATCCTCTGTTCAGGCTGCTTCAGGTCGCCGGCACCATAGCGTGCTGGATGTATGGAAGTAGTTGACGAAAAACTCGGGCGCACCCAGGTGAGGCCGCATCGACTTTTCCGACACAGCGTAAACTATCGCTCAAAATCGCGACTCTCGAATTGCAGGATTCCGTGGCTCTGACGCTTGTCGCTACCTGCTATCTCCACGGAGCGATGGTGATGTGGACTATTCTTGAATGCAGTTTCCTTCAGGCGTTCAATTGTTGAATCGTCCTTGAAGCCAAATTGATTCAAGTGTTTAACACATGGACAAATGGAAAAGTCATCACAGAATTTTCTTAAGTTGGCCTGTTTGCTGCATAACTTATGAAACAGTCAGCGATCGATTTCATGATCTGTCCTGCAGACGGCGTGAAACATTGGTTCTCCGAAACATGTCAACAAACAACTGAGATTCAGAAATTAGAATCTGACAAGCAGTCGCAATGATATCGCTTTTACGGGTTTTGTAGTTTTGTATGAGTGGAACACCATTTGTTGTCTCAACGCCAGGTCGGTACGACATGATTGCGGATGGTGGCAGATTGATAATTCTCTGGGTGAATGAGTTGTCAACGTCTGGCTCTCGTACTGAGGCGCTCAATACCTATTGAGGTTGGACAACATTTATCATGTCTCAGATCACAGCAGCCAACGACTCTCGAGGTCGTGTGGCATCATTTGTTGATGGATCGATCGTCAGGAGTGAGTCGTCGACTAACGTTACCTTAACTCATTCGATGAATGTGCATTTTGTTGACTGGCGTGACGCTGATTTCGGAGAGATTTGCTTTGGTCACCAACAGACCAGCAAAGACGCGGTTTATCAAGTGTGCAAGCGTTGCATGGATATTGTGATCAGCGTCGCTGCAATTGTCCTGTTATTTCCCGTCATCATAATAGCGGCAGCGTTGATCAGGATCTGCAGTCGTGGTCCTGTCTTATTCACTCAGATTCGCGTTGGAAAACGTGGAAAGACGTTTCGTTGCTTCAAGTTTCGCTCCATGGTTCCGAACGCTGAGTCACTGAAAAAAGATCTGCTGAAAGCCAATGAACATTGTGACCCGCGAACATTCAAAATAATGGATGACCCTCGAATTACTCCACTTGGCAGGATTCTCCGCAGGTTTAGTATCGATGAGCTTCCCCAAATCCTGAATGTTCTGACTGGACAGATGAGCATTGTCGGTCCGCGACCGCCTCTTCCTTGTGAAGTCGCGATGTACTCCACGTCAGACTTTCAGCGTTTGTCAGTAAAGCCTGGTCTAACTTGCATCTGGCAGATTTCAGGACGAAGTCGTCTCCCATTTTCTGCGCAAGTGAAATTGGATTTGGAGTACATCAGGACCAGAGGTCTTGCGAAGGATGTGGCGATTATTCTGCGAACCATTCCCGTCGTTCTCAGTGGTGATGGTGCTGCTTGATCAACTCAGGAATCGATCGATCTTCCGTCTTTGGAATACATATACATCGTCTGACAATAGAACAGGCGATCGATCAATTGTATGGTTGGATCATCAGCGGTGATCGATTGTGCCGGTATGTAGTTACACCAAATCTTGATCACGCTGTTCAGTTCGCCAGCAACGATGCGCTACGAGACGCCTATCGCTGTGCGTCGCTGGTTGTAGCGGACGGATGGCCATTGGTGGCGGCATCGCACCTATTCGAAGAACCTCTTCCGGAAAGGATTGCTGGATCCGACCTCGTGCCGGGCCTTTTCAGATTCCTTCATCAGAGTGAGTGTGGCGGAACTATATTCCTTCTGGGCGCTGCTCCCGGTGTGGCGGAAGTGGCGGCCGAACGAATCGAACGTGAATGGCCTCGTGTCTCGGTTGTTGGAACCTACAGTCCACCGTTCGGATTTGAATTCAATCCGAACGACAGCGTGCAGATCGTAAAGCAAATTAACGCCAGCAATCCGGATATTCTGGTGGTCGGATTTGGCACTCCAAAACAGGAGCTTTGGCTAAGACAATTCCACCATGAATTGTCAGTAGGGGTCGCCATTGCGGGGGGAGCAACCATAGATTTTCTGGCAGGCCGCCAGATTCGAGCTCCGGCATGGATTCGAAAGCTTCAGATGGAATGGTCGTATCGATGGATATCAGATCCGAAGCGACTTACTGGCCGCTATGTCCGTAATGCCTGCAGTCTGCCGGGTTTAGTCTTAAGAGAATGGAACGCTAAAAGGCATCAGAAGAGTCGGTGCCGTCCGGGTTGAGCAGATTTTCCTCGACCGAGGAAGTTGTCCCTGCGATGTGGCATACATCTTGCTGTGCAGTTTCATGATGGGCGTTCGTATTCGGGAACCAGCACGATACTTGTCACTTTGCGGCGTTGGATGCCTAAGCCTGTCGTATTTCGCGATAGTTGCAGTGGATTGTCGAGTTTTTCAGTCGGCCCTTGCATGTTCCAGATGCGGAGCGAATTGTATTGTTTGGACTCCTCCTGAGATAAATTAATTCTGAGGCTAGGCGTCTGCCTGTCGCGTTGTGATTTCAGTGGACTAGGGAATTAATCTGGCCTGCGTCAGGCCCGCCTGAAGGTTGACACAGCGTGGCTGCCAAAGATATTCAGATTATGGGAACACTGACCAATTCAGATGGTGAGTTGTGCAATTTCGCCAAATCTTCTGTCGGACGGTCGGAGGGCATCTCGGCGAGTGTCGTCATTGCAGCGATTTCCCGTCAGTGGCTGCCGATTTTGTTGGCCGCTGTTCTGAGCGCCGCGATCGCCTATTCCTACAGCTCCGCTTACTCGCAACTCACGTTTACCGCTCACCTCGTGTTATCGAGGCAACTACTACCCGCGACCTCACGTGCTGTTTACGAGGCACTGGACCCTCGCAACGCAAGTGCACTTTTGACATCGACTGACGTGCTTCAGCCAGTTTGTCAACGCCACAGTATTCCGACTTCCCGTGAGTTAAGGCGTCAGATTGTGGTGACGCCTGATATTGACACTTCGTCGATTGCCGTTGACCTGAGTCTCAACGATCAGAATCGAGCTATTGAGCTCTTGAATGAAATTGGAGACCAATTCGAGGTTGCAATCCTCAAACATCGCAAAACGACCCTCATCAGGCATGCCAGTCACGTCGCTGAGTTACAGAAACAGGCGTCCATCGACCTTGGAATCGCGAGAACAGCCTCATTGAAACTCCAGGGATCCTTGTGCCTGAACCGGGGTGATGCTGGACAACCAGTTGACGACTTGCACGAACTATTGAACCGTCACACTCAATTGGCAGATTCGCTGGAAGAGTGCCTCCGAATTCAAGCCAGGATCCAGCGGGAGCTTGAGTTCCGGGCAGGTGAGTTTCGCGACGTTCAGACAACAGCAGTTCAGGGCGTTCTGAATGGGCGACAACGGCAGGCCGAACGACTACGACACCGTGTCACCGACGAGAGTACCATTTCGCAAGTCATATCCAATGTTCTGACTGAGTTGACTGCCGTAGCGAACGAACTGGAGGCGGCGACAAAAACGACGTCGCGGAATTCTCGCGAAATGGCGAAGCCTGTAAGACTCACAAGTCTTGTTCAAGGATTTCCGGAAGACACTGGCAACAGACTTTTTGATCGCACTGAAACTGACGAACTCGTGCAATGGGTAGAACGCATTTCGGCAATCGGGCACGACGCGCTCGGAAATCTGAATCCGGAAACGCTGGATACGGTTGAATTGGCCGCAACAAAACTCAAAGACATTATCGATGCAGAAAATCGCCTGTTCCTCGAGTATAAAACTTGTCAATCGGATGCCGAGTACATCAAGAGCAGGTCAAAAGAGGTCGAATCAGAACTACGACGTATCCTGCAGGCAGAAACAAATCCTAAAGCAACGACCCTGACGGATCTGCAGCTGGATGTATCACAGAAAGAGGCAAGGCAAACAGTACTGCAATCCCAGTTCGAACAGATCAACCAACTCGCGAATTATGAATCGCCCGAGTACTCCGTGAGTTCGCCGGCACAGGTAGATCCGATGAGCGACATTAAATCAAACAAGAAGAAGCTGTTTGTATTTACGTTCGCGGCGGTGGGCCTGCTGCTTGTCTCGCCTTCAATCATTGTTGAGCTTCGAAGATTGCGCCCACATCCTGTTGACGTCATTAGCCAACGATGGCGTTTGCCCATTCTGGATCATTCGTCTGTGGGGTCCGTCGCAAAAACCATGCAGCCCGGCGAGATTGCTCGCTCCACGCGTCAGGAGTTAAGGCTGATGGCGTTGAGAATTCAACAGAGTCTTTGCCTGCCCCAGGGACGCGTCATACTCTTCTCAGGACTTGATCACGAAGATTCGCCAATGATTTTGATCCGGCCGCTGGCAAACTGTTTTGCTGACCGAGAAGAATCAGTGCTCATTGTGGAAACAATGCCAACTCGAGTCATTGACG
>JANPHT010000084.1:0-1070 GCA_031424595.1 Planctomycetota bacterium
CCTTGTCGAACCGCACGACTGTTTTGGATTTGGCCATTGCACTTCACTCTCCAGTCGTTGTGGTGGCCGCTAATCGACTCGGAGTGATCAACCACACGCGATTGACTGTTGAGTCTCTTCAATCGAAGGGAATTGACGTCGTCGCGGTAGTTTTGAATGAAATCTTCGCTCCGACCAGTGAGGTGGCAGACCCTTCAAGATCCATGAACGCTCGTCAGTTAAGACAATGGCTTCCGGAACTTCCATTATTTCAATGTGCCTGGATGGCCGAGCAATTGACCGCGTCCTCTCCCGGAGTTTCGCTGGTGGATCGGCTTTTGCGATGACAACGCAGGGCAGTGTTCCTTGATTTGTGGGGTTGTTAACATTCCCGGCAACACATTTTGCGAGAGTTTGGTGAAGCACCACGAAAACTCTCAGTCTCAACCTGCAACAATCCGCGTAAAACCCAGATGACCAAAGACCAGAAGTTTCAGCTCGTCAGCGAATTTTCGCCCGCCGGAGATCAGCCGAAAGCCATCGACGCGCTGATCAGGGGTATCAAGGACGATAAGCGGACGCAAGTGCTGCTGGGAGTTACGGGATCCGGCAAGACATTTACGATGGCTAACGTCATTCAGAAGATTCAGAAGCCGACCCTGGTTCTGTCTCACAACAAGACGCTGGCCGCGCAGTTGTATGGCGAGTTTCGCGAATTCTTTCCAAATAACGCTGTCACCTATTTCGTCAGTTACTACGACTATTATCAGCCAGAGGCGTACATACCACAGCGAGACATCTACATCGAGAAAGATGCATCGATCAATGAAGAAATTGATCGTCTGCGACTGTTGGCCACAAGTGCCCTGGTCAGTCGAAACGACGTGATTGTGGTGGCCAGTGTGAGCTGTATCTATGGACTGGGCTCGCCGAAAGACTATCTGAACATGATGATCCCGCTCCACGTCGGGCAGCAAATTGATCGAGACAATCTGCTGATGAAGTTGATTGATATTCAATACGACCGCAATGACTTTGACCCCGCTCGATCAAAATTTCGTGTGCGGGGTGACGTGATTGAAGTCTGGCCC
>JANPHT010000085.1:0-14990 GCA_031424595.1 Planctomycetota bacterium
TTTCGGATCTCCTGATAAGTCAGATTTAGACACTGCTCATCAGACCGACTTGACCACACTTTGTAAACTCAATGACCATCAGCCAATTAGGCCGCGCACTTCATTTGTCGTTGAACCGCTTTTCCTTGAGTTCATCGCTGCCACATAGTCTGGTATTTGTCAGCCGTATCCGCCTGCAGTAAGCTGACGTGCCTCAGGTCGATTCATCACTGCCGGGTAGTCCGCAATGTCGTTTCCACGAGTCTCCGCATTCAAGACCGCAGACCAGTTTCACGCTCGCCTCGAAGAACTTCAGCTGAAACTACCCTTCGACGAAAATGTTTCCCAGGGTGACAGTGGTGCGCTGAACCAGCCGCTTTTCTCTGTTTGTGGCACCATCGGAAACCGCTGGTGTATCCTGCCGATGGAAGGCTGGGACGGAACGACGGATGGACGGCCTTCCGATCTGACTCGTCGCCGGTGGAAGAATTTTGGACTCAGCGGAGCGAAATTGATCTGGGGTGGTGAAGCTGTTGCTGTGCGTGCCGATGGTCGAGCAAACCCCAACCAGTTGATGATCAATGATCAAACTCTGCCGGATTTGGTTCAACTAAGAGAGATTCTGGAATCCGCTCATCGTGAGCACATCGGCACAACAGACGATCTGCTGATCGGACTCCAACTGACTCATTCCGGCCGCTTCGCTCGTCCTTCTGACAAACGTCATCTGGAGCCGCAGATCGCTTATCGGCATCCCATTCTCGATAGCAAGTGCGGCATCACCAGCGACCAGGCGATTCTCAGCGATGATGACCTCCGGCGGCTGATCGACGACTTTGTTGCCGCGGCAAAGTTATCAGTCAAAGCAGGCTTTCGATGGGTCGATATTAAACATTGCCACGGGTACCTTGGCCATGAACTCTTGTCCGGTTTTGACAGGCCCGGACAGTTCGGCGGCAGCTTCGAAAACCGAACTCGCTTTCTAAAAGAGATTACCGCCGGCATACGTGCGGAGGCGCCCGGCCTTGGAATCGGTGTTCGAATCAGCGTGTTCGACTATGTACCGTTTCAACCGGGCCCGTCAGTGGATCGCACGGGTGTTCCCGCAACAGTAACATCCTATCAGCATGCATTTGGCGGGGATGGCACCGGACTTGGAATCGACCTTGAGGAGCCCAAACAATTCCTTGAGCTATTGAAATCGTTGGGAATTGATCTGGTTTGTTCGACCTGCGGAAGTCCCTATTACAATCCTCACATCCAGCGACCAGCGCTCTTTCCACCCAGCGACGGTTATCAGCCGCCCGAAGACCCACTCGTTGGCGTACATCGCCAGATTGCAGCCACTGCAGAACTCAAGCGTCAAGTATCCGGCCTGATTGTCGTCGGCTCTGGCTACTCCTACCTTCAGGAGTGGCTGCCCAATGTGGGCCACGCCGTGATTCGGAACGGGATGGCAGACTCCATCGGACTCGGTCGAATGGTCTTGTCCTATCCAGAACTTCCTGCGGATGTCCTCCATGGTCGTCAATTGACTCGTAAGAAGATCTGCCGCACGTTTAGTGACTGCACGACCGCGCCTCGCAACGGGCTGGTTTCTGGTTGCTATCCGCTTGATCCATACTACAAGTCGATGCCTGAACGCACTACGCTTCTTGAATTGAAGCAAGCGGCCGAATAGTGGTTTGCTGACCATCGCACAACAACTTACCTCTCCCCATTCGAATCGCAACGATCAGGCATCGTTACTTTCAATACATTTTTCAGGCATCGATTGACGGTCCGCGGGAGGCCCGTATTCTGCATGACCACTTACACAGATCGCACAGAGGAAGATGCATGGTCACGGTCAATGAGATTTGCCAGTTTCTTGAAGAATCAGCACCGCTGCGACTGGCTGAAACATGGGACAACGTAGGACTGCTGGTGGGACGAGCCGACCGGGAAGTTCGCCGAGTCATGACCTGCCTGACACTGACAATGTCCGTCGCACAGGAGGCCATTGATCAAGAAACACAAATGATCGTTACGCATCATCCGATTCTGTTTCGCGCGACAAAAAAAATCACAGACTCATCGGAGGAAGGTCGATTGCTGCTAAGCCTTGCCGAAGCAGGGATCGCCGTTTATAGCCCTCATACCGCGTTCGACAGCGCAGCCACGGGAATTAACCAGAGAATTGCCGAGTCACTCAATCTTACCGAAATCAAACCTCTTCGAATTCTGGACAATCAACAGGAGGTAGGGGCAGGCAGATTTGGAATGATTTCGACTCCGTGTGATCGGGATCAACTGCTCGAAGACGTCGCAGCGATTACAAAGGCTGAGTATCTGGAGTATTCGTGGCAAGGAACGACTAAGGCCCACCGAATCGCCATCGCCTGTGGCTCCGCGGCCGATTTCTTGCAAGATGCAGCAAGAATGGGTTGCGATACCTTTATTACGGGAGAAGCGAGGTTCCACTCAGTTCTTGAGTCCCGTTCTCATAACCTGAATCTGATACTCACGGGACATTTTTGCAGCGAAAGACCCGCAATTGAGCAGCTGGCTGAGGAGGTTTCAAGGAGATTTCTCAGTCTTGTTTGCACTTCCAGCAAGAACGACACGAACCCGCTGAGCATACACTTCGGAAGACGCAGCTAAGTGACTCAGCAAGCAGACCACAGGATCCGAGCACAATGCAGACCACAAACCAGCCATCTCCCTCTGCTCCCCCAGATTCCGCAGGACAAGCCTTCTCTCGCGCAAAAAAACTTCGCTGCTCTATGTGTGGCGAAGGCGAACTTTTTTCTGGCTGGCTGAAGATGCGAGACAAATGCACCGCTTGTGGTTTTCTATTCGAACGTGAACCGGGATACTTTCTTGGATCGACCTATATCAACTATGGTATGACCACGCTTCTCACGACCTGGAGCTACATTGTTCTTCACTTTGTCTTTAGCATCGACAAAAAATGGCTAATTCCGCCTTTGGCCACATTTTGCGTCATTTTCCCTTTGGTTTTCTTTCGCTATGCCCGATCACTGTGGCTGTCCTTCGACTGTTATTTTGACCGGACAGGGGCATTGGAGCAGAGGGAAAAGAGCGACGCAGAACGAGATCCGGAAACCTCAAAAGAAAATTGAGCGACTAGGATTGACAGTTCATCGAACGCCGATACACTTCCCCCTCCGCCGAACGCAGCAAGTTGCTTCTGAAGAGAAGACAGCCTGTTGGTAAGCTCAAAAAGCTTTGCGTGCGGAAAACTGATCTTTGACAACATGATTGAGTATGTGAGCCTTTGAGTTTTGGCTAACGAATTGTTGGTTTCGCCGTTCTAGACCGGAACGGCAAACAGAATTAAACCTTTTTTGCTATCAACCGAAGGGAAACCTTTGGTCAAGCATATTTTTGAAGGGTTTGATCCTGGCTCAGAATGAACGTTGGCGGCGTGGATTAGGCATGCAAGTCGAGCGCTCATCAGCAATGGTGGGAGCGGCGAACGGCGTAGTAAGACGTAGGAACGTACCCTCGGGACGGGGATAGCTATGGGAAACTGTAGGTAATACCCGATGACCTCCGCGGAGCAAAGGTGTGATTCCGCCTGGGGAGCGGCTTATGTGATATTAGCTAGTTGGTAGGGTAATGGCCTACCAAGGCAAAGATGTCTAGGGGGTGTGAGAGCATGGCCCCCACGACCGGAACTGAGATACTGTCCGGACACCTACGGGTGGCTGCAGTCGAGAATCTTCCGCAATGGACGAAAGTCTGACGGAGCGACGCCGCGTGCGGGATGAAGGCCCTTGGGTTGTAAACCGCTGTCAGAGGGGATGAAATCTTCGGAGGTACTCCTCCGAAGTTGACAGAGCCTCAAAGGAAGCACGGGCTAAGTACGTGCCAGCAGCCGCGGTAACACGTACTGTGCGAACGTTATTCGGAATCACTGGGCTTAAAGGGTGCGTAGGCGGCGATTCAAGTCAGATGTGAAATGCCTGAGCTCAACTGAGGCATTGCGTTTGAAACTGATTCGCTAGAGTATTTCAGGGGTGTGCGGAACTGCCAGTGGAGCGGTGAAATGTGTTGATATTGGCAGGAACACCGGAGGCGAAAGCGGCACACTAGGGGATAACTGACGCTGAGGCACGAAAGCCAAGGGAGCGAACGGGATTAGATACCCCGGTAGTCCTGGCTGTAAACGATGAGCACTGGGCGGGAGGGGGTTTCCCCTTTCTGCCGTAGCGAAAGCGTTAAGTGCTCCGCCTGGGGAGTATGGTCGCAAGGCTGAAACTCAAAGGAATTGACGGGGGCTCACACAAGCGGTGGATGATGTGGCTTAATTCGAGGCAACGCGAAGAACCTTATCCTGGACTTGACATGCATGGATTAACCCAGTGAAAGCTGGGCCACGCCTTCGGGTGGAACATGCACAGGTGCTGCATGGCTGTCGTCAGCTCGTGTCGTGAGACGTCGCGTTAAGTCGCTTAACGAGCGCAACCCTTGTCCTTAGTTGCCAGCATTCAGTTGGGGACTCTAAGGAGACCGCCGGTGTCAAACCGGAGGAAGGTGGGGACGACGTCAAGTCATCATGGCCTTTATGTCCAGGGCTGCACACGTCATACAATGCGGCATACAAAGGGCAGCCAACCCGCGAGGGGGAGCTAATCTCAAAAAGTGTCGCTCAGTTCGGATTGCAGGCTGCAACTCGCCTGCATGAAGCTGGAATCGCTAGTAATCGCAGATCAGCTATGCTGCGGTGAATATGTTCCTGAGCCTTGTACACACCGCCCCTCAAGCCACGAAAGCGGGGGGTGCCTGAAGTCGCTGTGCTAACCGTAAGGAGGCAGGTGCCTAGGGCAAACTTCGTGATTGGGACTAAGTCGTAACAAGGTAGCCGTAGGGGAACCTGCGGCTGGATCACCTCCTTTCTAAGGATATCCATCACAGACTTTCGGGTCTGATGATCATCAAAAGAAACGATTCGCGTCAAAACTCAGCTCACTACTCAATCTGTTTATACGAGCGACCACCGAGAAATCGGTGGTCGCTTTTTTTGCGCGCTGTATTGTTCTTGTGTAGAAAATTCTCGGCCGTATTGGATGGTGCTTCGGTCGCCCGCCCCCATTCGCTTCAGCAACAAGCATTTTAGTTGGGTGCACCAATCTGCTCGTCTGTCTCAACGAGCAATCCGTATGCGTCTAGAGAGTTTTCCGTAGCTCGCAGACGTTCGTCAAATCCGTCCCGCTGCAGAATCCGCCCAAGTCTGGCCAGGATTTGTAAATGTGTGGCCGCATCTCTCGCCAGCACAAGGAAGAACATATCTGTTAGTGCCCGGCGCGGTGCTCCAAATGGTATGCCGGATAGAGTTCTCCCGAAGGCGATCACCGACTGTCCAATTGCATCCGGTAATGGATTTCTTGGGTGGGGGATTGCGATTCCGTTTTCAAATCCGGTTGACATGACGTCTTCTCGGTCCTTGACTGCCTTGAGTATCGCTGCGGGGTCCCATACTTGCCATGTCCGCCCGGCCACTTCAATCAATGCCTGTAGTACTGCCGGCCGTGTGCCAGCATCCAGAGGTACCTGGCACGTTTCCGGATGAAG
The DNA here is from genome assembly GCA_031424595.1 of Planctomycetota bacterium. GTDB lineage: Bacteria > Planctomycetota > Planctomycetia > Planctomycetales > Planctomycetaceae > SXXK01. The sequence goes on from JANPHT010000085.1 coordinate 5,560, forward strand.
CAGAGTGGCAATTGGACTTTGTTCATTAGGTAATGCCGATTGCTGGGACTGCTCAAATTGTGCCAGTCCCTGGTCATCAAGCGCCCTAAGATCCTGTTCCAGCCAATGGGTTATTTCGATTTGGTTAAATCGCCACTCTCCGGTAATTCTGCGTCCCGGGATCACCCCCCTGTTCACAAGTTTTTCAACCAACCGTCGATCTCTGCCTAGATGCTGTGCTAGTTCGTCAAGATTATAAAAATCGCGAGACACTCGTTACGCCTCCTTCAACGGAATTCGTGCGGCGACCAGGCCGCTCCCTCCGCGATAATCTTGATGAAGTGGAGGCGCAAAGACGCTTACAATCTCCGGGCGCTACTGGTTTCTCAAAAACGACTATCCGGCTCGCTGGATTCCGACGCATCCTTGTCCATTCACTTTTCTACGGCCGGTGATTCATCTCGCGAACAAACGACGTGCGTGTGGTGACGGTGATTGTGTTCCTGTCAGCGGCGAAAAAACGCAGCAAGGGCGATTGGCGATATGAATAAATGATGAAACGTTATGAGATTCTGTCGAGCCGCACCGATTTGGTGAAACTCGAACTGCTGCGAGGCAGAATGCGACTGCCGTTTGTCGGACCGCTTCCACCCGGAGGCTTCTGTGCCGCTTCAGTAAGTTTTCGATACCATCGACCGACAAACGGGCGAGTGGCCGCTCGAAGGACCTCGCGGATCTCGAAAACTTTCCCCGTGTTCCAATAACTGAAAGCCCGACGGCTCCTGGATGCCGAGCTTTGGACTCGATGCAAATCACTCCCGATCAGTCACCCTCAACTTGAATTCATCGCTGTTGCCGACCAGTTCGGGAGAGTACATCGCTTCGATGGTGGCCGGCAAAGCGGACATCTTGCCGGGCGTTTCGGCTCGGAGGCGATAGTTAATGCTGTGCTGGCCGCGGGCGAGTTCCTGGAGGAAGAAGCTGACTCGATCGTCGCGGAGTTCGCGATAAGCTCGCAGGCCTTCCCAGACGTAGCCGCTGCGCTGGTCGTCGGGTTCGAAGCCGCTCGGTTTGTGGTCTTCGAGCAGCAGGTATTCGTAATCGTTCTTGCTGTCGATGATCATTTCCACTTCGATCAAGTCACCACTGGTGACTGATCGCAGATCTTCCAGAGGAATGCGTTGGTACTTGGCCACTTGCTGCGACACCACCTGGCCTCGATCGCCTTGCACGCTGACTTGTTTGTCGTCGCGTTCCAGACGGTAGAACTTGCGGGCGACTTTGACTTCAAGGCCAGCGGCGGTGATGGAATCTTCTTTCGTGAAATTCGTCAGGTAGGCACTGAAGTACACCGGGCCTTTGCCTGTGCGGCGGACTTCGATCTTGTGGTTACCGGACGTGACGGCATCGCCTTCCAGCAACAACGCGTTGTCGAAGCTGAAAAGGTTTTCGCCATTGATCTTCACGGTCTTTCGGACTTCGCGGTCGATCAGGATTTCGACGGTCATATCCGGCTCATCTTCACCCGTGGCCTTGATGTAGTCGGCCATCGATTCGACAACCATCGCGGTGTCGCGGGTGCTATTCCAATAGGTGCCGTGTTTACGATTGTTCAGCAGATACTTGACGAGCCGTGGTGCGATCTCGTCGTTTGGCCGAACAGCGACGAGCAGCTTCAGATAGACGGCCATGGCTTCGTTGTCACTGCCGTACCAGTACCACCAGCTGGCTTCCGGAAGTCGCAACCAGGCGGTCTGATTCTCTTCGTCCTGTTCCAGGAACTGTTCGATGTTTTTGATGACCATGTCGCGTCGTTCGGGGTCCTGCTGTTTGTGCAGCACGAGTCCGGTCAGCGACAAACCATAGACCGACAAATCACCGCGATCCCGATAGAGATAGTCCGTCATCACTGGATCGTTGGCACCGTGTTCGGAAACAACCGTCGCCACAAAGGCGTCCATGTTGTCGGCCTTCATTTTGTAGTCGGCCCTGCCATCGTACTTTGGATTCTCACGGTGCTTGTCGCCTTCGCGAAGTTTCGTCAGTTCGTTGGCCTGGTGTCCTTTTAGCCACTCGACGCCTTCCTGAATCACATCAGGCAGAACTGCCACGTCGTTCTGCTGTGCCACCGTCAGACCATGCACAACCTGAGCCGTCAGATGCGCGGAGGAATGTTCACCGTGGCCGGAGAACCAGCCCCAGCCGCCGTCGCTGAGCTGCATTTCGGTGAGGGCCTTCACTCCGTCAGCGATAATTCGATTCATCTCGACGTCGTCGAAGACAGCATTAAAGTCCTTCGATCGGCCCTTCATGAGTTTCGTGTCGTTGTCGATGTTGTCCTGAATCCATTTCGCGAGCGTGCTGCTGCCCTGGCCGAAGCCGGCAGGCAGTTCACGAATGTCACGAGTCTGCACGGCTGGTTTTTCGCCCCAGTGCGCCGGGTATTTGCCGCGATAAGTCTGCTGAGCATTCAGATTGGTTCGCTGCTTCTTCACGTCGGCAAGATTAACTCCCATTTTCTGCAGCGTGCGTTGAGTCAGCACGGCGGGCAGGAAGCGATTGAGCGTCTGTTCGGTGCAGCCGTATGGATATTCCAGCAGGTACGGCAGCGTATCGACCATCGCTCCAGCCAGACTTGGGCTATAGCGGATTTCAAGACGTGACTGAGCCGGAATGCGTTCTTCCGGAACTCGCACTTCGACCAAAGCCTTCTCGGCGTCGGGCCGAATAACACCGGTGAAACTTTCCGTCTTCAACATGCCGTGTCTCTGGACGGGCACCTTGATTTCGACGGCATCTGATTCTTCGTCGGTCAATGCCTTCATACGGATCGTGGTCAGGCCGGACGCAACCACATCGACCGTCCAGTTGACACGCGTCTCGCCGTTGGCGGGAACAATGATGGTTCGCTCTCGAAAAGCGGTCAGAACCTCTCCGGCATTCGCCTCCAAAGGGTCAGACCCCTTTTCGGCCTCACCGAGCAACTTCAAATGCCCTCCCTCGTTTTCGATCACAACCTTGACGGACTTTTCACTCGCCAGATAGTTATGCACCACCGCCGACAGCACAATCTGATCGCGTTCGGTAAAAAAGCGTGGCGTTTGAGGCCGGATGATCAGATCTTTGCTACTGATAATGTCGGAGGTACCTGAGCCGACTCGCGTGCCATCGCCCATGGTCCAGGCTTTAATTTTCCAGGTAGTCAGGTTGTCCGGAACTTTAAACTTTACTTCGACGATGCCATTTTCGTCAGCGGTTGAAGTTGCAATCCAGTAAGCCGTGTCCGCAAAATTCGAGCGAAGTGTCGGGGCAACTTCGGCTCCGCCGCCAGCTTGTGGTACTCCCGGCCCGGCATTCTTGGCCATCATTCCCAAGGCGATTGGCGCAGCGGCATCCATTTCCATTGCAGACGCTGGAGCCATCATGGCACCTTCACTCATCATCATTCTGCCTCGCTTCATCCCACCGTGACCACCACCGAATCCGCCGCCGCCCATCATCCCTCCGACATAACTACCCATCGACGGGTCATTCCCGAACAGCAGCTGCATCGTGATCTCGTTATCCCGATACACCGGCCCGGAGCCGCGTTGCAGCGTCGAGAAAATGCTCGCATGATGCTGACGACGCACATTCCAGAAGAAGCTGCGGATTTCGGGGATACTGCTTGCTGCGATGTACTCGAGACTTGCGTCGTACACTGACATGACCGTGTTACCCACGAATGGATTCCCATTCAGATCTGTCAGCTTCAGCTTCACCGCTGCTTCTTCACCCGGACGATACCTTGTGGCCGACGGTATCACTTCGACATTGGCGATCCGCTGCTCCGGAGGAACCACGATCTCACGCATTTCCGTATGAATCTTTCCGTCGGCGACGGTCACAGCTTCGACAAAGATGTTCGGCATGTCTGTGCGTTCGATCGAGATCTCATGCACAGTGCTCTTGCCCTTCATGCGGACCACGATTGGCTTTGAACACAGTCCGTTCATCGGTCGCACGAAGAGCAGCACAGTGCTGTCCGGTTTGTTGGTGTTGATCTGCAGCTGGACCTTTTCGCCGGGTTGATAGTCCTGTTTCTCGGTGATCAGTTCCAGATCGTTGAAGCGGTAACCGCCGCCGTTGTCTGCGGGGCCTCGGACGAACAGCACGTAGCCGCCTTCCATGTCGTGGCCTCCGCTGTCGGCGATCCTGACGCTGATGCGGAATTGCCCGGCAATGGGAACTGTCATCTTCAGAGTCCCGGAGCCGTCGTCATTCGTCGTGACATCCCACGACTGCAGTTCCTGCTCCACCGGTTTGTCACCGTCGTACTTCACGGAGAACAAAGTCGCTTTGCCATTGCCTTTCACGGGCTTGTCGTCCGGCGTGCGAGCCTGAAAGCCGACGTTGACCGTGTCTCCAGTCTGATAGTGGCCTCGATCGGTCCACGTAAAAACTTTAAACGGATCACGAGCCACGAGGACGCTGCCGTTGCCGATGATCGTACGGCGAGACTTGTCGACAACATCTGCCGTGATGTTGTAGTTGTGATCACTGTCACTGTGCGACGCGAGCGCGGCGGCTGTGTCGATATCGACAAGGAATGTACCGTCTTCGCCAATCGCTGCGTCGCCTTCGACAACGACTTCCGGAGGATCTGGACTCCAATTCCACCATGGTCGAATCGGCGGCATGCAGCCCCAGCGATTGAAGCCGGGATACCACTGATATTCCGGAGCGAACCACCAGTACCCCGGTGAATACAACCAGTCCCAGCGAGCGACCGGATACCAGCGGCTGTCCTTCTTCGTACGTTCGACTTTGTAGTGAACTTTGGCTTCCTTAACTGGTGCTCCGAAAAAGTATTTGGCGACGATCTTCGCCTGAATCTTTTCGCCAAGTTTCACTGGCTTGTCGGGAGCTTCGATTTTGACTTCGTATTCAGGCTTGCGGTATTCTTCCACGACGAAGCTACCGTTGCCGATCATGTTCCGCTGAGGCTTCGTCACAAACTTTGTCACACCGTTTTCTTCAACGGCGACAGCGACCATCACTTCTTCTGCAATACCGATGATGTACGTCCCCAGCGTTCCGTCTGTCGGAATTGTCCACTCGCCATCGACGCCCGCCCAACGATCCGTCCGGGCTTCCACTTCAGAGACGATATCGCCCTTTGGATTTCGGATCTGCACCCAGCATTTTTTGTCTGCGTAGCTGTTGTCGTCCGCATCAAAGCGAGGCTTGCGAGTCCACAGCCGATACTTGACGGCGTGGCCCGGGCGATACACGGGGCGGTCGGTGATCGAATAGACCTTGAGCGGACTGTACTCCAACGGCTGCAGCTTTTCAGGATTCCAGACTCCCATAAAGCCGTCGTAGGCCAGACGACCATCCTTCGTGCGGGCGATCACGATCCATTGATTTTGCGGAATCAGATCTTTCGGATCGGGCGTGCTGAGGCCATCCGCATCCGTTCGGCCCGCAAAGCGACTCGTGATGATTTCGTAGTTGCGATTCTGGCGATACTCCTGACGCCACCCAAAGAACTCCATGTCTGCCCGATCGATTGGCGCACCGGTGACCGCATCGGCGACGTAGTACATCGTGCCCTCTTCAACTCGCTTGCGGCTGATCGCGGTATCCGCGACCCACAAGACAATGCGAGCCTCATTGCCGTCATTCATTTTTGCCGTGACCCAGTAGGCTCCCGCTTTTTGCAACGGCGTCGTCACAGTCGTCGTCGCATCGAAGTGATTATCCGGAGCCTTCAGATCCAGTTCCCACTTCGCGACCGATTTTTCGAGATACTTTGTTTCATCGTTGCGAATCAGCATCCAGCCGATGTTGTCGATTTGCAGTTTCACGCCATCCAGTTGCTCCGGCTTGCTTTCGATATATTTGCGGACGTCGGCCAACAGTTCGTCAATCCTGATCGGCCGAGCAACAAACGTCGCTTTGTTGCCGTTGCGATATCGGATATCGAGCGTCGCGCCTTTTCCGGCGGGCTGCACCGAGGTGCTTTCAATCTGCATCCAGTTCCTGATGATCTGGTCGATGCGAGCCTGCACAATCTGCCGGTCATCCTTGTCGGTTGCCAGCTTCAGGATCTCGCGATGCAGATCGGCGGCCTGCCAGTATTGATGCCGATTCACGCGTTCGTTCACAAGACTCTCCAGAGCCTCGCGTTTTGATTCATCATGGCGTGCGATGACGGCTTTCAAAATCGTAATGGAATTGAATTCCTCCGGCAGCGCAAACCTCTTCACACCGGTCGTCAGCTTCGCGATCGTCTCGGAGTCTGCCAGTTCATAGGCCGCCCACTCGCCGGACGGCCTTGGCTTTTCACCACCCGCCTCACCGCCGTCTGCAGCTTCACGAATGACGGGAGGTCCGCCGACCGCCGACGCCCCAACGCCAAACTGAGACTGCAGAAACCCGGCCCACTCGAGGTCCACCTGGCTGCGGCGATCGGCGACATGCAACACAACCTGAGCCATCGCCCAGCGCCAGCGTTCGCCGTCAGACTTTGCCGTGTCCCATGATTGCGGCTTGTGGTGGAAAACCGGATTGCCACCCTGATCCACCGGAGCCCCTTTGTTCTGTCCGCCCCAGCCACCGCGGCCGTAAATGCCCATTCCCAGACCGCCTCCGCCATCGGAAATTTCAAAATCCGGCAACACGTTGAGGTCGGTCAGATCCTGCAGTTTCCAAGCTTCCCCACGTCGCGCACTGCTGATCTGGTCGCCGACTCGTTGCCACAGATCGGCTCGTTCCGCCGCCGTCGCATCATTTTCTTTTTCCGCCAGAGCAATCGCTTCCAGCAGCAACTGCAGCGATCGCACTCGATCCCGATCCGCCACGCTGGCCCACTGTCCGCCGCCGCGATGTCCGCCGCGTTCAAACGTGCCGGCAATCACGAAGCCACCATCTTCGATTTCGCCTGAGTATGCCTGGGCCGCACCAGCCAGCAGTCGAAAATTCGACTTATGAGTCTCAATCGACGTTGCAATCAATTCATCGGCTTCATGCACCAACCCAAGGTCGTTCAGACATGCGATGGCCGCCGCCAAATCTCCGGGAGCCTCCTTCCCCGAGTTCTCCGGATCCAAAGCCAGTGTACGGTACAGTTGCAAGGCGTCGTTGAAGTTATTCTCGTCATAAAACTTCTTCGCCTGAGCCCGCATTTCGGCCGGAGGTTGTTCCATTGTCGTTGCCATCAGTCCCGCAGAACTTAAAATCACCACTGACGCCAGACAAAGAAGCGCGTTGCGCATGACAGACACCTTAGCTGAGAATGGACGGTTCGCGACTTGAATCGCTGACTGCAGAGTACCCAATAAAAAGCGAGGCAACCAGACGAGTCGATCGTTCCGGGGAACAAGACCCTCTGCTGTTAACAAGCCAACAGGCCACAAGCCGCTTTTCGATTCAGATTGCAGACCTCCTGACGCCCGACTTAGGGACACTGTTCCCGGAGTTTTCCGGACTTCTCCGAAAAACAGCCTTTCCACTGGAACGCTGTAACAGTTCTGCCTCGTAGAGTTGCGTGCTGAGTGCATCCAGAGCAGTCGCTGTTATTCGACGGGCAGTCCCTTGCTGGCTTTCAAACCGCTGCGCCCTTCAATCTCTGTGCCCATCGAAGCAGGAGCCATCATGCAACTGACGTCAAGCTGAGCATAACCCACGCGGCGGCTACGAACGCCGGACACGTAGTCGCTGACGGCGGATCGGGACATACCGAGCATACCCCAACCACAAAAAATGCCAACAGCCACTGCCATCACGACAAAAAATGGCCAACCGTACCACAATGTCCGTTGAAGATTATGGATCGCGGGGCCGTCGGCAATGTCGTTTTCTTCCAGCCACTTTTCATGCTCCTGTCGTACGTCCATCAACCGGCCCTTCCATTCCGCGCTATCGGTGCTGAACTCCCCAAACGCAGTCACGATCTGATTCGTTGGCATCACGTTCTCCAGAACGTATTGGCCTGCGAGGAATCCGGCCGGAATAGAAAGTGCAAGAGGGACCATGAGATTGCCAAGGTAGTCACGAAACGCAGCCCATTCCCTGCGAATTCGATTGCGAGACCACGTTCCGTTCATCCGCCGACAGTTTGCAGCAACCGCCAGGCGACATTCCCGGGTGACTGACATGGCCGCAAAGACCAATGCGAGGAGAATGATTGCTGAAGCTGTTGAAAGGAATTCCATGTTGCTCCCCCTGAACCGTGTCGTTTCTTTACCCCTGCTAAATGCTACCGTCGGGTATGATCAGCGGCAACAGCCTGCTGAATCTTGCCGCTGGTTGGTTGCGACAAAGCACGCGTCGAGTTGCCCGATGAGATGCGCCCTGGCCACTTCGATCTGGCGAAGCCTCCGCCCAATCGACAGTACGTACCTGGAATGAGTCGCCGCTGAAACCCATGGCGATGCTGCTTTGGGCACACACTATTGAATCAGGATTCCTCTCTCGATCGACGTGAAAGCTCCTGTGTGATGTGCCAGGACAGCAGGTCCAAAAGATCGCTCGCCGAGGAGACTTAACGAAGATTGATTGTCAGGAACCTGTTGGTAGTGAAGGATTTCCGCTTGACGCATTCGACGGAACTCACCTATAACCCCTGAAGGTTGTTACAGGTGAGTCTTGTTAGCCCCACCGCAACCTAAAGAGTACTCGCGGTTGTTCGTGCCTGACACCGGCGAACATCCTGCAAACTTCATCGGTGTCAGAGAATCCTCACGGAGGAAAATGGTCATGGCCGCAAAGAGCACCCCAGCGAAGACAACTGCAGCAAAGTCCACAAAGGCAAAGACAGCCGCCGCTAAGCCAGCTGCAGCAACGTCCACAAAGGCAAAGACTGGTGCCGCCAAGTCTACGAAGGCTAAAACCGGCGCTGTTAAGGCTGCTAAAGCCCCAGTCGCCAAGAAGCCAGCTGCCAAGGGAAAGTAGTCTGACTGGTACTTTCCAGCACAGAACATTGAACGGTTGAGTGACCTTCGGGTGGCTCAGCCGTTTTTTAATGCGCCAATCGTCGCTGGTGGCGCGAAATAACCCGTACATGCAGTGCCCAACACGGCGATGGCTGATGGCGGTCTCATGAAGGAATCGACACCTCGACATTTGGAACAGCTCCAAATCCGGATCGCATCACCACCTTTTTGAACCAGATAGTCCAGAATTCTGCGAGGAGCGTATTCGATAGAGAGCTCCTCTCCATCGATATGCCATCGAGTGAAAGTGATGCGATCCTTCTCCAGAGTCGGACGACCCAAGTAGAGCATGGTGCCGTCGTCACGAAAGTGAATCGTCATCTCGCCTGGTCCATCTTGCCATGTCCAGACACCGATTAAACGCCGCTCGCTGGCACTCAGCCACGGTTTCCACAACGGCATCGTCCACCTCACTCCACGTAGACGAACTCGTTCATACTCAGGATTGTCTGGCAAAGGTCAACGTAGGCCTGG
>JANPHT010000086.1:0-2208 GCA_031424595.1 Planctomycetota bacterium
GATTGTTGCCAGGCCCGTTCTCCTTCTTCACATACGTGACGACGCTTTGATCGTCTTCATCCAGAAACAGAGTCTTCGAACCGACCGCCTTCGGTTCGTAGGCCTGCAATTGTGCCTCCATCGCACTGATTTTTGTGCCAAGCTCAGTGGTCTGCAATTTCTTCTGCTGGAAGAGTGCATCACGAACAGGCCGATCGCCGTACTCGACTCCCGCAAAAAACGCTTGCAGCGAGTAATAGTCCTGGGCAGTGATGGGGTCAAATTTGTGATCATGGCACCGAGCGCATCCGATGGTCAGGCCCAGCAAAGTGCCACTGGTGCCCACAATAATTTCATCCAGAGCATCCTGCCGAGCCAGTCGTTTGGATTCTTCGTCGGCACCAATTTGTCCTGGCAAAAGCACGGCTGATGCGACCATGAAACCTGTTGCCTCGTCAGCACCAAACACGTCGCCAGCTAATTGTTCGCGAATGAACTGATCATACGGTTTGTCGTCGTTGAGTGCCCGGATTATGTAGTCACGATAATGCCACGCGTTGTCGCGAGGTGTGTTGACTTCAAAACCGTGAGTGTCCGCATAACGAATCACATCCAGCCAGTGTTGTCCCCAGCGTTCGCCATAGCGAGGGCTCGCAAGCAATTCATCGACCAGATCATTCCAGGCGGTTTCGCTTGTGTCGGCGACAAAACTTTCAATCCGTTCTGGAGTCGCAGGAAGGCCGGTCAGATCGAGAGTGATTCGGCGAATTAAAGAACGCTTGTCCTCCTTCGCATTCAGCTTGAGTCCATTTTCAGACAACCTGGAAACCACAAATCGATCAATCTCAGTCAGATTCCCGGCCTCGGAGAATTCCTGCACTCCTTTTGGCAGGTCAGGGACAGCCACTAAGCCCATGGGCTGAAACGCCCAGTGCTGACGACGTCGATCCAGCGCCGCTTCGCGATCAAAGTCTGACTCTGGCCATTTTGCTCCTGCATCAATCCATTGGCGGATCAGGTTCACTTCCGATTCAGACAGGGCCACGCCGTCCGGAGGCATGCGTTCTTCCGCGACTGCGGAGGTAATTCGTCGGAATAATTCACTCTCGGAACTTTTCCCCGGGACAATCACGGGTCCGCTGTCGCCTCCTTTCAAGGCGGTATGGCGAACGTCGAGCCGCAGGCCACTCTTTTGCGTTTTCGACCCATGGCATTCGGCGCAGTGCTGTTTCAATAATGGCCGAATCAGGCTTTCGAAGTCCATTTCCTGTTGCGACCAGGCAACATTGGCCAGCAACAGTGTGGCAAGGATCGTCAGGATTTGATGCATCAAACCGGTATTCCTGATCGGACTGGCTGATCGCCGGAGGAAAGTTACTGGATCGGATTGAATCCGGTCGGTGGGAGCGTCAAAGTGTACTGCCGGAACCGAGTGAGTGGCAAATCATTTTCCTGCCGGTGAACCTGTCGCCGGTCGATTGACGCAGCGTCTTCCCATCATCAGCGGGAACGCGATCGTGTGGTGTCTCGGAAGTCTTTTCGTTTAGCCCGTGGCGGACAAGCCAGGTTTTCGTTGCTCCTGGCCTGTTGGCCACGGGTTAAACTGGACAATACTTGTTGCCGAATAATTCAGTAAAAACAGAATCCTGGACTTTCCATGATCATCAAACTTGGCCCCTGCAGAATGGAACTGGTGCAGGGCGATATCACTCAGCAACATGTGGACGCCATCGTCAATGCTGCCAATGACAGACTTGCTGTCGGTGGCGGGGTTGATGGAGCCATTCATGCTGCCGGCGGTCCTTTAATTATGAAGGAAACGGACCAGAAATATCCGGAAGGTTGTCCCACCGGCAGCGCTGTGGCGACGGGTGCGGGAGTCCTGCCGGCTAAATACATTTTTCACGCTGTCGGACCAATTTGGAGAGGTGGTCGTCACGGTGAAGCTGAACTCCTGGCGTCCGCCTGCCGAGCGAGCCTTAAGCTGGCCGTGGAGCACAAATGCGAAAGTATCGCTTTTCCCGCTCTTAGCGCGGGTGCGTATGGATACCCGCTGGATCTGGCCGCTGCGAATCTCGTCAAAACCACGATGGACTTTGTCCGTTGGCATCAAAAACCGGCAACCGTGCGCTTCGTGCTTTTCGACCAAGGGGCGTTTGGAGCTTTCGCTCGGGCCGTTGAGGAAGTGGTTCCACGATGATTAAACCGTCAATTCGTACGCTGACGGCC
>JANPHT010000087.1:0-30483 GCA_031424595.1 Planctomycetota bacterium
GAAGATGCTTGAGAGTCGACTGGGCGCGTTTGCAAGATGGCAGGTGGACAGTCTTCGCGAAGGGTGGCGGATCGCTTACACCGAATGTGATCTCAAGTGTTCCGATTTTTTTGATATCTATAATCGTCCGGTACAGTTGATCGGGCGCGTCGACCGGATCGACCGCAATGAAAGCACCGGCGAGTGGCGAGTGCTGGATTACAAAACAAAAGAATCGCCCGAGTCGCCCAACAAGACTCATAGAAGAAAAGACGAGTGGGTTGACCTTCAACTGCCGCTCTACCGTTTGTTAGTAAAATCTATCCCGCTCAGAGGTGACATTCAGCTAGGGTTTATCCAGTTGCCTGGTGACTTGAGCAAAGTCGGCTACGAACCGGCCACGTGGACTGATGGCGAACTTCTCGCGGCTGAGCAAATTGCTCGAACCGTGGCCGCCAATATTATCGACTTGAAGATTGATCGAGTCACCGCGATCAACGACGACCGATATTCCGAGCTGGGGCGTATCTGCCAGGACTCTGTGATCGATCGAAGTATCCCCTGGCTGGCCTCCTGGCCCGGCCGCGGCGCTTCGTAGATCGACCTGACTTCAGGTCGATCACCCTTCAGACAACATCACAAAACAGATTCCCCTTATCACCAACTCGGCGTACAAACATCCTCATGAAACGACTCATCAGAGCCTCTGCCGGCAGTGGAAAGACTTTTCAGCTGTCAGGCCATTTTCTTCGACAGCTGTTTAAGGGCGACCGTCCCGAAACTATTCTGGCGACGACGTTTACTCGAAAAGCGGCAGGAGAAATCCTTGGCCGAGTACTCCTGCGACTTGCTGAGGCCGCCGAAGATCCAAAGGCGGCAAAGAGGCTTGGCGAATTTCTGGCCCCCCTCAAAGTCACCTCTGAAATATCCCGAGCGTTGCTGTCGGATGTCACTCGCCATCTGCATCGGCTGCGGGTCTGTACGCTGGACAGTTTCTTTCAGCAGGTCGCTCGCAGTCTCACACTCGAACTGGGACTGCCACCGGGCTGGAGCATCGTCGATGAACACACAGACCGCGAACTGCGAGAACAATCCATCGATGCTGTATTATCTCAGCACATTCCCCAGGATGCCCAGAACCTGATGCAGATGCTGGCAAAAGGCCGATCCAAGCGAAGCGTTCGCGATCTCATTGATGACACTGTGAGTAATTATCACGAACTATTCCTGCTGACCGATGATGACGCGTGGAACAAGCTGCCCAAATACAATCGACTCACACAGGAACAGCGTGATCAGGCGCAGCGAGATCTTTACGCGGCGCCTCTTCCGACAGACAAACGCTTCATCAAGGCGAGGGCGGAAGACATGGAACGCTTTCAGTCTGAACTGTGGGATGAGTTCATTGAAAAAGGCCTCGCCAGCAAAGTTCTGTCGGGAGACCACAATTACTATGGAAAACCCATTCATGATGAAATTGTGGAGATCTATGAAAGGCTGCTCACTCACGCCAGAGCCGAACTTCTCGAACGACTTTCGCTTCAAATGAAAGCGATCAGGAATCTGATGAGTCGCTTCGATCGAGAATACTCTCGCCTGCGTTCTGAGCACGGCTGGCTACGCTTCAACGATGTCACAAGAATTCTGGCACGATCTGCGGGTGCGGCAAGTGGACAACGGATGAGCTTTCGCCTGGATAGCTCCATTCGGAATTTGCTGCTGGACGAATTTCAGGATACTTCCGCCGACCAATGGAAGATTCTGAAACGATTGACAGAGACTCTGGAGAATCATGGCGACAAGTCTAGCTTCTTCTGTGTCGGCGACGGCAAACAGGCGATCTACGGATGGCGCGGCGGTGTAGCCGACATTCTGGAGGCAGTGGCCAACAACGTTCCGGGAATTCAGACGGAAACGCTCGACACAAGTCGCCGTTCATCCCCAGCGGTGATCGACGCCGTCAATCAAATCTTCAAGCACATTACGGAACATTCCAACCTTGAGGACTACCAGGCCGCCAGTGTGAAATGGTCAAGCGAGTTTCCCGAGCACTCGACAGTGAATAAGGAAATGCCGGGGTATGTCTGCTTCCGCACCTCGCCGACGATGGAGGGCGATTCCACCGATGAACGACGAGGCCCCTGGTTCCGCTGGGTGGCCGAACAGATTCGCGACCTGCATGGGAAGACACCCGGAGCTGAAATCGGCGTATTGACCCGCAAGAACAACACGGTAGCCCGACTGGTTCATGAGCTGTCTTTATTGAATGTGCCGGCCAGCGAAGAAGGTGGTACGCCACCAACAGACAGCCCTGCGGTTCTTGCTCTGCTGTCGGTGCTGCATTTGACATCACATCCGGCTTGTAAGGTGTCACGATTCCATGTGTCCAGATCGCCTTATGCCGCTGTGATTGGATTGGATCGCTGGCGAGATCTGGCAGTGGCTACGAGAGTAGCCGCGGCTCTCAGATCCCGACTGATGGACGATGGCTATGGTCGAACTTTGCAGTGGTTGTCGGAATCCGTCCGCTCTCATTGCACCGCGAGGGACTTGTTGCGAATGCAGCAAGTTGTGTCTCAGGGCTGGCTGTTCGACGCGACAGGCTCCCTGAATCCCTGCGACTTTGTCCGACTTCTGGAAAACAGCAAGTTCCAGAAGTCTGAGCCTGCTCCGGTACGAGTGATGACGATTCACCAGAGCAAAGGGCTCGAATTTGATGTGGTTGTTCTGCCCGAGATCGACGGCAAATTGTTTCAAAGCCCTGAAGCGGCATTCACAAGCGAGATTACCGGTGAGGCTCCGGATCGCGTTTGCGTGTGGAGCAAGAAATCTCTTCGTCCGTTGCTGCCGGAGTCGCTGCAGAAAGCCTTCGACGACACAATTTCACGACAGGTTGCGGAAAGCCTGTGCGTATTTTATGTCGCTGTCACTCGAGCCAGGCATGCAATGCATTTGCTGTGTCCGCCAATTATGAGCGACAAGCTGCCGAAGTCCTATTCCGGACTGCTGCTCGCGGCTTTGTCTAAAGGAAATCAAGCGCCTCCCTCAACGACACTGTATGAAACCGGCGATCCGGAATGGTTCAGCAGCCTGCCAGAAATGGTGCAGTCAACGGCTCAGACTCGCACAACTGGCAAAGCAACGATTCCACAAGTTCGCCTGTCACCAATGCACGACGGACGTCGCCGCGGCCTTCGCCGCCGAGCTCCATCGCGACACGATGAGACTCGCTTGTACCTGCCGGAAGTCACATCCGCAATCGCCAGGCGGGAACCTGTTGAACGGCCATTATTGGCCGCCAATCAAAAAGGGCCTTTAGCCGTTGATGCCCGAACCCGCGGGACCGTGATGCACGCCTGGTTTGAATGCATTGAATGGCTTGATGGCGTGAGCGATGTTCCGGACGAAGCATTGCTGAGAAAACGATCGCTGGAGCTTACTGTTCCCGATGTGGTCGTCGATCAGCTGTTGCCCGACTTTCTGAAGTTACTGAAGCAGCCTGAGATTCGCCACACGTTCAATCGAACATCAGGAGGCAACGCGCCGACCGTTGCGCCGCACCTGGGTCTGCTGGCGAGCCACCAATGCCAACTTCAAGTTGAGCGAGAACGCACGTTTGTGCTTCTTCACAACGGAGAACTCGTTCAGGGAACAATTGATCGACTTGTCTTGCTTTACCATAACGGTCGCCCCATTGCGGCAGATATCGTGGACTTCAAAACGGACCGTTTCGTCGGTGATCGTCATCAATGGCTTGAAGGCAAGCGAACTCACTATGGTCCTCAATTAGAAGAGTACCGATTTGCTGTTTCGCACTGTTTTGGCCTCGCATCCGAACAGATCAGCACGCGACTTCTGCTACTCGAAGCGCAGGCCGTTGTGCAAACCTGAAAGAGCAGTCAACATAATCCCTGTTCGCAGGGCGTGTTCCTTCTGCCCAGTTTGAGGGACGATTCCTGCTATCTTTCAGATCACAATCAGATCACCATCCGATCACCATCCGATTACAACCGCACACGGACATCATTCGAGCGCACTGCCTGAACCGCATTCACAAGCTTTACTTCCATGCCCCATCCATCCGCCGACACTATCAACTCAGCTCTGCTCGCTTCGATCGAACCGCAACTCCCGTCTGAGCGTTCAATCGGGATCGGATGCATTGGAGCCGGCTTTATCATGGCCGATTGTCAGTTAGTCGCCTATCGCCAGCATGGGCTCAATCCGGTTGCGATTACGTCAAGGACCCGTGCGACGGCAGAATCGGTCGCTCGCCGTCATCAGATTGCATCCGTCTGTGATTCGGTCGAAGCGGTCGTGAAGCATCCTGACGTGCAGGTATTGGATGTCGCTGTTCCGCCTGATTGCCAGGTCGATGTCATCCGCCGAGCTCTGGAGACGCCGAATCGCCTGAAAGCCATTCTCGCCCAGAAACCTCTGGGTGTGAGCTATCCGGAAGCACGTCAGATTGTGCGAATGTGCGATGAGGCAGGCGTCGTCCTCGCCGTGAATCAGAACATGCGATTCGATCAGTCAGTCCGTGCCTGCCGCACTCTGTTAGATCACAATGTTCTGGGCTCACCGGTATTAGCCACCATTGAAATGCGAGCCATCCCGCACTGGATGCCGTGGCAGGAACGTCAGGGCTGGGTCACTCTGCGAATCATGAGCATCCATCATCTGGATACACTGCGATACTGGCTGGGTGAACCGGAAAGAGTTTTTGCCAGCGTCGCACCAGATCCGCGAACGGCCGAAAAGTTTGCTCACCGCGATGGCATTGCATTGTACATCCTCGAATTCCCCGGCAACGTGCGAGCCTCTTCATGGGACGACGTCTGGAGCGGTCCAGCCCGCGAAGGCAGCGCTGCAGATATCGGCATCCGCTGGCGCGTCGAAGGCACCGATGGCCTCGCTCGCGGAACAATCGGTTGGCCCGCGTATCCCGAGCGAACACCCAGCACGCTTCAGTATTCGACTCGAAACGACAATGGACAATGGCATTCGCCAACCTGGGACAGCGTCTGGTTTCCCGATGCCTTCATCGGACCGATGGCGGAGCTATTGTGTGCTCTGGAACAATATCGGGAGCCCACGATCTCCGGCCGCCACAATCTGCCAACCATGGCGCTCGTCGACGCCTGCTACCGCTCGGCCGAACAACACCGCGCTGTGAGTCCACAGGAGATTCTGGACTCATAGGATCGGTCTCTGCCGGCGGATCGCGACGTCCATTTTTTTCAAACAGCACAAACACCACTGCGGCCGGAAACCGACCATCCGACCCAGAAACGCCGAGCCAATGAATTTCACATGAGGCATGTCAACTAGCAGCACGGGGACAGGTAGTGTCTGAGCCAGTGCGGTCGTCAGTTCCAGTTTGTCGAGCAGACTCTCATGAAGATTCGAGAAGTCAGCCCCGGGACGAACGACAGATACTGATCTGCAGCCAGATCAATTGCAATCATGAAGGCTCCGTCGGCACCGACTGCTCACAGAGTCCTCATTCATGCCCTGGGTGAATCTCACTCCATGAAAGTTCAAAACGAGCGAGGTACTTCTTGAGTCGATCCGAATCATTGACAGATGTACGAGCCTGTCGCGATACCGCGAAAAGTCGACGGCCGGCTTCCGACATCGACCGACACTCGCGACAAATCTGCAAAACGGCAGCCAACTGAAATCGATCGAAAAGATCAATGTTTTCAATCTGTTCGATGCTCAGCAGGGAGCCCAGAATCTGCATCGCGTCGTTGGTGGAATCCGCTTGACCGGCAGTCCAGAACCTTTGAAGTCTCTCGCACTCGTCCTTGACATCCGTTTCACCGATTCGCCCGGCGCGAGCCAGCGTGGCCATGCGGATCACAGCCGCATTGAGGTCTCGAAAATTGGCCGACCATTTCGCCTCCGATGACTGCGCCCACTTCAGGAAAGCTGTCCGCGCTTCGCGACTCATGCTGACGCGATGGCCAGTTTCGTCGCCGATTCGCTGCAGTTCAAAATCCAGATTAGGCTCAAGGTCCTCCCGGCAAGCCGCCAGCCCCGGCAAATCGAATGTCCATAGATTGATTCTTGCCAGCAGGTCTTCACGAAATCTGCCATCCTGCACTGCCTGCTGAAGATTTTGATTCGTCCCTGCAATCAGTTGAAACTCACTTTCAGCTTCCCGATCTGAACCAACTGGCAAGAACCGTCGCTCTTCAATCGCACGCAGCAACATGGCCTGCTCATCAAGCCCCAATTCTCCGATCTCATCGAGAAACAGGAGTCCCTTGTCCGCCGCCATCAACAGACCGGGCCGATTGTTGGTAGCGCCAGTGAAGGCGCCTTTAATATGACCAAATAAGGTGGACATCGCCTGATCCCCGCGCAATGTCGCACAGTTGACTTCGATGAATTCCCTCGACAACTGTTCGCGTCGACGTTTCAGTTCAAAGATGCGACGAGCCAGCCGTGTTTTCCCGGCTCCGGTGGGGCCCGTGAGCAGCATCGGCGACTTGCTGGCAAGGCGACGCGCTCAATCTGTTCGATCAGCCTGTTAAATGTGGCGTTGCGAGTTTCAATACCTGATTTCAGAAACGTCAGACCTTCCTGTTTCTCTTCGGCAAATCGCGTCGCGAGTGCATCGTAGCGAGAGAGATCCAGGTCAATAATACGAAATGTTCCAGCGTCCACATCATTGCGCGGCGGTGGTGATGTCTGCAGCAGTCGTCCGGGAAGGTGTCGCGATTCGGCAAGCAGAAAAAGGCAGATCTGCTGGACATGACTGCCGGTGGTAATGTGAATCAAATAGTCATTTTTGTCTGTATCAAAAGGAAAGGATCGAGCGAACGCGTGAAGCCCGGCGAAGACTTCTTCAAAATCCCAGGGATCTTTGAACCCAAGCGGGTGCAAATGCACTTCGGTTTCTGGGCTTACACCGCGAATATCGCTGGCGACCAGTTCGGCAAGGTCGAAATGCCGCGGCTCATGCAGGAGATCGAAGCGATGAATCAGCAGATCTTCATGCTGACACGCAGCCACTGATGGTCGCCACTTCGACCAGCGATCCTGTGATCTGCCTGTGTCAAGCTTGCTTCCAATCAATCCGATAAGATGTGCTGATCTTGCCATGTGCACTGAGTGAAATTGTTGAATGCAGTTTTCTGAATCGTTCAGCAGGGTTCGCCAGAGTACTGAGGCTTTCCATGCAGCCCTGTGGAACTCCGAAGTCACCTAAATCCCCCTGGACGTCGAGTGTATTCGAGCGACCCTGCGTTTATCCAATCATTCGACCAATCGCCCCCCTGGAAACGTCATCTGGCTGCATTTCGCTTCTGCTAAATGGCCTGATATGCTTCTATGACCACGACTACGTTTTCAAATCTCGTTCAGGATTGCGAATCATGTCAGACGTTTCTCGCCGGGTTTTTATGCACGCCGCCAGCGTCGCGGCGATGGCTGTTGGAGCCACTTCGACAAATCAAACTCATGCCGCTGCTGGTTCGGGAGTCGGTAAAATCAAAGTCATCTCATCCGGCAACGGCGCTGAAGCGACCAGGAAAGCCTACGAAATGATCGCTGCGGGCTCCGACCCGATTGACGCGGTCGTGGCCGGTGTGGCGATCGTCGAAGATGACCCCCAGGATACAAGCGTTGGATATGGTGGACTTCCCAACGAGCGTGGTATCGTAGAACTGGATGCCGCGGTCATGCACGGACCGACGCATCATGCGGGAGCTGTTGCGTCATTGCAGAACATCCGACATCCTGCTCAGGTGGCTCTGCAGGTGATGCGACGAACGGATCATGTCTTGCTGGTCGGCGCCGGTGCTCTGGATTTCGCTCGAGCTCACGGGTTTCCGGAAGAAAATCTTCTCACAGAACATTCCCGAAAAATCTGGCTGCGATGGAAAGAAACCATGAGCGAAAAGGACGACTGGTTACCGGATGCCAACGAAAAAGACCCCGACGTCGGTGCGTTCTTCGAGAAGAATACGATCCTGCTTTCGGAAGGCTCACGTCGTCGCTTCCGTCGGCCCACGGGCACCATTCACTGCTCGGCCATTGCGGTCAATGGAGATATTTCCTGCACGACCACAACCAGCGGAATGGCATTTAAGATTCCCGGCCGCGTTGGCGATTCACCGATCATTGGAGCTGGGCTCTATTGTGACAACGAAGTCGGTTCCTGCGGCAGCACAGGACGCGGGGAAGCGAACCTTCAGAATCTGAGTTCGTTCGCTGGCGTCGAGCTGATGCGAAACGGCGCGTCGCCGGAAGAGGCGGGCATGGAGATTCTCCGCCGAGTCGCAAAGACAACCGAGTCGAGACTTCGGGACGCCGATGGCCGCCCTGATTTTGGCTTGAATTTCTACCTCATCGCCAAGGATGGACGCCACGCCGGTGTGACCATGTGGGGGCCGGAGAAATTCTCGATCACTGACGAGAACGGCACCCGACTTGAGGAATGCAAGGCGCTGTATACGAAACCAAAGTGATAAAAGGCAGGCCGCTCGAACTGAACCGTCCTTATCTATTGCGTTCGCTGGACGACAAAACGCCCAGCATCGATAGTTTATTCGATTGCCCATCACATTGATCTCAGTCCCGTCACACCGTATCAATCATGACAACCATCACCGCACGACGATATGACACTGGCGAGGCAGTTCGCATTCAACTCCGCAATGGCCGTATCGAATCCATTTTGCCTGCTGGTCTTTCCTCAGGGGATGCTGACGCTCTGCCCTTTGTTGGTCCGGGCCTTTTTGACATTCAGGTCAATGGCTTCCATGGCATCTGGTTCTGCAGCGAACGACTGAGGACAGACGACGTTGAAGAAGTGATCCTCGCCTACGTTCGACAGGGAATCACCCGCTGTCTTCCAACGCTGATCACCACTTCCTGCAACGCAATCGAACATGGACTCGCCACCATTCGCAAGGCGCGTGACAAATCGGAACTCGTGCGGAATGTTATCGTGGGATGTCATGTGGAAGGCCCGTTTATTTCACCGGTCGATGGTCCTCGCGGCGCCCATCCACTCGAGCATGTCCGGCCCGCCGACGTCTCTGAGTTTCGGCGGTGGCAGCAGGCCGCCGGTGGACTGGTAAAACTTGTGACACTCGCGCCGGAAGTGCCGAACGCTCTCGACTTTACAAAACAGGTCTCTGCCACAGGAGTCGTCATCTCGATTGGTCACACGGCCGCAACCTCCGATGTGATTCGCGAAGCGATTCATCATGGGGCTCGGTTGGGCACTCATCTCGGCAACGGCTGCGCGGGAATGATCCCCAGGCATGACAATATCTTCTGGCCCCAACTGGCTGACGATCGCTTAACGTGCAGCGTTATTGCCGATGGATGGCACGTGCCTGCAACGATGCTGAACTGCATCCTGCGTTGCAAGTCGCATAGCAGAGTTATTCTGACGTCTGACGTGTCCGGCTTCGGCGGATGCAAACCGGGCCATTATTCCACCGGCGAAGTTTCCGCGGACGTACTGGCCGATGGTCGTATCGTTGTGGCTGGTCAAACTCAGTTCCTCGCAGGCTCCGGGGCAACGACCGGCGAATGCGTGGCGCATTTCATGACGGTCTGCGGAATGTCTCTGCGTGACGCATGGTCATTGGCATCAACCCGACCGGCCCAATTGCTAAACATTCCCGTGGTTTCCCTCGAGGAAGGTGCACCGGCTCATTTGACTACCTTCCAACTTCTCAAAACCACAGATACAATGGGCCGGACCGCATGGAGGTATCAGCCGGAATCCTCCATCGCTGGCAGAACCAAGTCGAGTCCTTAGGATTTTGCAGATAAACCAACACGCCAGTTGCATAGAATTCTGCTGGTTTTGTCCAATAGCCGACAGTATGCCGAGATTTCCGGAACAGTGACGATGACCGTCTTAGACCATGACCGTCTTATCACCGACTGTTCAATAATCCTTAAAAAATCTGCCACTCAAGAAAGCACTGCGATGCGATTTAAAGTTCTTCGTTTTGTGCTGATTTGTTTTCTTGTCCTCAAGCTCAACGGCGTGTCGTTCGCTGCCTTGTATCCTGAAATTACCAGATTTGTTCAGCAGAGAACAAGCGAATTCGATTCCATACCCGGCGAACGAAAGCTGGCACTTTCACGGGTTGCCGACTACGTCAGCAGTTGCATTGCCAGTGGAAAAACGGCACGACTGACATTTGTCTGCACCCATAATTCACGGCGTAGTCACCTTGCTCAGGTTTGGTCGCAAATCGCCGCAGCTCACTACGGCGTCAGAAGTGTGGAAACATTCTCCGGCGGCACAAAAGCCACAGCACTGAATCCGCGAACGATCGCCGTGCTGCAACGGAGCGGACTCAAGATTGAAGTCGCAGAACCGTCTGACACAAATCCTCGCTATGCCATCACATTTCAGGACGACGGCAAGCCGCTGCTTGGATTTTCCAAGGTCTATGATGCAGCGCCGAACCCAACCACGGAGTTTTGCGCGGTCATGACATGTTCGGAAGCCGATAGTGCGTGCCCGATATTACCGGGATCTGATTTGCGAGTCTCACTTCCCTTCGAAGATCCGAAAACTGCTGACGATACACCGCTCGAATCGCGAACCTACGATGAACGCTGCGCACAAATTGCCCGCGAGATGCTCTACACGATGTCCATGGTCCGCCGCTGACCAATCAGCAAAACCACCTGAGACACTTCCAACGAGAATTGTCTCGTCTGACAAATCCCAAAACGGATCCGTGTCAATTCGTGGCTGGAGTGAAACGAGTCTCAGGAAGTCGCACCACCGAGGTTGAGTAATCTTCGTCATCCAGTTCGATAATTCGATATCCCGGTGGAGCGGCTACAAAAGTTGGTGTGCTGCCAGAGGGACTGAATTGGATCCCCGTCGATGGTGTGGTCAGGATTTCCGTATGGCCAAGGACACACCGGAACTCATGATGAACATGACCGCAGCAGACCAGTCGAATGCGAGGCTCCTCAGCGAACCATTCCTGCAGCAACTCTTTTCCCGCAAGGCCAATCGGGTCCATCCATTGACTGCCGACGTTAACCGGCGGATGATGGAGAAAGAGTGCCACGCATTTTGCATCACTGGACGATACTTGTTTCTTAGCCCACTCGATCTGATCCGCTTCAATAAGCCCCGGAACAGAATGCGGAACATGAGTGTCCAGACCCAGACACAACCAACTGCCAGCTCGGAACGAAAAATTAATCCGTTCGTCACCCACGCCGGCAACTCGGTCGCCGAAGACAGATCGCAAAACAGCGCGATCATCGTGATTGCCGGGAACCTGAAACAGGCGATCGATCCAATGGCTGAGAACACTTCGAACCGCCAAGTAACTCTCCGGGAGCTCATCGTGAGTATGATCGCCCGTCACGACAACGTAATCGTACGGCTCGCCACTCGTCCGGATGAATTCGACCACATCCTGCAGCAATTCGAAAGTCGGAATTCCCTTCAGCCGAGCAGCCGGGTCTCTGAACACATGCAAGTCCGTGAGTTGCAGGATGCGAGTGATTGTCATAAAGAGTGATCCAGTTTTCCTGGAAGAAAAGCGTCGCAAGGCAGGCTCGCCAACGGCTGCTCGATGCAATTGAGGCAGGCACGTTAGACGATCGAACGCCGTACATCAACAAGCAGCACCAATGGTGTTTGGAAAGCAGGAATCGTGAGATCCGAAACTTTGCAAAGCATGATCGTTTCAGTTGTGTTTCGAACAACGTTGCTGTTCGTGGTAATTCCCTTCAGCATGGGATCAAGCTTATTGGGCTCCGAAGTGGAGTTCCTGATTGGCGACCTTATGCCATCTGAAGGAGGAATGTGGAGTCCCAAAACGAGTCCGTTAAACTCGCCGTTTGGCGTCGACTTCAATCCCGCTGGCGATATGTGGATCGTGGAACTGGAAGGCGGTCGCGTCCACAAGTTTGATGCCGCAGGAAAGCTCCACCATGCTGGTGGCGATGGCTCTCAGAGTTACAAGGGGGATAAAGGTCCCCTCAAGGAAGCAACTTTTAACGGCATGCACAACTGCGCGGTGACTCCGAACGGCGATCTGTTTATCGGTGACAGCTGGAATCACTGCGTTCGTAAAGTGGATGCAGGGACAGGGTTGATTTCGACTATTGCCGGAACCGGAAAGAAAGGTTTTAGTGGCGATGGCAGTCAAGCCACAGACGCCACGTTTGACTTCGTCATGTGTATCACCCTGAATCCAGCGAACAACGTGATTCATATCGCCGACTTGAACAATCACCGTATTCGGGCAGTGGACCTGAAATCGGGGCTGGTCACAACGGTGGCGGGTAACGGCGAGAAGGGCATTCCCAGGGATGGATCACGGGCGACACAAAGCCCGCTTGTCGATCCACGAGCGGTTGTCCAGGATTCAAAGCAAAACATCTGGATTCTGGAACGGAGCGGTCATGCATTGCGAGTGGTCAGGCCGGATGGAACGATTCACACGATCGCGGGAACAGGAAAGAAGGGATCCGAAGATGGTCCGGGCTTGTCCGCACAGTTTGGATCACCAAAGCATTTGTGCATCGATGACTCGGACAACATCTATATCGCCGATGATGAAAATGGGACTATTCGCCGCGTGGATGCCACCACTCATGAAGTGACCACGGTCCTTGGGAAAGGGCAGGGCGATGCGAGAATCCGTCTGAGCCATCCGCATGGAGTCACCTGGGAAAAAGACTGGCTGTACGTTGTCGACATGGGCAACAATCGGATTCTCAGATTTCGTCACTGAATAATATCTCAACAGCCACAATTCGCCGTCTGCCAGAATTCGCGGCAGTGCAATTCTCTGGCACGCAGACATCACATTAAAGCTGGGAAATAGGTAGAGCATTCGTTATCTTGCGGCAATGACAAGCGAAAACGATGACACTATTGACAACGACCCGGCTGACTCTGTCGCCCCCGACCGAAACAAGGGTCCTCAGCCAATCGCAGCACTGATGCAGCAGCTTCAGCTGAAACCCCATGACCTGGTGACCGCGTCGACAGAGCAATTGACGCACAAAATGGTGTCACGAGCGATCAAGGGGCGACAGCTGACCATCAACTCTAAAGGAATTGTGCAGCGGGCCTTCATGAAGGCCACGGGGAAATCGTGGACTCAGGCTCAGCTTTTCAACTACTGAATCCGGTAGCCACGACAAGAAGTCCGGACGCTCCGTCGATCGCAATTCCCGATGGCAGAGCAACCGGGCTGCTCTTGCCTCCATCAGAATGCTCCCCGGCAAGTCAACAAACGGGGATTGCAATTCAGCGTCCGGCCTCGTGATTTCACGCAGTGCTCTCAGGCGAGTAGGCGTCATTCCGTCCTACGCCCGCTGCCGATTAATTTGCTTCGCGGCTGCTGACGCGCGGATGCTCTTCTCCTTCACCTTCTGATGGAATGCTTTGTGAAGACGTTTCAGGGCCTGGAATTCAAATCGACTGCACGTCCAGAGGCAACTCCATTTCACGCACGTCACCCTCAGATTCGTCTGAGGGACCGAGCAGGTCAACGGCGGTAATCAACGGCAGAGCAGGAGAGGAACGCGACTCAAGGGGAATCTCGCTTTGCTCTACCTTCTTCTTGTCCGTGGCCACAATCGGCAATCGCACAATGAACAGGCTGCCTTTGCCGAATTCACTGCGCAGTGAAACGTCACCGCCAAGCAGGCGAGCCAGTTCTCGAACAATCGACAAACCCAGGCCAGTTCCCTCGTACTCCCGCTTCACATGATCGCGCCCTCCCGGCACTGTTGAGCCCTGCCGGAACTTTTCAAAAATGTGTTCTTGTTCCTGCAGCGGAATCCCAATTCCTGTATCCTCAACGCTGAACTCCACAAACTCCGAATCAATTTGCCTTGACGCAATTCGAACGCGTCCGCCTTCGGGAGTAAACTTGATCGCATTGGACAGCAGGTTGGTCAGAATCTGACTGATCTTGCTGCGATCCTGCTGAAGTTCCGGAAGCGGCTGCAAAGGTGGTTCTATTCGCAAGTCGATATTTTTTCGATCCGCCAGGGGCATGATCTGCTGTATCTGCAAATCCAGAATATCTCCCAGGTGAACGACAGCACGCTGAAGATCCATCTTTCCACTTTCGATCTTCGCCAAATCCAGCAGATCATTAATCTGCACCATCAGAGACTGACCCGACGTCTGAATATTATGCACATATCGTTTCTGACGATCGTCCAGATTCACTGCACTTTGAAGTATGTCACTAAACCCCAGAATGCTGTTCAAGGGCGTGCGAAGCTCATGACTGATCGTGGCCAGAAAATCATCCTTGAGCTTATTGTTGTTAAACAACTCCATATTCGCCTGAGCAAGCTGATCAATCTTGCCATCCAGACTGTCGTTCAATGATCTCAGTTCGTCGTTCACCGTCATCATGTGACGCAACATTCGATTGAATGCGTGACTGAGTTCTTCAAACTCGTCCCCTGTGCTGATGTCGGCTCGCAGGTTAAGATTGCCGCGCGCAATCTCGTCACTGACATCTTTCAGGTGCTGCACGGGCTTCACGATGATGTAACGCACGATGGCATACGCCGCCAGCATCGCAAGAAATGAAGTGACGATACCTGTAGCAAGCAGGATGACCTGATTCCGACTCAATTGAGCATCGACTTCTTCCAGGGACACCTGGATTCTGGCAATACTCAGCAGTGGAAGCGGCGGCTTTGGCAATTCTTCACTGGCGGCGACTGACGGCTGGTCAGCTTTTGATTCCGTGGTTTCAACCAGCGATGCTTCGGGCTCGTTTGGCAGGTCGGCCAAATCATTCAGCGACGCCAGTGTTTCAGTCTTGCCGGACTGGTGACACTTTCGACATCCTTGTTCAATGCGAATAGCAGCAAAATAGATCAGTTCTCGGGGTCGATCACCTTCAGCCGGCTTGATCAGGAAGTACTCGTCTTCCGGGAATTCTTCATCCAGAAATCGCCGACGAGCTTCGAAGCCATCTTCACTTTCAGGAAGCTCATTAGTCGCCGACGTGAAACTCCAGATTGTGCGTTCCGAGCTGCCCGTAATCTCGTGCATCGCCTGATTAAATACTTCCACATTCGGCGGAAGTGATCGTCCGGCGGAAACAGAATTCAGAACGGCGGGAGGAATCGAGCCATCCGGAGAAGTATCGGAGGTGACCTCCGCAGCAATTGGCAATGCTGCAGCCTCGTTTCCTGAAGTTGTCGAAGCCGTGTTTCTCTCCATGGCCGCTGGTATCAGGACACCATAGTGATGCAGTTTCAACAAGTGCGGCAACAAGGCATTTGCCGCCAGGACCTGCTGCAATTCCACAAGGCGTCGAGTTCGCGACTCATAGAGCCAAAAGCTGGCAGTAATTAAGAACAACAGCGCGAACCCAAAGAGAAAGCGACACTTTCTCTCCAGACTGCTTTCGCCAATCAGCTTCTTGAGCGCTCGATACGAAATCACGAATCCATTCCTCTGCGGCGGATTGTTCTGGCCGACGTCGTCGCATCATCTCATAATCATCGCAGAGATCAATGAGTCTCTGCGTTTGGCGAATGCAAGCGAGTTTGAACCCGCCTTGACTTGAGCAGTCTGGTTGCAGTTCCATGGCTTCGTCAAATCCGGCAACCATTCACTTTTGCCCGCTCACAATCGCGTTGATCAATGCTAAAGGGTCATCCAACGGCCTCGGAAACCCTTCTCCCCAACTGACAAGGCCGTTTGCTTCGATCAGGAACGCTGCAGGCTCGACAGGGGAAGGAGCGGACGCTCCGGACACCGACCTGGCTCGCCCCCAGTTAGCAGTACAAGAACCTTTTTGACCCGCCAATGTGTCTCGCAAAATCGGAAACGGATAGGAAAGCGCCTTAGGCTTGTGGTCGGGGCCCAATGGAGACGAGATGGCAAAGACCATCACATGACTTCGCTTAAGCACCGTGTAAACTTCCCTCAACCTCTGCAGAACGGGATCTGCGTCAGGACCCTGACTGGCTTCAAAGAAGTAAAGGAACACGCGATAGCGGCCGACATACCCCTTCAACTGAATCGGACGATTGTTCTGATCGAGCAGTTGAAACTCCGGCGCGGCACGCACGTTGAGAGATTCCAGTGAAATCTCCGTTCGCTTATGCGGATTGATAATCCGCCAGGCGGTTGCCCCGCCAACCATGGTCAAAAGGACCAACAGCAAAATGAACCGAGGTTTCATGAAGTATCCAAATCCCAGAAATGCCAAAAAGTCCAGCATCGTCTCGCTCAGGTGAAAACGAATGCACCGGCTATTCGCATTCTAGCGACGCGACGCACTCTGGCATCTCATCGTATTGAAAACCCTTCCTGCAGTTTTTTTTGCCTGAGCTAGGGTTTTGACACTGCCGCGTTCGCGAGTTGAGTGGCCAGGTTGGATGGGAACGTTCAGCGCCTCGTGGCTGCGCTGAATGGTAAGTTCTGGCAAATCGAGGAAATGCGGTCTCCTGAAACTGAAATAGCACGTATGACCGAATCAAACCATAACATGCATTCTTCCACAGAGATCCCCGGCTGGCTCAGTCGCGGTATCGTGTTTCTCCTGATGCTGGTCGCAGCGAATCTGCTCGTATGGCGGACCGTCGAACCTGATCTGTGGGGACATATTCAATATGGCGAAGACTGGATTCATGCTGGCGAAATGCCGCGCACTGCGACTCATACTTATTCAACCCCCAATCAGCCCTGGGTCAATCACGAAAACCTGTTTGAACTGGCCATTGCTTATGGACAGCGCACAATAGGCGGACTCGGCCTGATGACCTTCAAATGTCTCGCAGGTCTCTGGCTGCTTCATGCGATGGTTCGAACAGCACAAAGGCGGGGCGTAGCGACGCTCACGGCTGTTGTGGCCATGATGCCGGTCGCGTGGGGACTCAGCGAGTTCTGGCTGGCGCGGCCGCAATTGTTCAGCTTCATCTGCTGCGGGCTGATGTTCCTGTTCGTAGAACGTGCGTCCCGGCACCGGGCTGATGGAAGGGTTGGCTTTCGATGGCTCTGGATGTGTGTGCCGTTGATGACCCTCTGGGCAAATTCGCACGGAGGATTCGCAGCGGGACTCTGTGTGCTGATTGCCATTCTCGGCCTTCGATCCATCGAACTATTTCTCCGGCAGCGCGCCGCCTCATTGGGGACGATCGCTCACTTTGCTGCCATCTGCACTTGTGCGATTCTTGCAGTATTGGTCAATCCATACGGATATGAACTGCCCTACTGGATGATCGTGTCTCTTAGCCAGCCACGTCCGGAAGTTTCTGAATGGGCCAACATTCTGGAAGGCGGAGTCACTGCAGTTCCGTTTACGGTTCTCACGATGCTGACAGTCGGCAGCCTCTGGTTTACTCGCCAGAAGCGCGACTGGGTGGAAGTGATTGTGCTGGGATTGATCGCCGTACAGACGTTGGGGCACGTACGACACCTTGCGTTCTTTGCAATTGCCTTTGGATTCTGGATGCCTCAACACGTAGTATCGCTCTGGCATCGCCTGGTCGAATGGCGTCCGACGCTTGGCACCCAGGAACCACTCAGCCCCGGAGCAGCTCGATGGCTGTGCGCTGAAATGGGCATCGTCGCTGTGCTGCTGACGGCACTGCTTGGCTATTCATTTGCAACATTCGGCGTGGATCGCAGTAAGTATCCTGTATCGGCCCTTGAATTCATGGCTGACGAAAACATTAACGGACGTCTTGTTGTCACGTTCGACTGGGCTCAATACGCACTTGCCGCATTGGCTCCGAGCACGACAGTGGGATTCGATGGTCGTTACGATACGTGTTATCCTCAAGTGGTGGTTGATATCAACTTCGACCTTTTGTTCGGCAAAGACATGTCTCACCGTTATCGGGGCGCTGACTCTGGACCAGTGGATTCCAATCGTGTACTCGAATTTGGCAATCCGAATCTGGTCTTGATGGATCGAATCGCAGACACGCCGGCTGTGGAATTCCTTGATCAACATTCTTTGTGGACTCGTCTCTACAGCGATGGTCGTGCAGTCCTTTGGGGGCGCACGTCTGTTTTTGCTGACCCTTCGCTGGCGACTTTTATCCCACCGCATCGCCGTCGATTGACCAATGAGATGCCTCACGGGATCGCTCAGTGGCCCGGGTTCCCGGGTCGCACCGGACGGGATGCATTTTCACCTGAGGTCGCCGCCGCTGCAGAGCAAAACCGAAAGCGATCGTCCCAACTGACCATGCAGTTTCAAAACGCCACTCGTCAGACTTTCCGGAGTTTGTGATGCCGCTGCTACCAGCACCATTCTGAATTCGTTCCGCAGGGAATCGAAGGATGAGACCAATTCCGGAATGTTTCGGCGAACGTTGCCGGTTTTCTCATTCAGGGCGATGTTCGCTCAACAGACTGGGCATTCTGGCAAAGTGTGTGTTTCTTCGAACCCGAGACGGCAATCGAAGCCGCCTTGAGCTCTGCCACGCAAACCGGCTAGAACTCCCAATGCACAAGCGCGCTGCAGATGCGAAAATGGAGCCCGCAAGAAAACTTGTGTGGTGTGGCGATCAGTTTCTCACGGATGTGGATCACTTCAATGATGTGGCAATACAATAAAACGGCGTCGCAAAGATCCGTCATCGCCGTTTTTCTGCTTGCTCTGGGAATGGCAACGCCAGCGTTAATTCTGACTGTGGGTTGCCAGCAGGTGCCCGTGACGCATCGCAGTCAGCTGCTCGTGACCTCGATGGAAAAAGAGAACGAGATGGGCCTGACGGCGTATCAGGAAGTTCTTAAGTCCGAGCCGCTGACGAAGAATGAAAAAGCGATCGAAATGGTCCGCCGTGTGGGCCAGAGAATCGCCGATGTCGCGAATCAGCCGGATTTCAAATGGGAATTTAATGTCATCGAATCGGAGACACAAAACGCTTTCTGCCTGCCTGGGGGCAAAGTTGCCGTCTACACGGGAATCCTCCCCATCTGTGAAAACGAAGCCGGACTGGCTGTTGTTATGTCTCACGAAGTCGCTCATGCGATTGCTCGACACGGCGGCGAACGCATGACCTACCAGACGGCTCAGAACATGGGGAAACAGGCCGTCGGATACTTCACTCAAAAGCAGGAAGAGCAGAAGAAGCAAATGATTTTGACGGCCTATGGTGCCGCATCGGAGTACGGAGTTATTCTGCCCTACAGTCGCAAACACGAACTGGAAGCCGACCACATTGGTATTCTGCTGATGGCCAAAGCTGGCTACGACCCGTCGGAAGCACCCGTGTTCTGGGAACGTTTCTCGGGAAGCAAGCAGGGCGCGGCACCTATGGAATGGATGTCCACTCATCCTGCCGACGCGACTCGCGCGTCGGCACTTCGCGAACTTTTGCCAGAAGCGATGCAGAATTATGAAGGCACCACCACCAAATTTGGACTTGGCGAACCTCTGAAGTAGCGCAACCGTGGTGGAATGCTGCTCCTGCCGGTAGAATCTGCGATTCTTTCTGATCGCCAAAGTCTGTTGGTTCGGAGTTTGCTTGTGAGTCACGAGATCGTGCGCCGCATCGTCACGAATGTTGAGAGTGCTGTCTTAGGAAAACAACCGACGATTAAACTGTCCGTTGTCGCATTGCTCGCAGGTGGCCACATCCTTCTTGAGGACGCTCCCGGGCTCGGTAAAACTTCGCTGGCACGAGCGCTTTCAAAAACGCTTGGCTGCCGCTTCGTACGCATGCAGTTTACGCCCGATCTTCTGCCGAGCGACATTCTGGGCTCCAGTGTTTATCGACCAGCCACGGGCGACTTTGAATTTCGCCCCGGTCCAATCTTTACCAACATCCTGCTGGCCGACGAAATTAACCGCACCACACCTCGCAATCAAAGCGCATTGCTGGAAGCGATGAGCGAACGCCAGGTGTCGATCGAAGGCACAACGCATCAGCTTCAACAGCCGTTCCTTGTCATCGCCACTCAGAATCCCTATGAGTTCGAAGGCACTTATCCGCTCCCTGAAAATCAACTTGACCGATTCATGATGTGTCTGAGTGTTGGCTATCCCGATCGTCAGGCAGAACTCGAAATCCTGCAGCGACATCGATCCGGTCAACCTGTCGATGGCTTAGCGGCAGTGACCAATGCTGACGAAGTTCTGGAACTGCAAAAACAGGTTCAGGCGGTTACTGTTGACAAATCTCTGGCCGAGTACATGCTTGAGCTCACAACTCGAACTCGGTCCCATAATGAACTGACGCTGGGTGTAAGCACTCGCGGAGCCCTGACACTTTACCGAGCCAGTCAGGCAATGGCCTATGTCGAAGGCCGCAGTTACGTCATCCCGGATGACATCAAGCACGTGGCGATTCCCGTGCTCGCTCACCGAATTGTCTGCCGCGGAGTCCTGCGTGAAGGCCACCGCCAGCGCGCCGCTCAGATCCTGAAAGCTTTGCTCGACAGCGTCGCTGTTCCGGCATAGTCCAGCAAATGCCCGATCAACTCTGTATCACTGGTATCATCATTGTCGATCACGGCTCGCGTCGCCGTGAGAGCAATGAGATGCTTCACACTGCCGCCGATCGTTTTGCCGCCCAGTCGCAGTATACGATTGTCGAACCCGCCCACATGGAACTCGCCGAGCCCACGATTGCTCAGGCCTTCACAAAATGCGTCGCACGCGGTGCCAGGGAAATCGTTGTCTTTCCGTATTTTCTGTCTCCCGGGCGCCACTGGACTGAAGACATTCCAGCTCTCGTGAAGGCGGCCGCCAATAACCATCCCCATGTTCGCTGGCTTGTGACAGCTCCGTTTGGCCTGCACCCGGGAATGCTCGACGTCATCAACGACCGCATCCAACACTGCCGCAATCAGGCCGAATCATTGTCGGCTTCCACCGGCTGCGATGTCTGCGGTGATTCCGGGAATTGCCAGTTTCACGCATGATGTCACTTTTGCCGTTGTGCCGGGTGTCACGACCGACCCAATGCTCCGGCTGCAACGACATCACGCCACTAGTCAGCATCCTCGCACTGGTATTCCTGAATCTGCACTCGCGATCACTTTGCCATTCGCGCACCGATCGGAACAAGGTCATTGAAGCGATCGACAGATTCTTTCGCGGTCCACGCGATGCCGCGCAACAGCAGGATCCGGAATAGAGGATCATCAAACGTCCAGTTGTAGTGGCCTGGGATACTGACGAACACTCGACCCTTGCCTTTTTCGGTGGTCCATATCTGAGGAGTTGCCATGCCGTCTTCGAGGCTGGTGGCAAGCAGCGTGACGTCGGACGGATTGCCGGTCAGCTTCCAATAGCTTTCGTCATACAGCTGAATCTGATCAAAGTTGCGGACGATGGGATGGTCGGTGTTGTGGATCTCCAGAGTCAGCGGTCCGTGTCGGTAGGCAATTCGGCCTCCCCAGGACGCATAGCCAATTCGTTTCGAAAACTCCTGTACCTGATCGTTCCCGTTGACTGCCCAGTGGATGTAGACGGCTCCACCGCCGCGAGCCAGAAAGGCATCCAGCTTCCCCGGGCGAGATTCCGCAAAGCTGCCTTTCTGGAAGAACAACACGACATCGGCAGACGCCAGTTGTTCGTCGCTCGGAAACTCGGTCGCAGTCGAAACGGTGACATTGTCAGCAGCTGAAAGCAGTTCTTCCCAGGCCGATTTCCAGGCCGGATAATCATGTTCACCGGGACCATGATCTTTCGCACCATCAACCAGTACGATGCTTAATTGCCTCGTGGCGTTGGAAGTAGCGGATGAATCCGCCAGGGCCGCAGTGACTTCGGCCTGAGTCCTCAACGGTGGCGCGGTCAAGGGAGAATCGAGAGGCATATGCGGCGGACGAGTCATCAGATAAGTCAGCAAGTCTCTTATCTGCTCGGCAGTCAACTTCTGAGACATTCCGATTGGCATGACAGACGTTTTCGAAACAGTCAGCGATTCAATGTCTGATTTTGCGAGCTTCGTCACAACGCCTTTTTCGTCACCAATGACCAGGTGATCGCCTTCCGACTGAAGTACACCCGTCAGAAGGCGTCCGTCATTTAACGCCACAACATGTCCAATGTAGTCCGGATTAATCGCAAAACCTGGATTGGCAATATCTCGCATCACCGACGCATAGTCACGATGCACCATGTTGACAAGATCCGGACCGATCTTCGCGCCACCTCCGCCAACAGAATGACACTTGAAGCAACCAGCCGCCTCGCTGCGAAAGACCTTGCGGCCCCGAGCCCAGCTGCCACCTTCAAGTTCCGCAATCTTTACAAACGCAGATGCTCCAGCAGAATCACTCGGTGGATTCAGCTCCACCCACGGCTGAAGAAAACGATGAAACTGGATCGGTCTCGCGGAGGAATCTTCGTTTGTATGAACAGAAACCGTGAGTTGAGGAACCGTGCTCTTGCCGGTTCGAATCGCCACGACAACATCGACCGGTTCTTTCTGATCAGCGGACTTCTTGAAAGTCGCAACCTGGCGTTCCACATTCTTCTGATCACAAGCCACCGAAAGCTCAGTCGCCGGTTGATTGGCTTCACCACGCAGCGTTGCCTGGACAACGATATCGCGGTTGCTGGTGAATGTGACGACCGCTTCTTCGGCCGGCCATTCATAGTCGATAGTGGCTCCGGGCTGAATTGCAGGTCGAAGAACGTTGTGAAGATTGAGCCGTGTCTTCAGAACCAGCGTCCCTGGTTGCTCCAACGCAGCCCACAACGGAGCATGCCCGGCGCTTTCGATCAGCATCGATTTGCTGACGGTCAGATCAGCATGAGGCAGCCAGCCAGACCATGGAAGAGTCGTGTTCCCTTCGGCAGGAGTCCACTTGGCCTGAACGCCGTACAAAGCAAAATCGACGTCGAGTTCCGAGTGTTGCTCGACAGTTGCGATTTGTTCATTCGCGGCGTCGCTCTTAGGAACCATCGGTACCGTGACAGCGTAATGCACATTCGAATTCATTGGAGCCGTATTGATGATCAGCGTTCGCAGATCACTGGTAATGGCAGCTCCACCGACTGCCAATTCAAATCGTGGCTTCAGCAGTTGAGACCGCACCACGGCGTACGGCGGCATCAGGTTTTCGAATTTGTCGGCGGCCCGCACATGTTCGCCGTATTCGATTTTAATGCGTTCAGCCAGTTGACGATACTGAGTTGTATCGAGCGGTCGATCAAAGGCAATACGAATCTCCTGAGGTCCCTCGGCCCATGTCGCCACGGGCCTGGCGGTTTCCGGCTCATTCATCTGGATTCGAAAAAACTTGCCAATGCCGGCCGGTCCCGTGCCCCAGTCCGGCGGACCGCTATGACACGCGACGACAAGATCTCCGTCCGGAGTCACGCAGACATCGACAGTCAGCATCTGGAGGCAGGCAAACAACTGTGATGCTGCGACGTAGCCGGATTCTGTCTTCATCAACTTCGTTCGCCACAGCTTACCGCGAGATTCGCCGGCCACAATCGCATCACCGGCCCATAAAGCAGGCCCGAAGACAGGGCCGCCGTTGACGGAAGTATTAAAAACCATGCCGCACGTCGACTGATGCTGCGGTGAATAATCAAACGTTGATGGTTCATCGATCACATTCGGATTGTGGCGAGGATGCCGCGGCGGAAATCCGTAGTGACGCAGGGTGCCGGGCTTTCCATTCGGGCCGACGCCGTCCAGCCGAATCTGCAGGAGCTCATCCAACGGGTTACCGTTGGGCAACCATGTGGCTCCTTCCTGTTCAGTGCAAAACAAGTCACCGTCACTGTTAAACGCAAAAGCGATCGGGAAACGAATTCCTGTGCAGACCGTTTCGCGCTTACTGAAATCCGCGGAAACTCTCTGGACTGTCCCACGATCGGAGTTGACATCGTATTCCCCATCTCCCTTGTCGTTGACCAGGTAGGCGTTGGCATAGTTGACGGTACCAAGACCGAAGTAAAGATTTCCTTCCTGGTCCATCGCGATACCGACTGCATCGACATTCTGCGGAATCTCTTTCCAGCCGGCGGCAACGATGATCTCTTCGTCCGCTTTATCATCGCCATCGGTATCAACGATCAGCGAGACTTTGCCCTTGCTGGGCACAAAGACGCCGGTGCCTTTGGCATAACCCGGCGGAGTCAACAGCATCCCAAGCGGCCCTCGCAGGCTCCCTTCATTCTTCCAGAAGATGTCGGCTTTATCTTCAAGGCCGTCGCCATCTGTGTCGCTCAGGAGATGGATGTCGCCGTTGTAACCGAGCGTGACAAGTTTGCCGTCGGCTCGATAACGGACGTTGTTGACGTTGGTCAGCTGAAGCGGAAGCTCTCGTACGGAAAAACCGGGTTGCAACATCTGAACCAGCGGAGGGTTTTCCGCCTTCACCAGTGGGACGCCCCCAGATGGTGACAGCTTCAATTCGCCCGGCAATGCTTCCGCCAGCCTTGCATATTTCTTTGCGAAATACTCACGAACCGATTTGGCCTCGGCCTCCGAAAGCACTCGATCATAAACCAGCACTTCGGCAATGTCGCCGTGGAAAGGACCACGAACTTCCTGAGCACCCGGACCATTCGTGTAGAACCTCGCTCCAATGGTAAGTTGGTCGATTGAGAATTCTTCCGGCGCGAAAGTCCGAGTTCCTTCGGGCTTGCCATCGACTATGAGACGAACCTGCTTTGCGTCATCATCAATTGCTGTTTCCAGTGTATGCAAGGTTCCCAGATCACTGCTCGTTGCGATCAAATCGCTGGCCCCGCCGAAACCTGGACCTTCAACATTCACTTGGTCAAACTTAAGTGACGGGCCGGGTCCAAGGTCGATGCACAGCCCGGACTCGTAGTCCCTTCGATCCGCCGCGTTGGCCGCAAAGAGCCCTCGAAAGTTGCCGGAACTTGAATGCGGTGCCGCCACAATAAAAATTGTTGCTGCACGCAAACTGCGTCCTGTGCCGAGTAGACGGAAGTGGTCATCTTCGCCATCGAAACGGAGCAGGGAACCGCTTGCCAGTTGAATAAACTTCGGGCGGGATTTTTCATTCAACGGTTCGAATTGTCGCGAAGCACCTGCACCGTCAATCCACGCCTCGAGAACATCGCCAGTCTTCAGTTCCTCATTTCTGCTGTCCTTCCGAGCCGCATTGACTCGCGATGCGTCCAACCACACGGTCAGCCCGTCACGAACTGTCAGTGACGAATCGACCCAGGGCGCAAGCCGATCCGCTGAAAGCGGCGGCATGTCAACACAGATCACTAATGTAAAAAGCGTGAGCCAACGAGTCATCATCAGGAGAAATTCCGCAAGGAGAGATGCAGGAAGCAGCAGAGAGTCAGAAGATGCATGTTGCACCTAAGCCGCTGTCCCGTCAAATGGTAGCACGCCTAAATCAATCGGACCGTTCGCTGATGCAGTCTTCGCCAATTGTTCCTCACCAGAATCAGACCGCTTGTCGCTGGTTTCTTCACCGATGCGGAGTCGGCCTGGGTTTCATCGCCGCCACACAGTTCCTGCAAAGCGAAAGAACCATCGCGACTGATGCCGCAGGACCAAAGCCCAGTCATTTTCCGGGCATGGCTAAGAATGTCATTTTCTGTTCATGGCCCGAGTGGCGTTGCTGCAGGTTCTGAAGCAACGGCGTATGCGGTACGATAACCACAAACAACTGGCATTCCCGTGCACTCCCGTGTCATTCCCGCTTCAGGGCCAGGACCAGCGAATCACGGGAGCAGAACCCTGTTGGGTTGTCGATCAGATTCTTGCCTGACACCACACTACCAGGAAAAAGTTCTCAGTCACAGAGTGACTGAACGACTCATGCGACGCCTGGTGTTGATAGGTCATTACGCTCAGGATTCTCAGATCCGCCGATGCTCAATCTGAACGCGCCAAATATAAACAGCGTTGTATAATCCGAGGTAAGGATTCAAGAATATCCTGTGTGCTGGCTAAGCGACACGCAATTCAATTTAAGGAAAAACCACATGGCCGATCAATTGGACAGCATGCACCACATTGCGATTTCCGTGGACGATATCGCCAAGGCCGTCGAATGGTACACGACAGAGTTTAAGTGCGAGATCACGTATCAGGATGCGACATGGGCGTTTCTGAGATTTGCCAATATGCATCTCGCCTTAGTGTTGCCGAATCAGCATCCTCCGCATGTTGCTTTTGTTTCCGACAAAGCCACTGTCCATCCGGCCCTCAAAGGCCATCGCGATGGAACACGTTCCGTTTACATCAGCGATACGGCCGGCAATGCCATTGAGTTAATGGATCCGACAAGCCTCTGACATCCGTCGGACGGCGAGGGCGGGGTCAGAATTATTGTCGATGAAACAGAAACTCCTCGGTACGAACTACCATCCGTCGGGCTGGCAGTGAGGCTCGATTGGGACAAGAGACAATACGGAAATTCAGGATCGAAGCATTTTTGCCGCTTGTTCCGGAGCGACAGTGATAATGTCGACTGAGGTCAGGTATTCCCAGCCAGCATGTCGTCCGGTTCGGGGCAACAAGTCCAGCATCCACCGGAACTGCGGAGGCTGATCGAGTCGAGGATGTGGTAGCGTCAGGTTAAAGGAAAATGGACCACCGAGCACATGCTCAAGCTGATTGAGTTGTCGCTTAATCAGCAGAGCAAGTTCTGTCAGGCATTCATCGCTCGCTTCTGCAAATGTGCACGGTTGCTGCAGAATGGGCAAAAAGCGGATATGCCACGATGTCCTCGATGCAAACGGACAAAACACTGCGAAGTGAGCTGTTTCGCAAATCATGCGACTGCCATCCGATCGTTCTGCTTGCAGTAGATCCGCAGCGAGTTCACGGCCGGTACGCGCCTTATGCTCCGCGGCCCGTGCAGAACGCTCCCTGTCCAGCGGCATGAGTTCCTCGGACGCGATAATCTGCGAATGACAATGCGCAAGAGATGCGCCAGCACTGAAGCCTTCGTTTCGAAAAACCGCGAGTGTCGAGTACCGCCCCGCAGAAACAAGTTGCTGCACTCGCGTGCGCCACGCTTGCAGTACTGTCTGCACTTCATCCAACGTCAACTCTGCAAGTCGAGTTCGCGAATCCGGACATTCGATCACGACATCGTGCTCGCCAGAAGCCGACTGTGCGGGAAAGAGACTCGACCCAACAATTCCGGTACCACCGGCCTCAGAAATGACCGCCGGGTATCGGTTGGGAACAACTCGCAGTTTCCAGCCGGGTCCATTCGCGGCCGAATCCGAGTTCCTGACGGCGAACCTTTCACCCGGGGTATCCATTTCGTGCCCTTCAGCGAAGGGATCGTCAGTTCGAAAAAGTGGCGGTTCGGGATGCGTCGCAGAGGGGCGCGATGATCGGGCGGGCGCGATGAGAACCCTTAACCCCGTGAGAACATCCGTGCGAAATTCGGGACTGTTTGAATTGATCATGGGATTTAAGTGATCTGGGTGGAACATAGCAGACCGA
Organism: Planctomycetota bacterium; assembly: GCA_031424595.1. Lineage (GTDB taxonomy): Bacteria > Planctomycetota > Planctomycetia > Planctomycetales > Planctomycetaceae > SXXK01. Next base: position 27,364 of record JANPHT010000087.1, read on the forward strand.
TGGAAGATTCAGAGGTTGTTCTCGCAGTTTTTGCCTGTCGGAGCAATCCCCGAATTTGAGACACCTGAAAATCCCCTCCGAACGTGCCCAGCCTGCGCCGCGTCTTGTGATTTACAGTCGATCTACTAGAACATATCGCTTCTGGCCATTTTTCACAGGAAATCTGGCCGGACATGTGCTGCCCATTTTCCTGTCTCTGAAGCAAAGTTTCTAACGTGTATCGAGTTCTCATAACAGACAGCCTGTCCAAGGCAGGTTTGAAGATCCTGGAACAGACAGAAGGCATTGAAGTTGTCGTCAAAAGCGGCCTGACACCTGCCCAGGTTCGCGAAGAACTGAAGTCGGCGGACGGTATTATCATTCGCAGCGGCACAACCCTGACTGCGGAGTTGCTCGAAGGCCAGGAACGACTGAAGTGCATCGCCCGCGCTGGCGTCGGCGTCGACAATATCAACCTGGAAGCCGCAACGCGCGCGGGTGTTCTGGTGATGAATACGCCAACAGGAAACACGATCAGCACGGCTGAACACACCTTTGCCATGATGCTCGCGCTGTCTCGAAACATCGGCCCGGCACACGCCAGCATGAAAGCCGGCAAGTGGGACAGAAAGTCGTTCCAGGGAACTCAGCTCGCAGGCAAGACTCTCGCCGTGATTGGTCTCGGACGAATCGGACTCAGCGTTGCTTCACGAGCCGCTGCGTTCGAAATGAACGTGCTGGGATACGACCCGTTCCTGTCCGAAGAGAAAGCTAAGGAACTGGGGATTACTCTCTTCCGCGACGTCGATGAGATTGTCAAAAAATGTGATTATCTGACGGTCCACACTCCACTGACGGACGAAACTCGAGGCATTATCAACGCGGCACGAATCGCGACGATGAAGAAGGGTGTTCGCATCATTAACTGCGCTCGTGGCGGAATCGTCGACGAGAAAGATCTGGCAGATGCGATTGAATCTGGTCACGTTGCTGGCGCGGCACTCGACGTGTTTGTGGATGAACCGCCAAAGGACCGACGACTGGTCGACCTGCCTCAGGTACTGGCCACGCCTCACCTTGGAGCCTCGACCGAAGAAGCTCAGGAAATGGTGGCAATCGAAGCCGCCGAACTTGTCGTCGCCTACTTAAAACGCAACGAGATTCGGTGTGCCGTGAACATGGCTCCCGTATCTGCCAGTGAGATGGGTGAGCTGAAGAATTATCTCAATCTGTCGTATCGACTCGGTCTGCTGTCGGCCCAGATGATTAAAGGGCAGGGGCTCAAGGGCGCCGAAGTCATTTATCGAGGAGAAGCGGCCAGCAAGAAGACACGTATTCTGACGAACGCTTTCACAGCAGGACTTCTCGAAGCCGCGCTTGACGAAACCGTAAATATGATCAACGCCACATCGGTCGCCCAGGCTCGTGGAATCCATATTCGCGAATCTGCCAGCGGTGATTGTGAGAATTTTTCGTCCATGGTGTCTGTGGTTCTCACGACTGATCAGGGAACATTCGAAGCGTCCGGAACGATCTTCGGCAATCAATTCCTGCGACTCGTTCGCCTGAATGAATATCACTTCGAAGCCTATCTGGACGGACTGCTGCTGATCTATCGCCACCGCGACGTTCCGGGGCTTATTGGTTTCATCGGCACGGTTTTCGGCGAACACAATGTCAACATCGCTCAGATGGCGCTTGGTCGCAAACAGGAACGTCCGGGTGGAGCATCTGTCGCGGTACTGAATCTGGACAGCGAACCCTCTGTAGAAGCGATTCAGAAGGTCAAGGGGCACAAAGAAGTGTCGGGAGTCGATATTGTACGGCTTCCACCGGCCGGTGCTCCATTGCCGTGGCTGACGGCTTCTTAATTGCGGACCGCCCTCGCAACCAATAACTTATCCAACAGAGCTTCGAGCGGCCTCAGGGTCTCCGAGGCTCTTGTTGCATTAACGATTTGAAAATGATTCTCTTGTCGAATCATTTCAAGCGGAACGAGGAGTCAGATTTGAGACCTCTTCAGACGGCGATCCTGGGAACCGGCTTCATGAGCTGGGTGCATCTGGACGCGTTGCGGCGGATTGGCGTTTCCGTGACCGGAATGCTGGGTTCATCGCCTGATAAAAGTCAGGCGGCCGCTCAACGGCATGGGCTCGCTAAAGCCTATGCTTCGCTGGAGGAGGTTTTGGCCGACCAGAATGTGGATTGCATCCATGTGTGCACGTCCAATCGTTCACACTTTGAATGTGTGTCCCGTTCGCTTCGGGCGGGAAAACATGTGCTTTGTGAAAAGCCGCTGTCGATGGATTCGAATGAATCCGCGGCACTCGTTGAACTTGCAGGGCGACACGAAAACCTCGGCGCCTGCGTAAATTACAACATTCGCTTCTATCCCTTGTGCGTTGAGGTTCACAGCCGACTGAAGAACGGCGAACTGGGTCGTCTTTTTCATATCAATGGCAGCTATGTACAGGACTGGCTGCTGAAGCCGACAGACTACAATTGGCGAGTTCTTGAGAAGGAAGGTGGCTTGCTGAGAGCTGTTGCCGATATCGGCACACATTGGCTGGATCTCGTATCGTGGATGAGCGGACTAAAGATCGCATCGGTCTGTGCGGATCTCATGACTGTCCATCCCACGCGAAGCCGACCGCTTGGAGAGGTGGCCACCTTTGCTGACAAGGAGACTAAACTGGATTGGGAGTCTCACCACAACATTCCTGTCACAACAGATGACTACGGCGCGATTCTGTTGCGATTTGAGAATGGGACTCGGGGAACTCTGCAGGTGTCGCAGGTCGTGGCCGGCCGAAAGAATTGCCTGCGATTTGAGATCGCGGGAGAATCATCGTCGTGCTCATGGAACAGTGAAACGCCTAACGAACTTTGGATGGGGCACCGAGACCAGCCCAACGAAATTCTGCTTCGTGATCCGGCCCTGCTTTCTTCTGAAGCCAGAACACATGCGGCCTATCCCGGCGGCCATAATGAAGGATACGCAGATTCATTTCGCGCCTGTTTTGCGGTTCAACGACAAATGAAGTGCGCGGCCTAATTGGCTGATGGTCATTGAGTTTACAAAGTGTGGTCAAGTCGGTCTGATGAGCAGTGTCTAAATCTGACTTATCAGGAGATCCGAAA
>JANPHT010000088.1:0-13730 GCA_031424595.1 Planctomycetota bacterium
GTCGCCCCTTTGACTCAAGCCATTTCCTCTGCTGGTCCCAGACCTGCGAGACGTAGGAGACATCCTCGAGGGCGTAGGCAATCTGTTCAGGCGACAATGGACGACGCAGCCAGTCCGTTCTGGTCTGAGAATTTGTTATCACTGCGCCAAGGACCCGCTCAACAATGGCATTGTATGAGAGCGGATAACTGCGTCCTCGCAAACCTTCCGCGATCTGAATGTCAACCAATCGCCGAGGCACGCGCCCACTCAGTTGTATACAGAATCGAATTTCCGCCTGACCTCCATGAACGATCACGGTGGTGGAATCATCCACCATGATGTCCCACCAGGCCGACAGCGAAGTAATTGCCAACGGATCTACAGCGACGCAGCGTTCAGGCGTGCAGAACTGCAGAAGGCCAAGTTGTGGCCGGTATCCGATGTCAGAAATGAACTCCGAGTCGAAGGAAACGATTCCACACTGCTTGATGTGGTCGCAGAGTTCGAGAAAGTCTTCCTGGTACGTAATTATCGAGGGATTCATCAGGCGGATTCATCAGGAGTGGCATCGCATGGGCTTTCGGCAAGCCGTCAAGCTTCGCTTGAGTGGGTGAGGTATAACAATTTCCTCCCCTGCAGACAAAGAGAGAATGGATGTTGGCATCGGCCCCTCAGGTTTTGTCAAACCTGAGGAGTAACCTTTGAAGTCAACGAATCCGAAGGACTTCGACGGTCCTGATCGGCCTTGTTCAGAGCCTTCAGATAGGCATCTGCAGCAGCAGCGATGATATCGGTACTAACGCCCCTCCCCTGATAATGGCGACCGTTAACATTGATGGTCACTCGGACTTCGCCCTGAGCATCCTTGCCCTCGGAGAGGCTTCGCACATCAAATTCCTCCAGCCGTGCAGACAACTCGACGATGCGTTCCATGGCCTTAAAGACAGCATCGATAGGACCATCGCCGATGGCTGCGTCACACATCACGGGCTGGTCTTCACACTGCAGTTCCAGAGTGGCTGTCGGGATGGCTGAAGAACCTGCCGACGTATGGAAGCTCACAAGCTTCCAGCGATCCACGGCATCAGCAATCCGATTCTCGACAAGAGCGATAATGTCGGAGTCGTAAACTTCTTTCTTCTTGTCGGCCAATGCGATGAAATCATCGAAAGCCTTCTGCAGAGCCTGTTCGTCAGGATTGAAGCCCAGTTGAACCACTCGATCGCGGAATGCATGGCGACCGCTGTGCTTACCCAGCACAAGGTTCTGACCAACATATCCCACATCTTCCGGACGCATGATCTCGTAGGTGGACCGCTCCTGAAGTACCCCATGCTGATGAATGCCGGCTTCGTGGGCAAACGCATTTTGTCCAACGATTGCTTTGTTTCTCTGCACCTTCATGCCGGTAATTGTCGAAACGAGGTGGCTGGTTGGATACAGCTTTTGCGTGTTGATCTTAGTGTGAACCCCGTAATAGTCAGATCGTGTCCTGATCGCCATGACGATTTCTTCAAGTGCCGCATTACCAGCTCGCTCGCCAAGACCGTTGATGGTGCATTCAATCTGTCGCGCACCGGCTTCCATAGCAGACAGACTGTTGGCGACCGCCAGACCAAGATCATCATGGCAATGAGCACTGATGATGGCCTTTGAAATATTCGGCACGTGTTTCTTCAGGTGCGAAATCACTTTAAAATAGTGATTTGGCGTCGCATATCCGACAGTGTCGGGAATATTGACGGTCGTCGCACCAGCGTCGATTGTCTTTTCCACAACCTCGCAAAGGAAATCCAGTTCCGTACGAACGGCGTCCTCGGGTGAAAACTCAATATCGTCACAGAACTCTTTAGCAAGCTTCACGGAGCTTATCGCACGCTCAATAATCTGCTGCTTGTCCATTTTGAGTTTGAATTCCCGATGAATCGCACTCGTAGCAAGGAAGACATGGATTCGTCGCTTCTCAGCGGATGCCAGAGCCGCCTTTGCCCGGCTGATATCATCCTCTCGACTTCTGGCGAGGGCACAGATTGTTGTCCGGTCGCCGAATTTGGCAGCAATTTGCGACACGGCTTCGAAATCGCCAGGAGACGCGATCGGGAATCCCGCCTCAATCACATCGACACCAAGTTCCACGAGCGCCTTTGCGACTTCCAGCTTTTCTCGCGTGTTCATGCTGCAGCCAGGAGACTGCTCGCCATCACGAAGTGTGGTATCGAAGATAATGATTTGGTCGCCGGTCATAGAACCTTCTCCGTGAGGAGTACGTCGAAACAACAACAGAACGGGAATCATCGGCCGGAGAATTCGACCGTCAATCCACGCCAACAAAAAACCCTGAGGAAGTCCTCAGGGTTCGGAAAGTCAAACAGACTGAATGCGTACCTGAGGCGGGCTTCACGAGGGAAGCAGTAGAAGGCTCAGGCTTAGCAACAGATGATTCATTTCAATTTCATCCAAACAGACACAGGTTAGAACAAGACGGTGTAAAAACCAGCGAGGATCGCGTTGACTCATTCAGCGAAACGACACCCTCAGTACTAAGGAGGTTACCCGCTTTTTCACAAATCGTCAACGACTTTTAGCAAAGGTTGTCGCCTCGGCCACCAGGTTTTCGGCGGGAACAGGACAACCACATTGTCCTGGTCAGACTTTGCTGGCTGATCGTGCCGAAAGCCGGACTATCGAAGCAAGGCCAATTCCACATTCAGACCGGGGCCAAAGCCCAGCATTACGCAGGGCAATTGTGCCTTGCGCGACCGCAGTTCCTCCAGAATAAAAAGAACTGTGGGTGAGGACATATTTCCGCAACGCTGAAGAATGCTTATTGAAGGATTCATCGTCTCTTCCGACAGACTTGCCGCTTCCGCGGTCGCCGCAAGAATCCTCGGTCCTCCAGGATGAATGGCCCAACTTCGAATATCCTCCAGGATCAGGCCATTTCGACCAAGGAACTCCTGGAGCACTCCTGGCAACATGCGAGTAATCACACCAGGAACTTCCGGAGAGAGCGACATTTCAAATCCATTGTCCCGAATTCGCCAGGTCATCATCTCGGCCGTATCAGGAATCACACAGGAATAGTTATCGACGAGACAACCTGGAAAGCAATTCCTTATTGCGGAATCATGACTTGCTCTGCCAATGACAGCGGCGGCTCCGTCGGCAAACAGCGAATTGGCCACGATCTTTTGAGGATCCCATCCGTATTGATGATGCAGTGAGCACAATTCAATCGCACACACCATGACAACGGCCGTGGGATTTGACGAAGCAAACGCATGAGCAACGCGAAGTCCATTCAACGCTCCATGACACCCCATGAAACCCACATGCGTGCGTGAGACTGAGCGCGACAATCCAAGATTTTCGATCAAGTGCAAGTCGACGCCCGGTGCGCTGAAACCACTACAGGAGACGGTGATGAGATGAGTGATCTCCGTTGGGGAAACCTCTGCTGCAGCAATGGCCGCCGCGGCAGCACGCGCGGCAAGCAAAGGGGCTTCCCTTTCGTACCGCTTCATTCGCTCAGCCGTGCCGGGACCACGATCGTCGACGCCATTTGCAAATCGATAGAATCGTTCTGCCGTTGCTTCACCGTCCGATGAGGATTCCAACAGCACGCTGAACCGGGAATGTACGCCCGCGCGACGATAAAGTGCCTGAATCAGCGCTGGCACATTACTGGATTCAGCGGCTTCTGGTGCGACGGCCGTCGCTGCAAAAGTCGCCGCGCCGACTTGTGAAATAGAATGCCCGGGAAGTGCAGTGCCCAGTCCGAGAATCGCAAAGCCTGTCATCAGGGAATTTCCAGTGCTTCAGGAACACGATTGATCTGACTGACAAGGTGTCGAGTCAACGAAGGGAACAGGTGACACATTGTCAGAACCGGAGGAAGTATCCACGGATGCTTCAACGCAGCAGACAGCACACGACAGAGTTTCTGTTCGCGACTCACGATGGCGCGAAAAATAGAATGCCAGCGAGTGACCAGCTCATTTGACCAGTCATATCGAACTGCCTGAATGACAAGCGGTACAATGGCGTTGGCTGCTGTCAATGCCCACGCCATTCCTTCACCCGTGAACGGCTCGACGTATCCGGTCGCATCTCCGAGCAGAAAAAGACGATGACCGGCGATTCGCTTCGCGGTGCGAGTCAGGGGCAGGGTTCCTTTAATCGTCGCGTGGACCAGCTCCGCGGGAACGGGAACACCGGCCGACTGAAACAGTTGCTCCAGGGAAAGCAATGGTGACTTTGTCTGGTTCAGGTGCAGCGGATCAATCGCGGCGGCCAGATCCCATTGCTGACCCTCGATCTCCACGACTCCGGCGTAGCCGTGCTGAGCCACAGCCATCAGGATCTCACCCGGTTTGATCCAATCATCTGCCGACGTTCGAGGAAATACGGCCCCGAGGCCAATGCGTGAGCCTGCAGCGGCCGATGCTCTAAAACCAGACAGCCGATAAAGGCTGGGATGACCTGGACCATCACAAACCAGAACGACTTTCGCAAAGACCCTGCGTGAATCCACTTCACGTGCGCGTCCCGTAGCTCCGGCTGCCTCCCGAACTGACTGCCCGGAGAGCCTCAAATCCACAATTCGCTCTGGTGGCTGCCCTGAAGCGGAAAGCTGGCAGGCTCGTGCATCTGAAGGCTCCGAATCCCCCGGAAGCGGTGACACGGCGGCTGTCACATCATCAAAAAACAGGCACCCGGAATTCACGGCTTCGAAGACAAGTCGTTGATCCAGGGCAAATCGTGAGACGGCGACATTCGGGGGCAATGGAATGTCAAGTTTCCTGCCGCGATACCGAACTGCCAGAGAGTTTGTGGATTTAGGCAGAAGTGAATGCAGTGACGACTCCAGTCCGTTTTTCCTCAGCATCTGAACGGCTCGGTCATTCAGACAGCAGCCGCAGACTTTGTGTCGGGGAAACTTCTGACGGTCCAGCAATAATGTGTTCAGGCCGGCTCTTGCAGCGAGCAATCCACACATTGATCCAGCGACTCCGGCACCGATGACGACCACATCAAAATGCCGTTGGTCGAGGCCTTCAATTGACGTCATCGCAGCCTCGCGACTGTAGGATGCCAGGTCAGCAGAAACCGTTCGGGCCAGTGATGCCGAATCGTCGGGCTATCAACTCCGGCCTGCTCGGCGATTGCCCGAGCCTCTGCCGATGTAAAGGCCCCTTCAACGGACATGGGACCATCCACGTGAACGACATGGCAGCGAGTCAGGATTCGACATCCCAGCCATGCCAGCCAATAGCCCAATCGAGTGCGGCGAAGGTCGTCAATCAGGATGAGTGTTCTTGCCGCAGCCTTCATTCTTTGCAGCAATAACAAAGCCTCCTGCTCTGTGAGATGATGCAGAAACAGGCTGCACATCACAACATCATAGTCAGGCCGCGGAAGTGGATCTTTAAGCGCGTTGCACTGGTGGAACGTGACATTCGGTAGCTTTGCAGAAATGGCCTGCTCCGTAGAATACCGAATAGCAGTAGGGCTGATATCACATCCATCGACTTGCAGGGGAACACGTTCTCTCTTCGCAATTTTCGCGAGGCGAATGGCCAGATCGCCGCCACCGGAAGCAATGTCAAGAACCGTCAGTGGCGCATGGGTACCAGCCTCAAGTGCGACTTTTCGAATGGCCTTCCAGACCGACGCATCCGTCCGACTCCACCAGTTAATTCGCCGGAGTCCCGTCAACGCTTGCCGGTGAGCATCATCAGCAAGGGCTGGATCATCCATTAACTCTGACTGTCTGTGGCGGTAACGAAGGTCAATAGGCATAGAATTGAGTCAGATCAAGTATTAATTCGCGTTCCTGCGACCCCGCTGTTATCGCCAGAGAATTAAAATCGCCACTGTGAAACGCTGAGGTTCATCGCGTTATGATAAAAGATAAAAAATGAAAGACGAACGATAAAAGAGGTCCTGAAACTTGTTCGTATCATCCACTCCGGGGATGGCCCTCATCAAGACCGCGAAGTTTGAATGCCGATCAGAAATATCTTCAAGGCCACAGCCCGAACCTTATCAGTGTTGCGCGAAGTCTGCACAGAATCGATAGTAGATTTCAGTCGATTGCTGAAGTTGGCGAATGTCAATCCATTCATCTTTGGTATGAGCCTGGGCAATGTCGCCTGGTCCGAACACGACTGACGGAATCCCCACAGCAGCAACGCGCGAGGCGTGAGTTCCAAACGGCACGCCCATCACCTGCCGAGGTCCAACGACGATGTCGATGGACTTCATCAGCCGTGCCGCTAACGCAGCGTTCAGTTCGTCGCCAAGGGCCGAACTCAAACAATAGGGTGCATCGTGGGTCAGGTCGAAATCAAGCTTCGTCCTGAGATACTCAATAACTTCTGTTCGCACGTCCAGACTATTTTCTCCCGGTAATACTCGACGATCAATATCGATGACACAACCGTCGGGAACAACATTGACGCTGCTTCCGCCCGAGATCAATCCGACGCTCAACGTAGCCGGTCCACAAAGGCTGTGAGCCGGCCGGGAACCAGGGAGCCACTCAGCGTACTCTTCAAGACACTCCAGAACCTTCGCCATTCGATAAATCGCATTGACTCCTTCCGCTGGCCGTGAGCTATGGCACGCGCGTCCCGTCGTTCGCAACTGCCATCGTGTGGCGCCGCGGTGCGCCACGACAATATCCAGCATCGTGGGCTCGGCGATGATCGCAAAATCCGGGCGGGTGGAACAGAGCTGATAAGGTTTGTTACGACCGTTCCAACTTCCGACAAGGTGATGGATGCCAAGACTGGTCGCTTCTTCATCGCACGTCAGCGAGAGAACCACATTGGGCATACCAGCAGGCCGATCGATTGAGAGCCGAGTGAATGCCGCCAGCATCGCCGCCATGCCTCCTTTAACGTCGCAGGATCCGCGACCATAAACCCGCCCGTCGCGCTCTTCCGGAGCGAAGGGAGCAATCGTCATGCCATCGACAGGCACGGTATCCTGATGGGCATCCATCAAGACAGTCTGCTTCGCCCCCGGCGATTCAATTCGTGAAAGGACATTGGCACGTCCAGGTGCAGTTTCCACAATTTCCCAGGGAAGCTCGTGTTGCTGGAGATATCCCACGAGCCAGTCGGTGACGCGCCCTTCGAAAAATTCGTCACCGGAAACATCACGTCCCATCGGATTCACGCTGGGAATCGCCACCAGCGATTTCAGAATCGGCAGCGGATCAGGTAAGGCCCATTTGTTCATAGTCATTTTCGCGATCCAGCGATGTCAGCAATCCCGTCCAGAATCTTTCAGCGGGAAATGTCGTGGAGATCGTGGCCTGACGCAAGCGGTCGCAGGAACTTCTCCACGCTGATCTGCTGCAACCTGCATCGCGAATTTGAAGCAAACTGCCGAGCACCTTCGCGGCATGATGCCGACTGGCGAGAGTCCATGTTCAGGCCAGGCGACCGTGGTCGGCTACGTCGCTCGAAAAAAACATCGCTATTTCTCTTGACGACATCTTGTGCTGTTGTATTATCTAGTTAATACAAAATACGGGAAAGGGAGTCGTCTGTGCAGATCCATATCAACACCCGCGACGGAGTACCGATTTACCTCCAGGTCGTGAACCAGATCAAGTATCAAGTGGCGGCAGGGCGGCTGGAAGCTGGTGAAGAATTGCCGCCAATTCGTACGCTGGCGGAGAGGTTGGTTGTGAATCCCAACACAATTGCTCGAGCCTACCGAGAACTGGAATTGGCTGGCATTGTGGAAAAACGCCGCACAGCCGGTACTTATATCACGGATCAGGGATCACCGTTGGCCCGGCGGGAGCGTTTGAAAATACTGACGGAGCGGATCGATCAATTGTTGGCAGAGTCCGATCAAATGAGTGTCACCCTGGATGAACTTCTGAAACTGCTCCATCAGAGACATTCTGTTATCACCGCAACTCATAAAATGGATATCGCTCATGACTGATTCGATCACCCAGGTCACTGATGCCATCGTGGAAGTTAAGCGGCTGACACGGCGGTTTGAAGGCAAAGTGGCTTTAAACGAGGTTTCGCTGGTTGTGCCTCGAGGCGGGGTTTTCGGCCTGATAGGTGGCAACGGAGCAGGCAAGACAACGTTAATTCGCCATGTGCTGGGAATGCTGAAGGCTCAGTCAGGCACCGTCCGTGTTTTTGGGCACGATCCGGTCGCGAATCCTGTCACGGTACTGAGCCGGATTGGATATTTGTCGGAAGATCGAGACATGCCCAACTGGATGAGAATTCGGGAATTGATCCGATACACCAAAGCCTTTTATCCCAACTGGGATTCGGCATACGTCAACCAATTGCTGGAAGCGTTTGACCTCGATCCGAATGCCACCGTCAAATCACTTTCACGCGGACAGAGAGCTCGTGCAGGGTTGCTCATTGCACTCGCGCACCGGCCGGAATTATTAGTGCTTGATGAACCGTCTTCCGGTTTAGATCCAGTCGTTCGCCGCGATATTCTGGGTTCGATTATTCGCACAATTGCGGATGACGGTCGAACGGTATTCTTTTCCTCGCATTTACTGGACGAAGTCGAGCGCGTCGCTGACCGTGTGGCCATCATCCATCAAGGTCAGATTTTGCTGACATCCACCATGGATGACATTAAAGAAACACATCGTCGCATGACGTTGCGATTTCAACAGCCTACGCAAGAGCCACCGACATTGGTCGGCACACTGTCGCTTGAGGGCTCAGGGACTGAATGGACCTATGTCTGCAGCGGAGAACCAAGACAACTCCGGTATGCGGCAGAGTCACTCGGAGCTCAGGTTCTGGAAGAGTCAGCAATGACCCTCGACGAAATCTTCGTCTCGCGAGTGCTGCAGTAGCACAACCCACCATGCGCCGACACTGAACTGAGCCAAAGGTGTAAACGGCCAACGGCCTGTACCAGGCAGATCAGGATATCTGCCACTCTGAGAATCAGGTGCTGAATAAATCACCAGAATACTTCCACGACCGGAGAATCCCTATGCGTTCAATTCCTCAGGCGTTGTTTTGGGAGATGTGTCGGCGTGGCCGCTGGCAGGCTCCGCTGTATTTTCTCCTGGGCAACGCACTGCCCGTGCTGATCTATAGCGCGTTGAGCCACCATTCGGTAGATCAGAGTGACGCGGCCTTTGTAACGATGCACGTTTTGTTTCTGCCGCTGATTCTTTTTATGTTTGCGATTGGTATTGTTGCCGCACAGGGTTCCCTTTCCAGACTCTATCTGTCTCCGATATCCTCGGCCTGTCTGGTCGCCTGGCATATCTTTCCGGGAGCCATCCTTCTGCTGTCTGAAGTTGCCTTGGTGTCATGGGCTCAGAACGCCTATTTCGGCCTGGACTTTCCCATCATGGGGCCGTCACTCTTTGCGGCGACCGTGTGGGCTGCTGCGCAGGTACTGGTGTGTGGTTCCCATCGGTCCGTCACAGGGTTTGCTCTGGCAGCATCTCCCTGCATGCTGTTGTTCTTCTGGTTGCAGTCGCGATACGGAGCCTGGTTTCAACAGCCCACACATTACTGGACAGAGGTTACCTCCGTTGAATTACTCACGATGCTGAGTGCGATTGCATTGTCATTCGTTTTGACCCTGGTTGTCGTTGCACGTGACCGTTGCGGCGAGCAAACGTCGTCGCTGAAGTTGTGGAGGTGGCTGGCAGTAACCTGGGACCGGATCAGTTCGAAAGCGTCCAGAAACCAGCAACCGTTTTCAACCACGATGGAAGCTCAGTTATGGTCCGAGTGGCGGAGCAAGGGTTGCGCGCTTCCCATCATCGTCAGCGGGATGATTGTATTCATAGGAATTGTCGTCCTGTTTCGTTTCGCGGTGCTTAGCCAGAGAGTTCACCATCTGACAGATCTGCATGAGGCACTCCTGTTCTGCGGCGTCTTGTATCCACTGCTTGCGGCTTTGTGCGGCGGATTACTTGGAAGTACGTCAAGCGGCAGCGGCATTCGTCACCATAACGCGACCATTCGCGATCTGGGAGACCAGGCCATGTTTGATCAGATGGGACATTTTCAGGCAACACTGCCGATCTCGAACAGATCCTTCGCAGATGCGATGCTCCGCACTGCTGGGAGGAGCATCCTTCTTTCCGGATCGCTGTGGGCATTTGCCTTCGGTGCAGTGCTGACACTTGCAGCCATCAACGACGCCTTGCCTGAACATATCCTTCCATCACCGATTGAAAGATGGTTTCTACCCATGATTCTGCTTGGGGCCTGGATTGGAATCACCCTGATTGCCACGATTGTCATGACGGGACGAATTGCTTATTTCTTTGGCGGCCTGGTCGTGATTGTCTTTGGGGGGAGTCTGCTGGCGACAATCAGCGAACAGTTTGTCCCTGCGGAAGTTCAACACCAATTGGCCCAACTTCTGATAATTGCCGTTTCCCTGGGGATCATCGTCATGACGAGTCTGGCATTGGTTCTTGCCAATCGTCATGGAATGCAGTCTGGCGCTGGTGTGTTCAAATCCATTTCCGCCTGGTTATTCCTCAGTCTTCTGGCGGTGATTCTTCGACCGGAAATCCTGCCGCCAGCTGCGTATCTCAGTATGATTGCGTTTGCGGCACTTGTCGTTTTCCCCTGCTCCGCAGCTCCACTGGCCATCGCCTGGAATCGCCATCGTTAAATTCGCGGGCTCAAGTGAAGGAGATCCTCGTCGGGGGAAGGTGCTGCGACGATCATCACTACTTTGTGAATTCCAGGCCTTTGTCATCGTCCGACGCCCCAATCAGCCGGAAGTTGAAGTGTTGGGAATCCTGATGAGTCACCTCCGCAATCAGCGAACCACCGTCAGTGCGTTCGAGCACGAGCACGTTTTTTTCAACGGTGTACGTGCCCCCGAATTCCTGAGTCGCCTGATCCTTTGGAGTAAAGCTCCATGTGAACTTCGCATCGTCTGTCATTTGCAGACTGAATTGTGAACCATCCTCACGAGTTGATGACCACGCTCCAACGAGCGACTTGGGATCAATTGAATTCCGTTGAGGTGACGAAGGCGAATTCCCCGGCGGAGGCGATGTCGCAGTCGTCGAATTTGCTGCCGACAATGGCGTCGGGGGTATAATCATTCGGAGGAGATCCAAAGCAACGCGATCATTTGGCATCAGAGTTGTGACTTGCTGAAGGTGGCGGGCCGCAGCATCCGGATGTCCGCAAGTCATGTAGTGATAGGCCAGAAGAAAATGCGAAGCGGCGTCCTGGGGATTCGATTTCGTGAATGCTTCCAGCGCTCTCAGCTGTGTCGTATAAATCCCAGTGTTTAAATACATGCTGCTCATCGTTGTCCAATCCCAGCCCGGGCCGATTGCGAGCACAGAATGAATTGTGGCGGCGGACTGCTGGTAGTCCTGGTTTGCAAACAGCACGAGAGATCGAAACTCATGCAACACCGCATCATCCGGGTATTGAGCAATGCCCTTGTTGGTGATGTCGAGTGCCTGGTCGTAGTCATTCTGCTGAAATGCGTAGACCGCGTTGTTGAGGAACGCTTCCGGTGACTGTGAATCTGAAGAATTGATCACCACGGGTGTGTTGTAAGAGACTGGAATTGGCTGTGTGTAGTTGTAGACGGTGGCTCCTGAATTTACGTAGTAGGGATTTGAGTATCCGAGGTATCCGCTGTTGTAAATCAATGAGCCCAGCCCCCAGCCGCCAAGTCCCCAACCGAGCGGTCGGTAACCGTAGCCGCTGTAACTTCCAAAACCATTATTCCCACGAAAGCCATTTCCCAGCCCCCAGCCCCAGCCATTGTTGTATCCGGAGTAGTTGTTGTTATAGCCATTGTAGTTCCCAGCATTTCCATTACCAAAACTGGATCCCAGCCCATAAGCAATTGCACTCACGATATTGTTCCCGGAAGTGATCCGGCGGTTGCCGTTCCAATACCCGTGATATCCGTTATGTCGATAGTGCGACGGCTGATACCCACTGTTTCCGACACTGAACAGCCGATTATTGAGTTTGATTGAGTTGCCCAGGAACGGTCGGTTGCTGATACGGGCATTTCCAGCCAGCTGATCATGTAATTCACTGCCTCCAATGCCGGCGTCATGAACTGCGTCGCGACTCCGGAATGAAGGTGCCGGACGAGTTGCTCCGGCGATCCCGCCGTCGCGTTCCCGGAGGTTGTGAATGTCGGCTGGCAGACGAGTATTGTGGCCTCCTGATGCGGAAGTCACTGGATGACTGTATGAAGGCGATCGACTGGGGCCTGCGATATGTCCACCTCGCCCGCCGTTGTTTCTTGGGGCAGTCATCGAGGGGGCATGAATTCCTCCCTTGCCTCGAATCCCCGCTCCAGCACTACTCTGAGCGGAATGCGATTGACCGCCGCTCGACTGGGTGTGCGGAACTCCGCCGCCTCGTGCAGCCTGACCATCGAAGGCAAAACTCGTTTTCGTCTGCGTTGAACTGAGGCACAAAGCCAGACCGCAACTCAACGCGGCTTTCCAGATGTGACGTTTCATGTGATTAACTTTCAATGATTTGTGTGCAAGTGCCGGTACTTATGGCCCGACGTCCCTGCACTTTTGGAAAATACTAAGCGACAAAAAAAACACGCCCGTCTTACGTAACGCAGTTCATTCCCTGGCATCCACGGCAATCACCGGTGTCGGGCCCGGAGAGTTTCGCACGATGGTCACGATCTCGCTGTCTGGCTGCTGAACCCCGGCGATCTCATGGTCCACCGATTGCCATGTCATCGTGTGCTCATTCACGAATGTGTAGATACTTGTGCTGGAGGCGGTTTGTCCGGTGGGTGTGACACCAGTGGTCTTGAGCACCCAGCGATGGTTCTGCTCATCGCGATGCCAGTATCCTTCAGCATAGGCACCCTCCGTGTCGAAGATCCACGCTCGGAGCTTTCCGGACAGTGGGTCCCAGCCAATTCGTTGAGTGCCACTCATGGCCTCTTCGCCGCCAACGATTATCGTGAATTTGCGAAGTAGAAAGTTTCCACGATCGACGGCTTCACAGGAAAAATTGATGATCGAATCATCGCCCTCATCAACCCAGTCACCCTTGAGCCAACTCAGCTGCTGCAAATGAGCCGAGTGCTCCTGCAAATCACGTGGCACACTGTTGCGAACGCTGGCGATCAACCACTTGCCATCGATCTCGACGTATAACGATGTGTGGCGAGATTCCACGCCCTCTGGCAATTCGGATCGCGTCACTACGGTGGAACCATCCTGCATGACCACACCGGGACTTATCGTGCGCACCGAGTGCGCATTGATCAGGAGTTTGCATGCTGGATTGTCTGCAAAGAAATCAATCAGACTGGCTTCAATTGCGTCTCGTCCTTCAAACACCACGCCTGCTTCATCAACGTATTCGGCATCTGTTGTAAAGAGAGCCGCGACTGCCTTTGCGTCACCTGACTCATAGGCCTTAATGAACGCGGCATCGACAAGCCCAATCGCTTCTTCGTCAGGCGATCTCTTTCTTTCAATGTGTGGTGTCTCTTCCTCAGCCCTGGTCGCTATTTCGCTGGACGCGCCAGCTGCGGCAATCGGTTTTTTTGTCGATGGTTCTGCCGGCTGAACGTCCCGTGCTGGCCGGGGCGGAACGGGCGGGTCGGCAGTCGCAGTATTCATCACTCCGCCGACAAGTGCGGTTCCTGAAAGTAACAGTTTTGTCAACATACGATGCCATTCAAGTATTGGTGCCAAGGAAACATGTTGACGATTTTCGGCAACATGAAATTCATCT
>JANPHT010000089.1:0-1207 GCA_031424595.1 Planctomycetota bacterium
CGAGGTCGTGCTGCAGCGCGGCTGTCTGTTGCCGTGTGTTTCGCTCAAACACCCAGAAAGCCATGGCAATAACCAACCAGGTCAGAATGAGTTTTCGCATCGTGGGCCGTATGACACCAGCCCACCAGCTTTCTTCAGTGGTTCCGGAACTCATGTGTGTACTCCGATCTCAAAAAAGAAAGAATTTGTCAGCGAAATCTTTGGGCGAAGACGTGGCACACCACTGCAACGACGATAAAGATCGCTGGAATGAACCAGGTCGTAGACCGATACATACCGGCGGCCAGCCAAAGCGCTGTCAGGAATTGGGATCCAAATGAAGCTGTCGTCAGGTTTGACCAAAGGTCGGCTGTCGGGTTACGAACGGCCATTGCCCGATCGAAGGAAGCCTGCCGGATTGACAAGAACGTTCCTCCGATACATATCAATGTCAGCAATCCTGAAAGGCTCCCTCGATCCGAGACCAGGGTCAGCCATACTGATGCCACCGCCAGCGAAATTGAAGTAGTCAACAGCCATGGCCATCGCGCCGCGGCTGAACTCACTGTCTGCCTTGCTGCTTCATCGCGAACAACAGCCTCGCGTCGCTGAATCTCTGCCTGCACTTCTCTCGGCCCCCAGCCAGTCAGGACGAAAGTTCCGATGATGACTGCCGGTTCGTAGCCGATGATCGGTTCATCACGCAGTCGAACGTCTGCCCATTGGTCCGCACCGACATCACGCTCAATGATTCGTTCTCGAATGATTGTGCCGTCAATCACCTGCACAAACGGGTAGAGCCATGCAGGGATTGCTTCACACAGTCGCTGTACTTGCGGCGGCATCACCACGCGGCTGTCACGGACCGACGTGCGGATGGCCTGCATGACGTCATGCTGATGACGAGCAAACCGGTGAATGTGGCGTCCCTGCCCTTTAGTCTGTTCGATTGTTCTCCGACCAATAACCTGCCGCCCGTTCCCAGCGTCCCTTTGATTGACTGCTTGAAATCTCTCCTCGGACACTTGTTCGGACGCACCTTCATTTTCCTGAATGATGACTCGCTTAAAGAAGTGATAGGCACAGCAGTTGTTGGGGAGCCATTCAACGAGCCCAAACAGTTCTCGATCCACCATCTTCGCCAGCAGGTCAAAGAACTGCTGGCAGAAGTCTGCGACTGCCTGCTTCAGTGCCGACTCAAGTCCCGTCTGTATTTCTGACTTCGCTC
>JANPHT010000090.1:0-3151 GCA_031424595.1 Planctomycetota bacterium
GTTCGGTGGCATTGAAAACGTCGCCGCCCCTTCGGATATCCAGGAGGAAATTCAGCGAGAGTTTCCCGCGCTTCACGACCTGAAAAACATGACTGTGGGAGTGGTGGGTTTTGGGCGTATTGGACGCGAAGTTGTCGGGCGACTGCGAGCTTTCAAGTGTGGAATTCTTATCCATGATCCCATCGCTGCAGTTCAGGACATTGCTGCGGCCGGAGCGACCGCTGTTTCATGGAAAGAGCTGCTCTCGCAGTCGGATGCAATCACGTTGCACTGCCCTTCCACAGCCGAGACTCGCGGTATGCTGAATTCCGAATCGCTGGCCCTCACAAAACCCGGCGTGATCATCGTGAATCTTGCTCGTGGGGACTTGATTGATCCCAGTGCCCTGACGGACAGTCTGCGATCCGGCCATGTTTCCGGTGCGGCGCTGGATGTTTTCAGTCCGGAGCCGATCCCGGCAGATCATCCGGTCCTGAAAATTGACAATGTGATTGTTGCGTCGCACATCGCCTCGGTCAGCGTACCCGCCGTGCGAAAACTTCGCGAAACGGCTGCCGGGATAGCCCTTAAGGCCGTCAATGGCGAGAAACTGCCCAATATCGTGAATGGACTTTGAGCCATCAGCATGCGGCGATCATAGATTGGCAGTTTCTGCCGCTATGCCAGGACAAATCTGCTTGATCCGTCACGTCGATTGCGTTGCCGGTCTCTGGACAATGGCAACGCCGAATGAATCCATAAGTGTTGTGAATTTTCCCGAGGCTACATTCACGAGGCGAAGCCGTTTGGACGATCGAAACCAGGAGAGATTTCAGTGACCTGCTGTGTCGATGGTAACCAACCTTTCGCACTAAGCATCCTAAGCGAGTCTTGTCGTGGAAGACATTACCCCATTTCTGCCGGGAGATACAGTCGCCTACCTGCGCCTTGCGGATGGTGAACGCCGTTTTCCTTTTCGTCCCGTTGCGACTGGTCTGTTTCTGATCGGGCAGGGGCCCGGATGCGATCTACGACTTGGAGTTCCTGACATTCCTTCAATCCACTCTGCTCTCCATATGGAGAAGTCATCGGGAGAAATTGTAAGGATCGCAGAATGGCCGTCCCTGCTGGTTAACGGGGAATCTGTAGAGCGGACAGCGTTGCATCACGGCGATCTCATTGAGATTGGTGATGTCCGGCTCCTGTTCTTTCTATGCGAGGCACAGTCCGCAGACAGTTTCGGTAGTCCCCAGCCGGCAGCAGAATTGAATGCTGGTCAATTGGTAGCCGGCCTGGAAGCAGAATTGCAGCTCCTTTCCGCAGAAGATTCCGGAACGGACCGCATTCATGACCTGATCAAGGCTGCTCATCAGGCAGTAGACGCCTGCCAGTTTGCCCAAACGATTCGATTCGCCGATTACGCAGCCCAAAAAACGGACGTCGTTGAGAGTTCTCAGAGCCAGAATCATGACCTGATTCTGACACGGCTGGCAGCTCAGGAGACACGGCTGGACGAAATCTGTAATGTGCTCGAGCAGGTCGTAAACCAACAGCAAATGATCGCGACCGCACTCCAGTGTGTGGTGGAACGCCTCAATGATTTCCAGGCAAACTCCCCGCCGGGAACTCTGCGAGCCAGCGCTTAGCCGGCTGAATACGCGGCCAACTGCTGCTGGATTCGTTGCTTACTCATCTCCTCAACGGCATTGATCGGCGGAAAATGTCGTCTACGCCGGATTTGACGGGATGTCAATGCCGGGGATTTAGGATTCCCTGCAAACGATTTTAGAGCGAATCTGACCCTTTGAGTCGATTGACAGGGCACCAGTTGCTTTTCTACAAACAAACTTGGTACGGGCCGCACTCGTGGGCATTGATTTTTTTGATGAACTCACGAAGAATTTTGTGCTCCGTGGTGGCAGACGTAGAATTTCAGGGATTTCCGGAGGTTTTGATGCTGACTGTGAAGAATTGTGGTCGTTTTTTTGTTGCTGGTACTGTCGTTGCGGCCATGTTCGTAATGACGGGCTCAGAAGCTTTGGCTCGTCCAAAGTACGTGAACGTGGCAAATGCAACTTATCCTGACCTTGCCAAAAAGGTTGGCACCGACGGTAAGTTGACTTGTGCTCTCTGTCACCCAGAGAAGGACAAGAAGATCCGAAATAACTACGGAGCAGCTGTCGCTGGGAAGCTGGAAAAGAAGAACGAAACCGACGAAGCCAAGATTAAGGACGCTTTGACCAAAGCCGAAGGCGAAAAAAGCGCTACAGAAGGCAAGACTTTTGGCGACCTGATCAAAGCTGGCGAACTGCCAGGCACCAACGAACCTGCGAAATAACGTCGAATGACGTTGATTTCGGATGAAACCGAGCGAGATTTCTGATCGAAATCTCGCTTTTTTTCTTTATTCTCGCCTGGAAGCTGGTCCGGAACGGGAAAACTGAATTGAAGATGGGCTCTGAACCGATTATCTTGCACGCTTCTCCGACGAATTGCAGCCACAAAGCAGCAATTCGATCGAGGAGTGTGACGGTGAGGAATCCGTCGTTTTCGTAATTTCAAAAGAAACGCCTTATTGCCATGAGTACGCTGAAGAAAAACAAGAGAATAAAACGCGCCGCAGCGCTGGAGCTGTACGGAGACCTCAAGCCGGGTCGCGGTAATCAGAAGGTGGAACGCGGCAAAGCGAAGTATCTGGGCGGTAACGGTCGTAAGACGACTGGAATCACGAAACGCGTGTATCGTCGAAATCTCAAACGCATTCAGATTCTGGAAAACGGGGTCGTTGTTCGACGTCGAGTTCCTGTGAGATTGATCCGAAGCGGCTCAATTGTGAAGCCAGTTGCTCAGGATCCGTTTGCACTCCCAGACAACAATTGATCTTCTGACAAGGTCGCCTGAAGTCTCAAGGCCCACGAGTTTTCTCGTGGGCTTTCTTCGTGTCTGGCAGATTAAATTATGAAAAACCACATCTAGCTGATCATCCTGTGGATGCGCTGCAGCGCTTCTTCCACATTCTGCCGACTATTGAACGCACTCAGGCGGAAATAACCTTCGCCCGCCGCGCCGAATCCGCTGCCCGGAGTCCCAACCACGTGCGCTTTATTCAGCAGCATGTCGAAGAACTCCCAGCTACCGAGATTGTGCGGTGTTTTCAGCCAGACGTAAGGAG
>JANPHT010000091.1:0-19907 GCA_031424595.1 Planctomycetota bacterium
CAACATATTTTCATGATCAGCAGACACGATTTGACACCTGACATAAGGGCAGCGAACGAACGTCTTGTTCCCGCGCGGCGCAAATGTCGTGCCAAAAACTGCGTTCATAAAATCTATTTCTAAAGTGAGTGCCATTGGGCGATAGCCCCTTCGTCAAACGATACGACGGACTATTCGAGATGCCGTGCGTGACAGTGCTGAGTCATCAACTCCCTCCGTTCACGAAACCAGTACACGTGCTGAATCGTGGCGATCTCGACCGACCGCAGGAGGAAGTTTCGCCGGGATTCCCCGTCGCACTGGCCGCAGCGACCGCCGTGTCACCCGACATTCCCGACGGACTGACGAGCCGCAAACAATTCTCGCTGTGGCTGACTCGTCCCGATCATCCGTTGACTTCGCGCGTGATGGTGAACCGACTGTGGCAATGGCATTTCGGTCGCGGGCTGGTTGCCACGCCGAACGACTTTGGTCGCCTCGGTCAGCCGCCGTCGCATCCAGAACTACTCGATTTCCTCGCGACGGAATTTGTTGCTCAAGGTTGGAGCATCAAGTCATTGCATCGCCTGATCATGACGAGCGCGGCGTATCAGCGGTCGAGCGTCCCGGCGTCTGAAACAGTCACTGCGAGCGATCCGGACAATCAATGGCTTTTGCACTTTTCCCGCCGCCGACTGGAGGGTGAAGCGATCTGGGATTCGCTGCACGCGGTCGCTGGAACGTTGAACCTGCAAATGGGCGGCCCGCCCGTCGCACCGCCGCTGTCCGCCGAGGAATCCGGCGCGCTGCGGTATCAGCATCAATGGGTCGTGTCGCCTGATCCGCGACAGCACACGCGGCGCGGCGTCTATTTAGTCTCGTTGCGAACCTACCGCTTCTCACTGTTCGATGTCTTCGACGCCCCCAACAACGGTGTCAGCACGGCCGTTCGCGATGTCAGCACCGTGGCGCCGCAGTCTCTATGGCTGATGAACAATCCGCGCGTCTGGGTGCAGGCTCAACATCTGGCCGCACGGGTCGTCCGCGACACCGGCGACAACCCTCAGGCACTGGTGACAAAACTCTGGCGGATCGCCCTGGGGAGATCACCTGCGTCGGAAGAACTGACCGAAGCCGTGGCCCTGTTCGAGCAACTTGCCAAGGCATCTACAGTGCTTCCGCTGGAGAATGCTCCCCCCGAACTGGCATCGCTGACCGCCGAACGAGCCTCCGCGCTCGTGACGCTGTCCGCAGTGATCTTCAATCACAACGAATTCCTGTTCATCGACTAACAACATCTGCGCTGCCTGCAAGGCGAATGACTATGACACATCACTCCACACACTGCGGACGAACAGCTCAGCCCGGAACTCGTCGTGAGTTTCTGGCAGCATCGGCTTACGGGTTCGGCTCGGTCGCACTGGCGGGACTGCTGTCCAGAGATGCCGCTGTCGCAGCGCCCGAAGCCGATTCACTTCGAGCACGCCAGCCCGACTTCGCGGCAAAGGCCAAGAGCGTCATCATGCTCTACATGTCCGGCGGGCCATCGCAGGTCGATACGTTCGATCACAAGCCGGAGCTGCAACGCTTTGATGGTCAGCCGCTCCCGGCCAGCTTTCGCTCCGACAGTCTCAAGCTGCAATTCATGAGCGCCACCGACAGCAAGTTGATGGGTTCCCCGTTCAAGTTTGACAATCACGGTGAGTCGGGTTTGGAAATCTCCAGCCTCTTCCCGGAACTTGCCAAGCGGGCTGATGACCTGGCGATCATCAAGTCGTGCCATCACGACTCGTTCATTCACGGCCCGGCGATCAATTTCCTTTGCACCGGTTCGCCGCTGGTCGGGCATCCGAGCGTCGGCTCGTGGGTGACCTACGGCTTGGGCAGCGAGAGTGAAAACCTGCCCGCGTACATGGCGATGAGCGACGGCATCTTTCGCGGCGGAAACGGGATGTATCAGTCGGGCTACCTGCCCGCACTGTATCAAGGAACCGTCGTTCGGACGGAAGGCTCGCCGATCAAAAATCTTGCTCAACCCGCCAATCTGGAGACGGCTCAACAGCGGGCCGTGCTCGATCAGTTGGCCAACTGGAATCGCCGTCACGCGGAAGCTCGACCCGGCGACAGCCGGCTCGAAGCTCGCATCGCGAACTATGAGTTGGCGTTCAAGATGCAGACCTCGGCTCCCGAGTTGATGGATGTCACTGCTGAGACTGCCGCGACGCAGGAACTTTACGGCGTACAGAAAGAACCGACGGCACGCTTTGGCCGAATGTGCCTGCTGGCGCGACGCATGGTCGAACGGGGCGTCCGCTGCGTGCAACTCGTCAACAACGACTGGGACGGACACGGCGAGTGTGCCGTGAATCATCAAGCCAACGCCTCACGCATCGACCAGCCGATTGCCGCGTTGCTGACGGACCTCAAGCGGAGCAGCCTGCTCGACAGCACGCTGGTTGTGTGGTGCGGCGAGTTCGGTCGCACACCAGTGTTGCAGGGCAACAAGGGCCGCGACCACAGTCCTTACGGTTTCAGCGTCTGGATGGCCGGCGGCGGCATTCTTGGTGGCCAAACGATTGGCGCAACGGACGACTTCGGCTTCCGCGCCGTAGAAGACAAAATCCACGTCCACGACCTGCACGCCACGATGCTCACACTGCTGGGCATCGACCATGAAAAACTAACCTACCTCTTCGAAGGCCGCAACCGCCGCCTGACTGATGTCGGCGGTTACAATCACATCGTCGCGAGACTCACACGATCATGAGGAACGTACAGACGACCGAAGTCGAAGCAAAGTTCGAGAGTGAGCCCAATCGGGCGCTTGTCTTTGAGACTCTCAATTCACTTCCCTTTCTACGAGGAGTCACCATGGCTCTGCCACGAGTCATCACTCGCGCAATGCTGTTCCTTTTCATCGGCATGACCGCTGCCGTCTGCGTCGGAGATGACACCGCAAAGACGCCATCATCACAGGACGCCGAAGCCACTTCGCTGAAGCCGGACTTCACCGCCGTTGTTGTGAAGGACGCAGGACTCTGCCCTCAACTTCAGATCGCACCGGACGGGATGCCCCGGGTCGAGCGAGTTGATGCACAACCGTTATTGCTCCTGACCCAGCGTTTGGTCGAAGCGCTCGACATGAACGGTGCTCCGCTTTCAAAGGAGACAAAGGACGCTCTCTCGCTCCTGAAAGACGCGCCCAATGACACCCACGTGACGGCGGCCGTTCAGCGGCTCCTCGACCCGTTGTGCATTGCCGCCGTGGAGATTGCTCAGGACGGACCGATCACGGCTGTCGCAGGTCGGGCGGTGGAGGTCGACGAAAACGGCTGGCGAACGGTGCTGGTCAAAGTCTTGAATCGGGCCGGCGTCCAATCTCGTCTGCGCGTCGACAGCCCACAAGCGCGGCCGATCCCGCATGGGCCGCTCGAAGATGTGCCGAACCGTTGGCTTTCGCTGAATGCTTTCGACGGTCGCCCGCTCGATGCGACGTTGAGCGGCCTGGAACTTGAGTATCGCCTTGTGCAGATTTCCTCGACGCGTACCGGCGAGCGAACAGCCCGTTTGGAATTCAACGCGGGAGTCGCCGGAGCGAAGGGATCTCAGACGATTCGGCAGTGGAAGTTCGACAAAGATGCCGATGGTTGGGGGCAGCCCAATGATCTGAAGCTCGAAGTTCGCGACAAAGCCATGCACCTCCAGGCGACCGGCGGCGACCCTTACGTCTCCGCCCCTGTGGAGGCGCGCGGCGGCAAAATGGTCCTGCGATTCTGGGGACAGACCGATTCATCGGACATCGGCCAGTTGTACTGGTGGACCGAGCAGTTGCCACAGCCGGATGGCCAGCGGCAAATGAACTTCCAGCTTAACGCGGGCCGAAAGCAGGAATACGCCATTGAGTTTCCGGTCGAAGGCGACTTGCGCGGCGTGCGTATCGATCCTCTTCAGGGCAAGGGAACGTTTCGCATCGAGTGGATCAGTCTCGAATACGCGGCTGGAGAAAACGGAACCTGGAGCGGCGCGGACATCCCCGTTCGCACGGTTCCATCGACGAAGGTGACGTTTGAGGTCGTCGATGCCGACGGTTCGCCTTGCATGGGCTGCTTTGAGATTCGAGATGCTCAGGGCCGCGTGTATCCTGCGCAGCCGAAACGTCAGGCTCCCGACTTCTTCTTCCAGACGCAGGTCTATCGTGAGTCGGGCGAAGGCATTCAACTGCCTCCCGGCGACTACAAGATCGTGTGCTCGCACGGGCCGGAGAGCGTGCCGGAAACGAAGTCGATCAGTGTCGGCAGCGAACCGCTCACCGTGGACTATCGCGTGCAGCGCTGGATCGACCCGGCGAAGCTCGGTTATTGGAGCGGCGATCACCACATTCACGCGGCCGGCTGCCTGCATTACGAGAACCCTACGCAGGGCGTGCATCCGCCCGACATGCTGCGGCACATCATGGGCGAAGATGTAAAAGTCGGCTGCTGCCTGACGTGGGGACCGTGCTTCGACTACCAGAAGCAGTTTTTTCGCGGACAACCCGATGATGTCAGTCGCTATCCCTATCTGTTGCGCTACGACATTGAAGTCAGCGGTTTCGGTTCGCATCAGTCGGGGCATCTCAACCTGCTCAAGCTGAGCGAACAGATTCCGGCGGGCGGCAACTCGAAAACGCACTGGCCCACGCTGGGTCTCAACACGCTGCGCTGGGCGAAAAAGCAGGGCGAGGTGACTGGCACGGCTCATAGTGGTGCGGGACTGGAGCGATCCGTTGGTCGCATCACCGGGGACGATGGTCCGCACAAGCTGCCGAGTTTCGCGATACCGGCCTTCGATGGTATCGGCGCGAACGAATTCATCATGCAGGTGACGCATCAGGTTCCCGGCCCGGATGGCAAGCCCGTGCCGGCACTCGACTTCATCGCGACGATGAACACGCCGCGCGAATTCGAATGGAATATCTGGTATCACGTTCTGAACTGCGGCATCCCCGTCGTCGCCAGCGGTGAGACCGACTTCCCGTGCATGACGGGCGAGCGTGTCGGCATCGGCCGGGTCTATGTGAAGCTCGACGGAAGGCTCGACTACAATGACTGGGCCGAAGCCCTGCGACGCGGAGAAAGCTACGTCAGCAATGGCACCAGTCATCTTCTGAACTTCGCGCGACAACCCGACGGTTCCTTCACGGTGGAAGCCGCGGCGCGACTACCAGAGTCACCAGAAATCGAAGTGGAGCTCATCGCCAACGGATTGCCTGTCGCCGTGCAAACACTGCGTGCCGACGGCGAGCGACGGACGCTGAAGTTCGCTGATCTCAAGTTCACGCAAAGCACATGGGTCGCCGCACGGATTTTCCCCTCGGCCCACACCAATCCGATCTGGATCAAGGTCGATGACAAGCCGGTCCGCGTGAAATCGAGCGTCGCCTGGTGTCTCGCCTCACTGGAGCAATGCTGGAAGTCCAAGCAACGCACCTACGCGGCTGCTGAATTGGAGCAAGCTAAAGCCGACTACGAACATGCCCGCCAGACCTATCGGAAGATGCTCGATGAATCAACACCGTAACGCTGTACTGGCCTTCGCTGTCATAAATGCCGTCATCGGGGCGATATCCGCCACAATCATTTTGCCGCGGCAGATGACGGTGCCCGTCGTCGATGAATCCACACCCGATGTGAGTGCCCTACCATCGGAGCAGGCGAGAACAGTTCAACAACCAGCTCCCGTTCTGATCAAAGTCGCGATCTCACCAGAAGCTCGCGTGAAGGCCACGGCCATCGCAGGCGAGCGCGATCTTCGGCAAGGGGAATGGTCCGAGTTCACGATCGTGATCGACAATGCTGCTGGAATCACGGCCCCGCTGGTCGTGGAGTCAGAACAGCTCATGACTTCCGAACACGACACCGCACGCGATCGCTGGCTGCGCCTTGAAATGGAACCTTCAGGGCCGCTCTCCGGCGCGACAACCGAAACTCGAATCCTGCGACTCCTGAGCCGCGACCTCGGCATCCGCACCGCCGTTCTCAACATCAACGCCGGCCAGGGAACCCAGGACCTCGGTTTTCGCAGCGATGTCATCTTGAGTTTCAGGATGACCAGCTCGGAGGGTGCTTTGCATAACGAGGTCGTGGAATGACCAAGCCTCCGCCAACATCCTGTCGTTGCTGACCGCTTAGACTCGGCGATTTGCTTCCGGCACGAAAGCGGTAACGAGATTTGAACTCAGTAAGTCCAATGTGGCAAAGGATTTAGTAACCAATGTGCCTAAGATCCGATGAAGCTCAGTTCGCGTTTGAACTTCCATCAGCCACTGGCGGCTTGCCGTAAGTGATTGGCATATAATGACAAACAGTTCGTCTCATTCAACCTACGACGAGCTGTTTTGAACAAATCGGGGCAACAAGACGTCGTTTGAACTTTTTCTGGGGCCATTCTCTGGTTGGAAACAAGTCCACTGGGACATGGCGATAGCGTGCAACTTGTGAAATGACAGTGCATTGCAACTCGCTTTGTCCGCGAAAGTGGTGCATGAAAACGACTATCGTGCCTTGAGTCGGGGCTCCTTTCTGACCCTTTGAATCGTCACTCCGAGTTCAAGGTCCGTGGAATCATGCCAGAGGCATTGTCCCGCTGGCCTGGGCTGGCAACCGACTCAATCGCAATGATCGGTGAAGTAGCCGCCACCATCGTTGTCATCAACGGGCTCGTGTTCGATATCCCAGCCATATCCGCGAACCACGAACCCGTGCGATTCCCTGGAGTAATAGACGTCTACTGTACCGATATTCAATCGAAAGATGTCAGGACTCTCAGGTCGGGGTTTGTAGCGATGATCTTCGGGGATTGATTGGTGATGGCAGTTGCGAATTCTGAATTCGGTCGCTCGGCGTAGAGTTTCCGGACGCCAACCACAGCCAACCGCCCAACCATCGAAGTTATCTTTGACTCCTGGATGATACAAAATTGGCTGAACGTTCATCGGGGGGCCGAGGTGATCTCCTTGGCTGGAGCATGGGTGGTTATTGCCTTTGTTATCAGCTTGTCGTTTCATGTGCCTCCATTCGCGCGACACGAGATTGGTTTTCATCAACCACCCCAGCATTCGTTTCCTATGGGGTGGGCCTTTGAGAGCCGCATGCGGTGAGGCCCACCCCATTGGAAACGAGAGCAATCGAGCAACCGGAAGCGCCTGTTCGCCTGGTGGGGCGGTGTGGGCAGGCCGTAGCCGTGTCAAGGGGGAAAGCGTAGCGGACCTTGATACGGTGAAGGTATGCGAACAGGTGGGGCGAACAAAGCGGCCGGTTGCGAGTCCACACGGGGGAGTGAGGTGAGCGCGTTCCGCAAAGCGGAATAAGCGATCCTCACAAGGGGCTGGGAGCGACGCTCTTGAGAATAGTCTATACATTCCATGCCTTCCAATCGCCACCCGCGTTAGGGATGTGGAGGGTGCGAAGCAGTCCGGCGGAAGCCGGACCAGAGCGCAAGCGTAGCCCGGAGGAGCCCGGCCCGTAGGGCAACGCCTGCATCGTTCCCTTTGGGCAATTGATTCTTCGGATTGATGTGACCGATGAAGACTTCAATAAAGGCCTAGTCCTCTTCGTCCTCTTCCTCCTCTTCAGTAAAGACATCGCTCTCTTCCATCGGGAGTAACACAAGCAGCGTGCCCATGCTCGCCACGGGAACATACTCCTCGATGACGTGGATCGTTTCGAGGTCGTGTTTGTCGTAGACGTTGAACCAATCGCGAACTTGCCCCTCGTCCTCATAATGGTCGGAAACACCGACTTGAAACTCGGCCCACGGCTCCAGAGCATTTGATGGAAGGAAGTGCTTGTTGGGGTAGATACCGGCCTCGATGAGTGCATCGGATGGAAACATCCAAGCTACTTCGCCGCCCCGAATACCCGCGACGGCGCAGGGAAAATCGGAAAGAGCGACGCTGCGGAACATGGTGCTAACCAGCGATGCACGAAAGTGTTCAGCAATCTCGCTGATCCTCTCCACCGATAACTCGGCCTGGTTTACCATCGGACGCGCGAGGCGTGTCGGCAGCAGAATACTCGCCGCAAAGCTGTCTGCTTCTTTTTCGACGACAAGGTCCGAACGAAACTCCCCCTTGGAAGGGTGGGCCTTCAGTGATTTCATCAAGTACGCGCGGTGTCGATTCAGGAAGTAATGGCCCAGCTCGTGGCAGATTGAAAACCGAGTGCGCGGGTGATGGCCTCCCAGAGAGTATCCGGAGTCGTATTTTGTATTGTAGAAAAGCAGAAAACGGTTTTTGCTCTTGTGATATTCGAGCATCCCGTCATAGCGATCACCGAAGTCAGCCGCGCGTTCGGATCGGCTCATCAGTCTTGTCGCCTGGTTCGATGCGCATGTCCGGAACCGAGCCGTCCTCCTGCCACTGCGCGAGGTGCTCCCCCACGAACTCTTCGACGATGCGTTCGCGATTCAGGTCAGCCTCGTCGATGGTGCGAAACTCATAGTCGAAAGTCTTGCCACTCTTCTTAGGTCGCATCCACTGAATGGCGTAGAGTCGCTCCTGAAAGATGTCGTCAGGGCTGGGCTTGAAATCCGATTTCTTCCAAAGCCGAAGCTGGTTGCCCGAAGTGCCGTCCGGATTGCGGAAGTCTCCACGCAACGTGGAAATCTTTGTTCGGTGTTCCTGACCTCTGACGGTGTGGATGAGATACGGATCTTGACCGCGGCCATCCGATCGCACCGAGCCGCTTTCGGCGGCGACGAACTCTTCAGCACTGACCTCCGAGCGAATGGCAATGCGATATCGTTTGAGTGCTGGGTCAGGGACGAGTTCCGCGATTGTGTTGTTGGCCTTGCTCACGACAAGTGTTGGAAGGAGTGGCACCATCCATCCAGTCTGCGGGCATCGTGCTTCGATGCAGTACAGGAAAGCCTTAGCTCGCCAACCGTGGCCGTCGGTCTCGACGCCAAGAGCGTCGATATCCGCAAGTACGTTCGCGATCAGTTCCTGCTGATCGCGCTCCAGTTCAGAACGACTTTCTGGAGAACCTCCGATGATGTTGACTGCGCCCCAAGCGAGCATACACGCCACGGGATTCAGATCAGAGGCGTAGACTTCGCAGCCGAGTCGAGCGGCCTCAAACGGAATTTGGCCGGAGCCGCAAAACGTGTCTGTCACGCGCGGCCGATGGCCGAAGCCACCGCGTTCCAGCCAGTCGAGCAACGACTGCGCCAGTTCGCGGACGGTCTCCCAATCGCGGACGCGATAGGCTTCCTGCAATTGATTCCAAGCGGCTTGCGGGTCCATAGGGCACCGCCTTACGCCGCGAGGGCCAGCGACAGAAGCTGAGCCACTTTGTAGTCGGCTTCAGCTCGGTCGGCGGCGAACGTGACACGCTGCGTGAGCCGCGTCAGACGGCACATCTGGCTGAACGACCAATCATTCAGACCAACCGATTCACCTTTCTCCAGTGTCACGGACAATTCACCGTCACTGACCATCGGCAGCAGAGTTTGCGGCAACTGCCATAAGTCGGCGGAATACTGCCGCTCCTGCCGACAGTGGTCGTGCAGCTCCTGTAGAGTCTGGAAAGACTCGTCAGGACCGCGCCGATACAGCTCGCGGTTGGCTCGGATCAAACTGGCCATCATATGTCTCCTCGATAAAACGAGATTTCGGGTGCCAAAGCCACAGCGTTCACCGGCACCCGGCTGGTGAACGACAAGACTTTGGCCCGTCTGAGACGTACATGGCTGCTGGCAAAGCGGCCAAGCTACGAAGGATTGAACCTATAAAAACCTTGGGGCACCACCGCCCTCTCGGTTGATGCAGCTATCGACAGCATCAATCGAGTGACGGTTGTATGACTACTCGGATGGAACTCAGCAAAGAGCGGCCTGACGTCGAGTGAATTCCGTACCACACAGTTGGGGAAATGTCACGTTTTGGCCGGAGTCAGGGCACAACCGGAAATGTCGCCGGTCATTTCGAGTGGTTATCCCCGGTGGCCAGCGGCGTGTTGGGGCGAGGTCTCTTCGTGGTGCGGGACAAGAATTCCGTAGTCGCGGGCGAGTTGCTGAAGGTGATCGAGCGCTTCGTGCGCCAGGCCAAGGTTAAGCGTTGACTCGATGAGTTCCACGGCTTCGCTTGGGATGACGCTCCAGAAGCAAGCCGTGCGTCCGCGCTCGCGTTGGACGCGACGCCACAGAAAACGCACGGTGGCAGGGTCTTCCGGGCAGAAGACTTCGATTCCCTGTTGACTGACGATTCCGACAAACGCTTTTAGCATGCCTGATCCGTACCATAGCGAGGCCGGAAATGCAAAATGAGAATTGCGTCCAGGTGACATCGTTGGGGAGTCATGGCAGTCTTTCGGCCATGCCCCCGCTGTATATGGTCATCGCTGCTTTGTGTCTGCTGTTTCCAGAACGGGCCGTCATCGTCTGGGGAGTGTTGGTGCTCACGACCTGGTGGCATCGGCAACGCTGATAAAGTGCTTGACCGTCGCGAATTGAGTTCCGTGTCATGTTGTGGCAAGGTGCGAGCGCGAGGTGAAACGGACGCAGGCCACTGCGGGGACGCAACCTGCCAGGGATAACCTCGTCGAAGCGTCGAAGAGACGTGAAAGGGGCGGCGCGATCAGGCTTCATCGCCACCGGTCGCGCCGCCCAGTTTTTTTGCAGGCAGTTAACCAGCCACGCACAAGGTTCCGCCAGGCGGTCGGGCGATCCCCTTCGACCGCACTCATTCCCACCATTTCTCACCCGTCACTTTGATGCGAGCTATGCCTCCCAAAATCCCGGGGTTCGGGGCAGCGCCCCGAGTTCAATGGAAGCGGATCTACACCGAGATTCGCTTGACGATGTTGCGAGTGACACGACGTTTGCGGCGGTCATAAAGTCGCGTCGTTCGTGGATCGGCATGGCCCGCCAGATACTGCACGTCTTCCAACGGAACACCTTGCTCCAGCAAGTCGGTGATCGTCGTTACGCGAAAGGAATGGGGCGACAAACGTGAAGACAATCCCGCATCACGCAACCTGCGTTTGACCATGCGCGCCATATCGTCCGCAGTCATGGTGCTGGTTGTGAGTCGTTTGGTCCGACGGATCGCGGTTCGAAACAACGGCGATGCTGGATCGGCATACCGCAGACCGCTCTGATCCAAATACGCATTCAGCGAGAGTTGCAGGTCATGGCGCACGGGAATCTCCCGGACCTTGCCGCCTTTCTCGTGAAACCGCAGACAGAATTGGTCGCCGACTTCGTAGAAATCGCGCCGCCGCAACTTGGCGACGGCCCCGACGCGGGCGGCCGTGTAGATCAGAATGCCGATCACGGCGGAGTCACGGCGGCCAACCTCGTGGGATGCCTCAATGCTCTTCAGCAATCGCCGCGCATGCTCGACAGTAATCTCCGGCGTCTTGCCTTCGATGACTTGATATCGCTCGCTGCGCACCGACAACGCCGGATTCAGGATCAGGACATGCCGCATGACGAGCCCATCGAAGAACCGCCGCAGCGCCGCCAGGTGCAGTTTTCGAGTGGGCAAGGCGACCGGCAGAGAATCCAGAAATCGTCCGACATCGGCGGGCGTCACGCGGATCAATTCCAAGCCGCGTAAGACGCACCAATCGGAGAATGAGCGAACGGTGTGCAGATACGCTTTCCGCGTGGAGGGATTGCGGATCTGTCCGTGAAAAAACTCTTCGAATGCGAATCGAGCAGCCCCACCGGCATCCCGAATGAGCGCTGGTAGGTCTGCCGGTTCTGGCCTTTCGACCGTAGCCAGCGAGTTCGTTATGTCGGTCATCTTTCTCCATTGGTACCTCAAGCGGTACCTCACTGTGCCAACCGCCGGTTTGCGATTTCAGCTTGCTTCCGATTTTCCGATCATCTCGTTGATCCATCGGGCAAGTGGCTGGAAAACGGGGGTTCGCATTGCTCAGTCGGCACCTGACGGAATTACGCAACCCGGTGAGTTTTCCGGCACTCCATCCATAGCGCCGGACAACGTCCTTTGTCCAGCACTAACCACGTATCTTCACCCTCTCACTTTTTTCGCGATCGTGTGCAGCGAAAAATATTTTCCGGTCAATCTTGACGAGGATCTACGGGATGGTAGAATGTAAGCACCACAGACTGAAATCCGGAATATCCGGCTGTAAACGCGTAGGCTGCCTCACCCGTTGGATGAAGCTGCCTACGCGTTTTTCGTTTACTTGGGATGTGGTTGTGACGAGTTTCAGCAAAGCACGCCGAAAAGCAAAGAGTGCGATCCCTGCCGACAAGCGGCTGGATCGAACGCTGGCGGTGCTTCATCGGGCTGAAGGCTTTCTGAAGCAACAGCGTTTTGCCGAAGCGACCAAAGCACTCTGCCGCGCTGCAACAGAATTCCGCGATCTCTGGTGTGCGGACAATCAAAACCGCCATTACCGCGACTGGGTCAGACACTGTTACATACTCCTTGCCGAGTGTTCTGGTCAGCAGGGAAAACTCGGCGTAGCACGCGAATATCAGGCGAGAGCTGATGGGCTCGTGCCGATCGGCCGTTATGGCGATGCTTGGAAAAGCGACGAGAGTATCTCTTCGACGTTTGAGTCGGCTCGAAA
Source organism: Planctomycetota bacterium (assembly GCA_031424595.1). GTDB lineage: Bacteria > Planctomycetota > Planctomycetia > Planctomycetales > Planctomycetaceae > SXXK01. The sequence continues at coordinate 12,567 of JANPHT010000091.1, forward strand.
CGAATTGCGATCCGCCGAAACCCGTATCCAACATGGACAACGAGACGTTCACACCCTTCAATTGCTGGAAAAGGCCAAGCATCGACTGCTTCAACTTCGTGAGTTCGGAGATGATTGCCGCCAGTATTCGGCGTTGCTTGAATCCTGCGAAGTCCTTCGACAACTGGTCGAGCAGTCCCAAGACAATGGAACAACTTCGGAAGGCGTCACCTTCCGAGCCGAGGCGCGCGGCACTTATTTCGCACTGTTACTAGCTCGTGGATTTCGAGTTGCCATCTTCATCAGTTTGCTGCTGGGGCTGGTTCTTGCGGGAAATCTGCCCGTCGGCATGCTCGTCGTGGGTTTAGTCTGCGCAGCACCAATCGTCCTCGGAAAGTCCCGCTGTTTGACCGAAATATCTGAATGGGCTCAGTTATTGACCCTCGGTTTGGGTGGCACGCGAACGCGAACCATCACTGATGCCCAAGAAGTGTTCGTTTCGCGTGATGCGATGGATTCGATTCGCCAGTGGTTCTTCTCGGTGCAAAACCGAAGTGATGATCTTTCCGAGCGATTGGCCTTCTGGATTTCGCGGCACGCGCCGCAGTTAGTCCAACGCTTAATGTTGCAATCGCGTGCAACTGCGCCGCGATTGAGAGGTCTGTTTCGGATTGCGTTTGTCGCTGTTGTGGTGGCGAATGATTTTCAATTCGCGTTGGCACTGCTTACGACGACAATCGTGGAAACCCTGGTAGTAGTGCCTCGCCCGCTTCGTCGCCAAGGCTCGCGAGCGGTGCGTAATCTCAGCTCTTCATGGGCAGTCCTCTTGCGCTGCCCCATTCATCTTGCGCGCGGCGACGGCATCGCGTTCATCTAATTGCGCTGCCCCTTGCGGCTGGCTGCGCGCTCCCCGGAACAGGCCGATCGTGGCCATCGTTGCGCCGGGGATGCGCATGCTTGGACTGAGGGGAGGGGCGTCTTGACGGAGCGCAACATGTCCAGTCTACGCGCACTCGGTCTGTGGTAAGCCAGGTGAGCTTTTATTGACATGTGCCAAAGCACCGTGAAGGCGTCTCTCCCCACGGTCCAAGGGTGGCAGGTCGAGTTGCCACAAGATCAACCCTGATGCCGGACATGCAGGATCAACGAAGTTCACGCTGACTGTTCGCACGTTGTGGTTGCGCAGCAGCTTGCATCTCGAAGCATCTCGGGGCGGGTACCAATTACCGCCCCGAAGCAACGCAAATGCAGTCCGGAGGTTGCTGCGACTGCATGTGAAAACCAATGTCAACCTTTTGAGCCACTCGACCTGCCGACCGGAGCTAAGCACGGAGATGGGCGCATGTCAAAACGAGATGGCTTTGTCCGCGACTGTTTGAATGGCGCGTAAAGCGAGAGAGAAATGATTGATTCACGATTGTTAGCGGGATTTACAAGTTGCTTCCCCTGGACGACGTGCCAGTTTTCGCAGCTCAATGGTCAGGGCGTCGCGGGTTTTCGCGCTGCGCGAATGCGAGCGGAGCGGCTTGTCCAGAAGGGACTTCTGTGTACGGCCGTGATGGACTGTCAGCAAATCACATTGGGCGATGATTGCGGCTCTCCTGCCACGGCGTGGTTTCTCGTCCCAAGAGCCGCATTCAACAAGTGAGGATCGATCATGAACACGCGCCGCGAGGCTCGCCAACTTGCCCCAGGGGATCAGTTTGAGGTGTCGCTGACGCTTCAACTCGAATTGGTGCAGGCAACCAAACAAGAGGATGGACGACTCACACTGCGCGCGACTGTCGTGCCGTGTGGGGCTACATGCGGAGAGGAATGCGACTGCGGTAGTCGCGTCTTCAAGGATTGTATTGGACCTTTCGACTTCATTCTGAAGGGAAGTCAGAGAGTGCCGTTCCATGGAAACCTTCAGCAGCTACTTGCCGACTCCGAACGCCTCAAGCAGCGCATTGCCCGGCTCGGGGGCGCGGAAGGCAGTGCGTCAGTCCCCGATGTCGATTCACTTTCTCCCCCGGTTTCCAATCGAAAGGAATAAGCACATGCCTTTGCCCTATGTCAATCGCTTAGAGAATCAACTGCGACTCCGTGGTGTGATGCCCTTGTTGCATTGGGAGCGTTTCCGCCCGACACAAGGAGACACCACGACGTTCGCTTGGTGGTGCCTGTCGATCTGTGCTTTTGCTGTCATCGCGAGTTTGGGAATTGATGCCTTCAGGATTGCTCCGGGTTTACTGGTGCTGCTGTTGGCGGCGGATATCTTTCGATGGTGGTATCGCTTTAGTGCAGGGCAGTGGTATGTGCCCAATCTGCGGTTTCTCGCGGCACCTTGGACCATCCTGCTGATCATCACACTTGTCCTGCCGATGACGTCCTACGCAATTCACCCTACGGCGTGGTGGGGAACCGTTATTGCCATCATCACTTGGCGCGTGATTCGGGTTGGGCAAAAGATCCGAACGCACTACCTGGACTACGCGCTCGAACATCATGGGCTGTCGGTGCCCGCTCGCACGCAATGGCAATCGTTAAGAAATAGCGATTGGCGCAATGGCCAAGCTGAGCCGATGCCCAGTCGGCCGCTGTCTTTAGCAGACTTAAAACGCTTTCGAGAAGCGGTGCTGGCCCTGCGTGGGCAAGGACGGGATGAAGTCGCTTATGCGGTGTTCGCCGCGTTTGCAGCCGCGCTGTGCATGAAGGTTTTCCACGATCTCGGATATGTCACTCTTCGCGGGAAGGGTGTGGTTGTGCTTTGTTCGGTTGGTATTGCAAGCATCGGCATTTGGCCGATTGCATTCCAACGGCACGTGACTGTTCCGATTGGCGAGTTATGGGACGCAACCTGGCACGCGATCCACGTGTTTTGTCACTCTCCAGCATCAGTCCCGGCAGGAGCCCGTGCGCCATGGTCAGAACGAAGTCGGTATGGAGATGCCGCTAATCGCCAGTCGTACCTGGTTTGGAATGTGGTTGCCATCACGTTGCTCGTTCTCTCGGCCACGATTTTCTATCCGTTGATCAGCGATCCATTGCGAGACAGCAAGCTCGGCGAATATCCACTGTTCGGCACGTTGGGGACCATTCGACTGCTGGAGCTTCGGTTCGATCGCATTCTGACAAGCCCCGAGCAGTGGCTGTATTTCGGCGCAATGTGGTTGGTGCCTCCGGCATTCATCGCCACGAGCTTAATGGCGATTGTCGGATCGACCGCACGCGGAGCACGCGTGTTGTTTGAGAACGACGATGCGCTAGTGCATGAATCGTACGAGTCTCCTGTATTTTTCACACGTTAACGAAAGGCATTGGATATGAACCCGAACTTTGCGGATCGAATCGCTTTGGGCATCGACATTGCTACGTGCTTCAGCAGCGTGAGTTGGATGAAGAACGGCAAGGCATATCCGGTCAAATTCCCGACCGGAGAATCGGTTATCCCGTCGGCTGTGCTGTTGAAACCGGGCGGAGAAATCGTCGTTGGCGAAGACGCTCAGTTGCAAGCGTGGAAATATCCTGACAGATTCCACTCGCTCGTCAAACCGCGACTACTGGCGTCGCCCGACGATCGCATCGGCGACGGTCCGACCCCGGTGGAACTCACGGCTCATCTGATTCGGTACATCGTGGCGCAGTTGTTGGTGAAGTACCCTGAACTCGCCCGTTACCCGCAGTTTGGCGGTTCCAGTCGTCCCGCGAACGAATTGGAACTTTGTTTCACGATGCCTGCTGGGTGGGGAATTGAATTCCGAGAGACACTGAATCGCGCAATTTGCCTGGCAGGAATCAAAGCAGGCAATCAGCCGATTCGCTTCACAACGGAGCCCGCGGCCGGATGCCGGAGAATTCTCCACGAGTGTGAACATAAGGTCAAAGATGGCGACCTCATTGAATGCCTGGATTTTGGTGGCGGCACGTTTGATGTAACCGTTCAGAAATTCGATCGCGGCGCATTCCATGAAGTAGCTGCATCTGTGGGCGGCAAGCAAACGCTGGGAGGGCGAGACTTCACCTCACTGCTTGCCGGTCACATCGCGAAGGAGCTGGGAGCGGATTGTGCCAACGCGTTCTCAAAAGAGGATGCGTTTTGTCTGTCCGCATTGGAGAGTGATGAGCAACGTGAATGCGCGCTTAGTATCTGGCAGGCGGCCGAGCAGATGAAACTGCGACTTTCGACCGCTCCTCAAGCGTCCGGTTTCGTTCAAACATCGGCTGGAAAACGTGAAGTCAAGATGGAGCTGGAGTTCGCGCAGAAACTCTGGGCTCCACTCTGGACGCGCGTTGATGAATTGATCGAATCGTCGCTGATCGATGCCAACATCTCAGTCGAGTCGATTCCGCATGTGTTCGTTATCGGCGGCAGTGCATTGTTGCCGGGATTTGTCGAGCGAGTGGCAAGACTGACCAACCGCAGTCCCGACGCGGTAATTCTCTCGGATGACTCGACGCACGTCGTCTCCAACGGAGCCGCTGAAGAGGCTTACCTTCGTGAGGACGTCGCTCGGTTGCTGAATGGTGGTATCGGCTTGCTTCTCGGCGACGGTGTGGGCGGGAAGCTTTACCGAATGTATGTCCGACCGAATCAAGCCATCCCGGTCGGGGGAATGTTCGTCGAGGCAATGGGCCAATTCGTGCGTTCGCCGGGCGGTAAGTGGATTTTGATGTTGGAACCATTCATGGCCAAGCCCGGTGTACGTTGCCACGACCCACTACTCGGCCGTGAGGTGTTTCTTGATGAGCGAGAGGTAATCCTCCTGAAGCAGGTCTGTGTGGTAGTCGATCTCCCGGCGGGTCAACACGATCTCAAGATCGGCGTCGCGGTTGACGCTCAGCGGAACACAAATCTGACGGTTGTTCCCATTGGGCTCCCGGACTTCGAACCGATTGTCGTCCCGCTCGCGATGCGTGATCGTTTTACGAACTCGCCTGAACTCGGTTCAGAAGCCACCGATGTCGTTCTTGTTTTGGACTGCTCCCGCAGCATGGCGGGCGAGAAACTGGTCCAGGCGAAGCGGGCAATGGAGAAGTTCGTACATGACGTGTCATCGGCGGATCTGCGAACGGCACTCGTTGTAATGGGAGGGCCGGACAAGGCGTCAGTGGTTGTTCCTTTTTCTGATGATCCGGCCGCCTTTATCGAGGGCATGAAACGTCAGACTGCATTTGGGGGAACGCATTTTACTGAGGCGCTCGCAGTCACCAAGAATTTGCTGAACTCGGCAAATCGCAAGTGTCGGAAGATTGTGGTGTTCTTCTCTGACGGCATGCCGCACAACCTCTCTTCGGCGCTCAGCGAAGCCAACGAACTGAAAGAACTGGCCCGCTTGATTTGCGTGGGGATTGGCGACGATGCCTTGCGTCCTTTCCTGGAGCAGATTGCATCCAGCCGAGACGACTATTTCGAAGCACAAACGCCGCACGACATTCTCGGCTGCCTCTACGAAGTGGCAATGCTCGTACAGGCGAGCGGCAGCCCTCAGAGCCTGACTCGTGTCGCATCTGCTTAGTAATCGTCGTCTTCACAATTCTCCAGTCCCAGGAAACTCGTCATGCGAAAAGAAAGACCAATCCAGAACAATGGCGGACCCAAGGAAAAGGATTTGCCGCAAAGTCGTGCGGACCGACTTGAAACGACTCTCAATGAAGTGCTGGCTGCCGTCCGCCGGCAATCCTCCCGCTCCAGCTCGTTAAATGACGATGCTGGAGATCTGGTGGACTCCTTCCATCGAATTGCGTTGGCAATAGATCGTCTCGTGTCGCGGCACTCGGCTGTAGATGCTGTCAGTGAGAGTAATAGTGATGTGAGCCGACTTGCTCGCGCACTGCTGATAACGGGCAATGGTGCTCGGCTGGAACAATGCGTGTTGCACGCGATCCGGGAGTACCGGATTGCGGATGAGAATCTCAAGCGATATCAAAGCGCTGACCTACCTGAACCTCTGAAGACGGACTTACTGGCCCGCTTCAGTCAGCAAATGGATTCGTGCCAACAAAGTTTGGAGCTGCTGGAAGTCAAAGTCTTCGAGCCAGCGGTTTCCGAACCCGTGGACCCAAAACGGCACCGGGTGACTCGAAGGGTCAAATCCGAATCTGAACAGTCTCGGGACCTCATCGCAGAAGTGATTTCACCGGGCTTCGAGTGGATCAACGATGAAGGCGCTGTTCGCATTGTTCCTTCATATGTCGCAGTGAGCGTGTTCGAACAACCGAATCGATGGCCCTCGTCTGATGCAATGTCGAAGGATTGGTTCGCGCCGGGACATTGCCGCGATGGCAATCAGGTGGAAGACGATCCACTTTTGTTTCCAAGCGACACTCTAACTGGAGATGTATGAGATGTCAGCGCACTCAAGACAGTGTGTGGATGATATTGTGGAACGGTTGCGAACCGCTGATGTTCGTGAATATCGGGAATCCACATTTCTCGGATTCAATCACGGAAACGCTGCGTACCCGGTATTGCTCCCTGACAAGCTTTGGGAAAGCGGAATCTGGGTTCTGGGTGCAGCTAGAAGCGGCAAGTCCCAGCGTGTTCTCGCTTCCCTGGCCATGCAGCGAATTCGCCGGAACGATTGTCCCGTCGTTGTTTTGGACTGCAAGGGGGACGATGCCTTGCTTCAGGCGACGAAACGCGAAGCCGAAGCGAATGGCCGGGAACTCATGATCCTGACCAATGTATCGCGATTCTCGACCCGCCTGTTCAATCCTCTGGCGCAGCGCCATCTTTCATCCCTCAGTCGTGTAGCTATCACCGAGCAATTCTTGAGCGCACTGAACTTGTTCTTCGGTTTCGGTTACGGAAAAGCCTTTTTCGGTGGCCAGTCCTACCAAGGTTTTAGCGGAGCATTCATCGCCGATGATCCCAGAAGCGATTGGCGACCAGCAATCGCTTCCACTCGCGCCACTAGCTTTGTGCAGTTGGCGAAAAGACTTCCAGATGTCCTGAAGCATCGCCCGGAGCTTCGTGGCGCTGAAGCATTGACGATGGTGATACGGCAGCTCGCCGATGTCTTTAGTGGACCTTCGCGTTGACGGCGAGATTGACGCGGAAACATTTGCCAGGAAACAGGTCGAACTTCGCGACCGGCTGGCCGCTCTGAAGCTCCAAATGGATGCCGTGGACCGTTCCAACGATGAAATGGCAGACTTGGTCTCGAAAGTGTTTGAACTTTCGCAAACCCTTCGGGAGAAATGGCTTACCGCCGATTACCACTGCAAGCGTCGAATCCTCGAAATCATCTGTTTGAACTTTCGGCTCGACGACGTAACTCTATGCTACGAAATGAGAAAGCCCTTCGACGTTCTCGTCGAAGGGCTTCCTGTCCAGTGGAGTCGGGAATACAGGATTTGAACCTGCGACCTCTTGGCCCC
>JANPHT010000092.1:0-6783 GCA_031424595.1 Planctomycetota bacterium
GAATACGGCGTTTTTCGAGAGCCGTCTTTGCATCGATCAGGCCTTCGTTGACCAGGTCAACCGCGATACGAACAGCCGCGAAACCCGTTCGCTTGGCATTACGAGTCTGGAGCATCCAGACCTTGCCTCGCTGAACAGTAAATTCGATGTCCTGAACTTCCTTGTAGTGCTTTTCCAGAGTATGCCCGATCTCATCGAGCTGCTTGTAAGCTTCAGGTGCGTCTTTGCTGAGCGTCTCTTCGATGCGAAGTGGCGTGCGAGTTCCGGCAACCACGTCTTCGCCCTGAGCGTTGATCAGGTAGTCGCCGCAGAAGCCTGGCAGACCGACTGAACAGTTGCGAGTCAGGCCCACTCCGGTGGCGCAGTCGTCGCCAAGATTCCCGAAGACCATGGCCTGAACGTTAGTCGCTGTACCCCAATCATGCGGAATGCCGTACTGACGACGGTAAACCATGGCGCGGTCATTCATCCAGCTTCCAAAGACCGCACCGACGCAGCCCCACAGCTGTTCCATCGGATCTTCAGGGAAGTCCATTCCCTTGTGCTTCTTGATGACGGCCTTGAACTGAGCCACGATGTCCTTCAGAACGCCAATCGACAAATCCTTCTCGTGTTCAACGCCAGCGTGTTCGCGAGCCTTGTCGAGAATCTCTTCGAAGTGGTCCGGATCGTTCTTGGTTTCCGGCTTCAAGCCCAGAACAACGTCTCCGTACATCTGGATCAGACGGCGATAGCTGTCCCATGCGAAGTGTTCGTTGCCCGACTGCTTAATCAGAGCCTGAACGACCTGCTCGTTGATGCCGATGTTCAGAACCGTGTCCATCATGCCTGGCATAGATTCGCGTGAACCGGAGCGGCAGCTGAGCAGCATTGGGTTCGCTGGATCGCCGAACTTCGAGCCCATCACGGCTTCAGTGTTGGCGATGGCGGCCAGAACCTGAGCCTTCAGCTCAGGCGGGTATGACTTCTTATTGTCATAGAAATACGTGCAGACTTCCGTTGTAATTGTGAAACCGGCTGGCACCGGCAAACCAATGCGGCTCATTTCCGCCAGGTTCGCGCCTTTGCCGCCGAGAAGAGGTTTCATTGTGGCATCGCCTTCCGCTTTGCCAGCACCCCAAGTGTAAACGTACTTCGCTTCTGCCATCGAATTGAACCCCATGAATTGGATAGGCTGAGAACCGTCACAGCCAACGTTGAAAGGCGAATCAGGCGACTTCGACCGCTGAAATTCCTCAGCACAAAGCTGCCCAACTCGACAGGGCGAAATCTGCCCGAGACATTCTCGTTACAGAGCCCCCAAAAACACGGCCAAAAATGACCGCTCGCAGCGCGCACCTTAACCGGAGACCGATTCGGCGGACAAACGAGCCGGCACGGTACCAATGGGCTGCTCAAACTGCAAGTTCTTTCGGGAACTCGCGGAAAGAGCCGCAGATTTCGGAGGCTTTCTTCCCGCCGATCTTGCGGCAAACGGCCAATTCATCAGAATCCGGCTCGTAGGGTGGACCCGCAGGGACCATTCCGTTGCTGTTCTGGCATCTGGTTGTTGTTATCCGTTGTGATAAGTTCTGCAAAAAGTTGAGTGAAGACGGGGCATTTAGCTCTCTGCTAATTTTTCGGAGCATCAGTTCATGGCCGTTCGTGGCGTACGTGGAGCGATCACTGTGGAATCAGACGACCCTGCCCTGATTCGAGCGGCTGCCAGGGAACTGATGGAGGAAGTCCTCAAACGGAACAAGATTGCCGATTTTGATGACGTGATCTCCGCCGTTTTTACAACGACCGAGGACCTTTGCTCCGCGTTTCCCGCTGAAGCGGCTCGTGCTATGGGAATGAGCCAGGTTCCTCTGCTGTGTGCTCAGGAGATTCCTGTGCCCGGCGCGATGGCGCGATGCATTCGCGTGCTTCTGCACATCAATTCCGATCGAACTCCGAAAGAGATCGAACACGTTTACCTTCGAGATGCTCAAAAACTGCGTCCCGATCTGAAGAGTGCGCAGTAACTTTGTCTCTAAACTCTACGGTATTCTTCTGTCAACGAAAAACGCAAACGTGCATGGGCACAACGAGCATGAACTCATTCTGTCTGCCGTTCCAACCGGTCTGCATGAATGAATGGAATCGCTGCAATGCACTGATTTACTCAAAGATCAGTTCTTCGCGCACATTGCGGATACGCATCAAGGTCTTACTGGCTCGAGCCTGCAGGAACAGGTCTCGGTTTTTATCGAATCCCGTTACAGTGACGTCAAAGACATCGCTGTCCGGGTAAACGATGAGTCGATTCGGCTCCGGGATTTCAATCTGAGCGCCGTGAGCATCGATCTGAACAGGTTTTTGATCAAGCTGGAAATCGGTGTGAGAGTACTTTCGTAAAGCGCTGCCGCTCCGACGATCATACGCCACCAGGATTTCGATACCCCGATTCAGTTCTTCAGGGGCGGGTCGTCCGGCAATTCGAAATCCTCCTTCTCGGCGTGTCAGACGCCAGGAACGTAGTTTCCGTGTTTTTTCTTTCAGGGTCCTGAGCCTCTGCGTGTTCGCGTTTGTTCCTGGTGTCCCCTTATTTGTCATCGAAGGGAACTGGACCGACCAGTTCGGGTCATGCCCACCCATCGTTCCGATGGAAAACACGTCCAGGAGCATTTCCGGATCTTCATCTTCGGCGGCTTCCGTCAGCATTTGGCAAAGGTCAGCCACGGAATTGCGAATGAATCGCAGTGTCGCTGTCCCGTTGAGATACTTACCCTTAAAATGAGATGATTCTTCGTGCCATTCCGTATGAGCCGGATTCTCGGCATCGCCCAGAAACTCAGTCAGGGGCGAATCGTCAATCGTCACAAGAGCGTGAACATCACGAATCAGGCGGCTGCGAACGTCGGAGATAATGATGCCGTCACGTATAAACATCGGACGCTTTTGCTGCGATCCCTCAGATCGCTCAAGAAAAATATCGAAGTAAGAAGCCCTGAGCAATCCGTGCCGATACTGCACATCCACCGGCACCCGCAGAGCCAATCGGCCCGTGTCGTTGAATACCCTGCGAAGGGAAGAAAAGATGTTCGCAGGAATCGTCTTCTGACTCCATTTGGCGAGACTCGCTGCTCCATTCGATTTCAGCACGATTGCCGCTGAAGCCGCAACCGACGTGAGGGCCCAGTTGGTCAGCTTCAGTAGTGGCTGGACACCATCCTTAACGTGCTCGCCAGCCTGCTCAATGATCCCCGTTAACGTCGATGAATTCACAACCGTCTGCGAAGTGCTGCTTTCAACCGTCACAACAAGTTCGTCGCGGAGTATGACGTAGAAATAGTCCTGAATGACCGATTCCACAACGGCCTCGGGCGTCCAACTTGTATCGCAAAATGGCACAACCAGTGACAATCCGGGATCGAGTTTCCTTTCGAGGCAAAAGTCTGACTCGAATTGATTAATGAAGTCCTGATCATCTACAGGTGCGGCAGCTTCATCTTTTTCAGGCTTTTCGCCAAACCATCCATCGGGAGTATAGCTCTTGTCCTCGATATGATGAGACCGCAGAATTGACTGGCCGACAAGCAACTTCTTGCCATCATCATGGCGAACGGTCAGCCCAAAGAAACTTCGGATGGAACTACTGCGTGGGAAGACGAATTTTCCAAGACCCCATCGTCCTCGCCCGGTTTCAAGTTTGTTCGACTGTCCCTCGGCGCGAAAGAAATAGTAGAATGGATTGCGAACGCCAGCGACTTCGTGATACTGCTCCACGTCTCCAGTCAGACCGGTTGTGCCACTGTCCTCATAGGCAATGAACGGACAAGCATCGTTTCTTCCAGGTGCTTCGCGAAGGCCGCTGCCTTCCGCATGAAAATGATCCCAACCGCTGCGGAAGTACCGCTTGGCGTCTTCAGGTCGCAAAGCGCCCTGCGTTCCGGAAATAAAGATGCGAATGGAAACGGGGCCTCGAAGTCCCGGTCGCCGTGCGTCAAGCGAATTCTGTACGGCCTCCCGGATCAATGCGCGCAACTCGGTGTCATTGGAGAAGAACTCTCCCTGAGTTGCTTCTCGGTTCTTAAACCGAGGATTCACTTTGCTGAAATGCCACGCGAGCTTCACAATCCTGCCCAGACGGATATTTGAGGGACCAGTACAGAAAACCGTTTCAATGTGCGTCAACCTTAGCCATGTTGTCGGCGGGTTCAAGTGGTAAAATCGCAAGCAGGCCTACGCACGCCTAACTGGCCGGGTGATAGAACGCAAACTCAGCGAATCCCGCCGGTTTGGCTTTCAATCGAAAGCGACTGCACACCAATTTCGAACTGCTTCGCGTGGTGCCACTCACACTCCCGCGATTTCCTCGCTGCATTCAATCGCGACGATCTCTGTCGATCCTGACAGACTCCGATCCAGTTCGCTGCTCGTAGCGATCGCTGTGCCGAACCGTATTAAAGTTGTACCGGTATTTCCACGGGGGTCGATTGTTACCATTGAATCGACATGTTGCCGAATTCGCTCACTGTTCAGATTCCGTTGACTCAACTTATGTTGCTTAGGCCAGGCACCACCGCCCATCATTCCCAATCGGAAGCCTCATCAATAGTACTACGGGTTATCCTATGGCTTGTACGGATCTGTTAGATAAGGCGTTCTTTTAGATAGGGCATGTTGACAGATCGCTGATGTTGAACTGATGGAATCTCGATGGCGGACAGCGACGACGCGATAGGCTGTTGAGAGTGATGCCATAAAAAACCGATGAGCACGCACCTGGCTACCAACCTGCCGCGCTCATCGGTCTGAGTGACCGCAATTCAAGCGACGATTTCTCGTGCGCCCCCGTTGCGGCTTTTCTAATGGGAAAATGTATCCATGGATGTACGTTCAGGGCTACAGAATCCTGGTAATTTCTGGAAGAAGGCTGTAATCATGCAGTTTCACGACTTGTTCAATGGCTTGAGATCTATGACAGAACGGTCGCCAAAAGGTGAGATTCTGGATCATTTCCGAAGACTCATCGGCGGAAGAAACAGTCACAGCCACCCAAGAAAATCGCATCGCCGCTTTGTCGTTGTGGATTCACTGGAAGAGCGGCTGCTGCTCTCAGCAGTCGCAGTTTTCGACAACGGAACCTACGTCGATACGGCCGGTGGATCTGGCAGCGAATCAGACACGATTCAGGCCTCACTTTCATCACTCGGACACAGCGTCACCACTTTTACCGGATTGACTGCAGCCAGCTTCACAGCCGGCCTTAGTGGAAAAGATGCACTCCTTATTCCCGAACAAGAAAACAGTGCCCTGGCGCCCGCACTCGACGTTGCAGCGAAAGCCGCCATCCAGAATTTCGTCGCCAACGGTGGAGGACTCATTATCAGCGCCGATTACGCTGGGTTCCTGAACGGCGTGTTCGGTTTCGGTCTGAGTTATGGTTCATCCAGTACAGCATCGCTTACGCCTGCCGCGGCCGGAACAGCTTTCGCTGGCGGGCCGGCTTCACTTCCTCCTCACAGCCAAACAATAGAGTTTAATACGGCAACTCTACCTGCTGGATCAGCAACCATCTATTCGGACGGTGCGGGCAGCACGGTGGCACTGATTCCATACGGCGCTGGAACGATTGTTTCGTTGGGCTGGGACTGGTTTGATGCCGCGCCGCTGGGTTCTCAGAATGGCGGTTGGCTGACGGTGCTAGGCAGCGCCGTAAGTCAAGCCGCGAATTCGGCCCAGACAAGCGTCGCCCTGTCCGGTGGCAATCTCGTCGTCACGGATATCGGCGGAGGAAATTCAAATGACAATTGGTCGTTTGCGGCCAACGGCACAAACCTGACCATTACTGATAACAATGGCAATGCCATCGGTATCGTGGGCACGATACTGGGGTCTTCCGGGACAGGTACACCGACAGTAACGATTCCGCTGTCGTCCTTTCCAGGTGGGAAGCTGATTGTCAATTCGCTGGCCGGTAATGACTCCATTTCACTTGGCATGCTGACACTGCTGACCAATCAGGGCATCGACGTCCTGAGCGGGACAGGGACGGATACGATTACGGTCAATGGCACGATCAGTTCATCGGGCGGCAACGTCAGTCTGACGGCGACAAATGGAGTGACGCTCAGCGGCGCGAATGCAGACATCATGACAAGTGGTGGAACTTTTATTGTTGATGCCGACAGCGACCTCAATGGGACGGGGACGTTCACTTCCGACAACGGCGGATGTGCTATGTCCACGTCCGGTGGAATCATTTCCATCACAGCAGCGGACGTCGCTCTTTCAGGAACACTCGCGTCGACGTCGACCGTCACGCTGTTGCCGTCCACAGCGGGCAGCACAATTGGCCTCGGCGGCGCTGCCGGAACGTTCAATCTGACCGATTCCGAAGCTGATCTGATTACGGCAGGTCGGCTGGAAATCGGCACGGCGACGGCGGGTGCGATCAAGGTTGACAATCTGTCACTGGCGAACGCAAACGTTCCGACGCTCGTGTTGAGGACCGGCGCAAATGTCACCGAGGGGACCGGCGATTCAGCGGCGGATATCACAGTCACGAATCTGGCGATCGTTTCGGCCACGGGCATCAACCTCGACGTCGACGTAACGACGTTCGCGGTTGGCAACTCGGGCGCTGGCGGAGTCGATATCACTGACACCGCCGGCGGAGCCACCGTCGGCAGCATCTCGACCTCATCTGGAAACATCACCGGCGTCAGCACCAACGGCGGCGGAGTAACCATCGTCACCAACAGCCCGCTCGTCGTGAACGCGGATGTCGTTGATACCGCTGGCGGCAACATCACG
>JANPHT010000093.1:0-31148 GCA_031424595.1 Planctomycetota bacterium
CTATGGAGCAGACGCGGTGAATCCCTATCTCGCCTTGTACGCTCTGCGACAGGCTCGTCTGGACGGCAAATTGACCGACGACTGGGACGACGATCGCATCGTGGGGGCCTATCGATCGGGCGTGGCTCACGGCATGCTGAAGGTGATGGCCAAAATGGGTATCTCGACGCTGCAAAGCTACAAGGGCGCGCAGATCTTTGAGGCTCTCGGCCTCGCTGACGACGTTGTGAATCTTTGCTTCGCAGGCACATCCAGCCGCATCAAAGGTGTGAACTTTGATGTGCTCGCAACAGAAGCATTGATGCGTCATCACGTTGGGTTCCCTGAGAACTCCGACAGCATTTCCGCCGAGCTGCCCAATCAGGGGCTCTACGCCTGGCGTCGAACGGGCGAAAAACATGCCTGGAATCCGCACACCATCGGTCGGATCCAGCAGGCCGCTCGGACCGGGGACAAGTCGGCGTACAAGGACTTTTCCAAGCTGGTCAATACCGAAACCACTCGGTCATGCCATCTGCGAGGCCTTCTCAAGTTCCGCAAGGGCGAGCCTGTTCCATTGGCAGAAGTCGAATCGGCCGCGGAGATCGTTAAGCGATTCTGCACGGGAGCGATGAGCTACGGCTCAATCTCCGCAGATGCTCATGAGTCGCTTGCGATTGCAATGAATCGTATCGGCGGGAAGAGCAATACGGGCGAAGGTGGCGAGCGATATGATCGCTTTGAGCCCATGGAAAACGGAGACTCACGTCGTTCGGCGATCAAACAGATTGCGTCTGGTCGATTCGGTGTGACTTCATGGTACCTGACCAACGCAGATGAACTGCAGATTAAAATCGCTCAGGGCGCTAAGCCGGGTGAAGGCGGAGAGTTGCCCGGTCACAAAGTTGACAAGACGATCGCGGAAACTCGGATGTCAACAAAAGGCGTGGGACTGATCAGCCCTCCTCCGCATCATGATATCTATTCTATTGAAGACCTGTCGCAGCTGATCTTCGACCTGAAGAACACTAACCGCCGAGCTCGCATCAGCGTCAAGCTGGTATCGGAAGTCGGAGTGGGCACCATTGCGTCGGGCGTCGCCAAAGGCCATGCCGATAACATCCTGATTTCCGGCTTTGAAGGCGGAACAGGTGCGTCGCCGCTGACCAGCATCAAGCATGCCGGCCTGCCATGGGAACTGGGGATCGCGGAAACGCATCAGACGCTGGTCATGAACGACCTGCGAAGCCGAGTTCGCCTGCAGACCGACGGTCAGTTAAAGACTGGTCGTGACGTGGTTGTCGCAACGATGCTGGGTGCTGAAGAGTTCGGCTTTGCGACGGCTCCGCTGATCACACTGGGTTGCATCATGATGCGAAAATGTCACCTGAATACGTGCCCGGTGGGCATTGCGACTCAGGATCCCGTGCTGCGCAAGAAATTTCAGGGCAAGCCGGAACACGTCGTGAATTATCTCTTCATGGTGGCCGAGGAAACTCGTGAGATTATGGCTGAACTCGGTTTCCGCACGATCAATGAAATGGTTGGTCGTGTCGATATGCTGGAATTGGATTCCTCAGTGATTCACTGGAAGGCAAGCCAACTGGACCTGTCGCCGATTCTGACTCCTGCGAAGAAGCCACACGACGCAGTGAAGACCTACTGCACGATTAGTCAGGACCATGCTTTGGACAACGTCCGCGATATGGAACTGCTGATAAAGTGCGAGCCGGCTTTGAAGGACAGGAAGCACGTTCGCATCGACACGACAATCCAGAATATCGACCGTGCCTTCGGGACAATTCTCAGCAACGAAGTCAGCCGTGCTCACGGAGCGCACGGGCTTCCGGCGGAAACGATTCACATCAAAGCCAAGGGATCAGCCGGGCAAAGCGTTGGCGCGTGGCTTGTTCACGGCATCACGATTGAAGTCGAGGGCGATGCTAACGACTACGCAGGCAAGGGACTGTCAGGCGGTCGCCTGATTGTGTACCCGCCAAAGGGTGTGGACTTCAAGGCGAATGAAAATATCATCATCGGTAACGTCGCTCTCTATGGAGCCACGTCTGGTGAAGCCTACTTCAGCGGCATCGCCGCCGAACGCTTCTGCGTGCGGAACTCCGGAGCGACTGCGGTCATCGAAGGCTGCGGCGATCATGGCCTCGAATACATGACTGGCGGTCGCGCCGTGGTGCTCGGACCTACCGGCCGCAATTTTGCGGCTGGGATGTCGGGCGGTGTGGCGTATGTTTACGATCCATATGGCAAGTTTCTCGTTAACTGCAATCTGGAAATGGTGGCCCTTGAAGAGATGACGGAAGTCGCCGACATTCAGGAACTGCGAACTCTGATCGAGAACCATTCGAAGTACACCGGTTCTGCCGTCGCAAAGCAGATTCTCGACACCTGGCAGAAGTCGCTGAAGCATTTTCACAAGGTAATGCCAGTGGATTACAAGCGAGCTCTCAAAGAACTGGCTGCCGAACAACTGGCAAAGGTATAGTTTTCGGCAAGTGCTTGCGGTGTATGGTCTGAGGTTTGCTGGCACTTGAACTTTTCACCTCAAACACAAATGCCTCGGTAGACTCGTGCTGTCATTTTGTGATTCCAACCCTGGCCGAGATGTGTTCGTAACGGGCATCGGGTTGGTCACGCCGCTTGCCTTGTCTGCAGGAGAAACCTGGAACAGACTTATCAAAGGAGACCGTGCAGGTCGCTCTCTTTCGGCGAACGACATTGATCATTTTGAACAGCTCTGCGAGATACCCGGCCTGCCTGTCACGGGAGCGCCAGTCAATCAATGCGAAGTTGCCCGTCTTCTGGCGTTAATCCTGAAATCAAGCTCGATTCCGGTCGGCGTTCAGGCTGCCTGGCATTCCGAACCGCTCGTCGCGATGACTCTTGTTGCGTTACACGAAGCCATGACACAGGCCGGCTTGCAACAGCTTCCTGCTGACCCACAACGTACTGCTGTTGTATTCGGAAGCAGCAAAGGGGGACTGCGAACGGCAGAACGACTGACGCAAGGGCTGAGATCACAAATCATTCCGTCGCCGTACATGGAGCAACACCCCAGCCTGGCCACTCCGGGACTTCCTGATTTGAGCGGACACGTGCCGGATTTCGGACAACTTTGGATGCATGCATTCCAGCCGGACAGTGCGACTCGGGCAATCGCAGCGATCACCGGAGCACAGGCCGGAATAACCTGCCCCGTCGCAGCCTGTGCAACGGGGTTGATTGCTGTACTTCAGGGAGCAGTCATGGTGCATTCAGGCCTTTGTGACGTCTGTATCGTCGGCAGCGCAGATTCAGGACTACGAGCTTCCGTCATGTCGTCATTTCATCGGCTGCGAGTGGCTTCACGATCGTGCGATGCGGCATCTGCATGTCGTCCGTTTGATGAATCCCGGGACGGATTCCTGATCGGTGAAGGCGCTGGAGTCATGATTCTGGAATCTCGGGCTCATGCTTCGGCGCGCGGTGCGGCTGGACTTGCCAAAGTGATTAGCGGCGGTTGGCTGAGCGATCCCACGGGGATGACGCAGATCGATACGTCGGGCGCTGTTGTCGCAGAATTGCTGCGACGCACGGGAGCTTCCGGGATTTCTCCGCCGGATGTCATTAGTCTCCATGGAACAGGGACGGAATCCAATGATCTGGCCGAATCACGAGGCATCTGTGAGGTCTTTGGTGACTCCACTCCGCTGTGTTTTGGCATCAAGGGCGCAATCGGGCATCTGCTGGGTGCCGCTGGAAGTGTGGAAACAGCAACAGCAATTCTGGCGCTGTCCCAAAAGAGCGTACCGGGAACTACCAATCTTCAAGCTCAGGACTCGCAATGTCGAATCCGTTTGCATTCCCAATCGCAACAACGCCCCGAACTTCGTCGCGCGGCAAAACTGTCGCTTGGATTTGGAGGCCATGTCGCGTTCGGCCTTTTTGAAGCCGCCGATACTTGAGCCGTGAATGTATGGGTGACTCGCCGCTGCAAGCTGGTCAAAGCTATTGCCTGGTGCTCCGTTCAGGCTACGAGATGACACCCAGCTGCCGACCGACTCGCTGAAATGATTTCACAGCGATTTCCAGTTGGTCGCGTGTGTGAGCTGCCGACATCTGAGTTCGAATGCGCGCCTCCCCTTTGGGGACAACCGGAAAGGAGAATCCAACAACATACAGGCCCTCTCGCAGCAAAGCTTCGGCAAACTTGCTGGCGAGAGCGGCATCGCCAATCATGACTGGAATGATCGGATGTTCTCCGGGGAGGACTCGGAACCCGGCATCGGTCATGGCAGCGCGGAAGTATTCGGTGTTGGTGCGAAGTTGAGTTCGCAGTTGCTGCGATTCGCTCAACAACTCCAGCGTCCTCACCGACGCCGCCGCAATTGGCGGTGCGAGTGTGTTCGAAAAAAGGTACGGGCGAGAACGCTGCCGGAGCAAATCAATCAGCGGCTGTCGACCGCTTGTGTAACCACCACTCGCTCCGCCGAGCGCCTTGCCGAGCGTCCCGGTCAGAATGTCGATACGACCCGAAACGCCAAAATGTTCCGGCGTGCCGCGACCGTTTGGACCCATAAACCCGACTGCGTGGGAATCATCCACCATGACACTGGCGTTGTATTTGTCTGCCAGTTCGCAGATGTCGGGCAACTTCGCAAGGTAGCCGTCCATTGAGAAAACGCCATCCGTGGCAATCAGTCGGAATCGACATGATTCTGCAGCCTTCAGCTGTTCTTCAAGATGACCCATATCATTATTTCGATATCGAAAGCGCTGTGCCTTACAGAGGCGAACGCCGTCGATGATACTGGCGTGATTCAGCGAATCCGAAATAATCGCATCCGGCTCACCGAGCAGTGTTTCGAACAATCCGCCATTCGCATCAAAGCACGAACCGTAAAGGATGGTGTCGTCGGTCCCCAGAAACTGACTCAGGCGCGATTCAAGGATTCGATGAATCGTCTGAGTGCCACAGATAAACCGCACCGATGCCATACCATAACCCCAGCGATCCAGGGCTTCGTGTGCCGCCTTCACGATCTCTGGATGATCGGCCAGTCCCAGATAGTTATTCGCGCAGAGGTTCAGGACCGTCCTCTGGTCCTGCAGACGTATGTCCGTGCGCTGTGGCGAATCGATTGTTCGCTCAGCCTTAAATAAACCCTGCTGGCGGATGGACTCGAGTTCCGCTGTCGCATGTTCGAGCAGTGTCGACATCAGAAAATCTCCGTGAGTATTTTAGAGTGCGGCTACCACTTCAGGATTACTTTTCCCGACTGACCGGACCGCATCGCTTCAAATCCTTTTTCGAATTCCGTGAAGTGCAGACGATGAGTGATCACCGGACTGATATCAAGGCCACTTTGAAGCATGACGGTCATCTTGTACCACGTTTCGTACATTTCGCGACCGTAGATCCCGTGAATGGTCAGCATGTTGAAAACAACAATATTCCAGTCAATCGAGATATCTTCCGATGGGATGCCAAGCATCGCAATCTTGCCGCCGTGAGCCATATTCCTGAGCATGCTGCGAAATGCCGATGGATTCCCTGACATTTCAAGCCCAACGTCGAATCCTTCGACCATTCCCAATTCCCTCTGCACATCTTCCAGAGATTCCGTTCGAACGTCGACAGTCCGCGTTGCCCCCAGCCTTCTTGCAAGCTCCAGTCGCCAGGGATTGACATCCGTCACAACGACGAACCGAGCACCAGCGTGTCGTACTACAGCGGCCGCCATCAGCCCGATCGGACCGGCTCCTGTAATCAGGACATCTTCACCCAGCACAGGAAAGGCCAGAGCCGTGTGTACGGCGTTTCCAAATGGATCAAAAATCGAGGCAATGTCTCGATCAATATTGTCATGGTGATGCCACACATTAGTCATTGGTAATGCGATGTATTCCGCAAATGCACCTGGACGATTGACGCCAATCCCCTGAGTTTTCGGACACAAA
Source organism: Planctomycetota bacterium (assembly GCA_031424595.1). GTDB lineage: Bacteria > Planctomycetota > Planctomycetia > Planctomycetales > Planctomycetaceae > SXXK01. The sequence goes on from JANPHT010000093.1 coordinate 5,938, forward strand.
TGGCGACGACCTGCGAGACAACTCCGACAACGGCCGCAAACGACGTGTCCTTCACCACTCACGACTTCCCCTGGATGGAAGTCAACCACATTAGAGCCCACTTCGACAATCTCTCCAACGAATTCATGTCCGACAGTCATCGGCACTGGAATTGTCTTTCGCGCCCACGCATCCCATTCGTAAATGTGAACGTCAGTTCCGCAGATCCCAGTACGGTCGACCCTGATCAGCACATCATTGACGCCAACCTTTGGCTCTGGAACATCTTCCAGCCAAAGTCCTTTTTCTGAATGTCGTTTGACCAGTGCCTTCATCTTGGCGTCTCCTGTGGTATTGAATATACTGGATTCGGTGTGCAGGATATTAAACACACGATCGTCCGTTTTGCAAGACGACATTCCCATATAACGGATATTTTCCCGCGAGCGAATGATCATGAAGAAGAAGCCGGCAGAGTCGGAATCCAGCCAGCAGTCTGCGGAAGATGTCAGTCGCCATGTCTGTCGGCGGATACATGAACTTCGCCAGACGCGAGGCTGGTCGCTGGATGTGCTTTCCAAATCGTCTGGCGTGAGTCGTTCAATGCTGAGTCAGATTGAACGCGAGCAGGCGAATCCCACGCTCGCTGTGACAGTCAAAATCGCTACCGCCCTCGGGATGTCGATGGCGGAATTACTGGAGCAGGTGGTTCCTGCGCAGAATATTGAGGTCATCCGAGCAGAGGACCGCAGTCATATCTTTCGAACCGACAGCAATTGCTCAATTCGAACCCTGTCACCTTTGCATCTGGAGAAAGATGTTGAGTTCTATGAAGTGATGCTGAATCCAGAGGGGGCGCTGAGATCGGCGGCACACTTTGAGGGCACGCGCGAGTTTCTGACTGTGCAGAAGGGAAAAGTGGGTGTCACTTCCGAGGCCGAGTTGATCGAATTGAATAAGGGCGATTCGGCCAGTTATCGCGCTGATGTGCCGCATGAGATTCGAAATCTGGCAAAATCGGAAGCCTTGGTATTTCTGGTTGTCATTTACCAGTAGCGCCAGCGACCTGCTGACAGGTTTCTGACAAACTTGTGACAGCTGTCTCACCACTTGTGCGTGATTTAAGCGTCCAATACTGCACAGGTCGATTGCGACCAGTTCAGTCATTGCATCTTTAAGGAGAGACCCATGATCCGGATTAACAAGTTGTTTGTAAAGACTATGCTTGCTCGAATCGTGCTGTGCGCCACGATCCTGCACTCGCCCATTTTCGCCTCGGAGCGTGCTGAATCTGCCGATGGCCCCAAGCTGGCGTTGAATGCCAGACCAGCCTACAGCATCCTGAAGGCCGGCGAGAAGCAGATGGCATGGATGCGAGTGGGACTGACGGGATTTCACCAGAAGCCCGAGGGAGAACGTGCACCATTGAACGTCGCGATTGTGCTGGACCGCTCCGGATCGATGCAGGGTGAGAAGATTGAGAAAGCTCGTGAAGCCGCCATCAGCGCATTGGACTTATTGAAGCCAAACGACATCGTTTCTGTCATTGCGTACGATTCTGATGTCAGCGTGCTCGTCCCGGCAACAAAACTGAGCGACAAAGAACAAGTGGCCAGCGTGATTCGCGGAATTCAGGTTAACGGAAACACGGCCTTGTTTGGCGGGGTCAGCAAAGGCGCAGCGGAGGTCCGCAAGTTTCTGGACGATAAACATGTCAATCGCATCATTTTGCTTTCCGACGGACTCGCAAACGTCGGCCCATCGTCACCAGGAGAACTTGGCGAACTGGGTGTTTCACTGAAGAAGGAAAACATCAGCGTCTCAACCCTGGGACTTGGGCTTGGTTACAATGAAGATCTGATGGTTGAACTTGCCGGCAAGAGTGGCGGAAACCATCAGTTCATCGAAAATGCTTCTGAGCTTGCCAGCATTTTTCGCCGTGAATTTGATGAGGCACTTTCTGTGGTTGCTCAGGAAGTGGATGTTAAAATCAACATTCCAGAGGGCATTCGTCCTGTACGGGTCCTGGGAAACTCTGCCGACATTAACGGGCAAAGCGTGATCACTCGTCTCGCTCAGGTTTATAGCGATCAGCAAAAGCATGTCGTTATTGAAGTCGAGATTCCTGCGTCACTTGCAGTAGAAGGTTCGGAGCCCATTGAATCGGCCATGTCTTCACTGGCAACAGTGCAAGTCACCTACATGAATATGTCCACTCACAAATCTGAGTCGCTGACCGGTGAAGTCTCCGTAAAGTTCAGTGGATCGGATGAAAAAGTGAAGGCCAGCCGCGATAACAGCGTCATGGCTGACGTTGTCGCACTCGTCGCCAATGAGCAGAATAAACTGGCCACAAGGTTTCTCGATCTTGGCGATATCGCAGCCTGCCGCAAAACACTCGAAGGGAATGCTGCATTTCTCAGCACTAACGGAGTGGACTTGAAGTGTCCGTCACTGGAAACTTTCGCTGAAACAAATCGCGTTCAGCTGAAGCAACTGGAGGGAATCAGCTCGAATGGTGCTCCGGCAGCAGTGACGTCTCGAAAAGCTCAACGAGACTACCAATTAAAGATTGAACAACAGGCTCCCTCTGTGAGCAAACCCTAGTCGTCAGCAGACCGCCGGGGCAGAATTTTTCTACCCCGGCTTACTCAATCATCCTGATTCTTCGAGTGGTACGATACGGCGACAATCAGGCGTTTTGCAGTTCGCTCAAGGGCCCTACACCAACGGTTGTTGTCATGGAAATCGGATACTGCCTGAGAACCTGTCGAATCTCATCCAGCGTGACACTGCGCACGGCTTTGAGATCATCGGAAATGGAACGGTAATCGCCGCGATACATCCAGTTACCGCCGAGCGATGACAATCGCCCCATCGGACGTTCGCCGCGAAGAACAATTCGCGAAGCGACCTTATTTCGAGCCTGCTCCAGTTCCTCAGCGGTAATGCCATTAGCATTCACATCTTCAAACACCTTGCGACATCGTTCGATGTTTTCGGCAACATTCTCGGGCGAGCAACTGAGATAACCCATCCAGGCTCCGGTTCCGTCGTATTCGCTGTAACTGAGATCCGCTGACTCCACGTGGCCGGGATCAACGAGTTCCCAAAACAATCGACTGCCGGAATCATCTCCAACAACGACTGAGAGCAACTCGGCAGCGAAGCGCAGGTGGTCCCGACAATCGGGTCCAATTCCCATTTGCATGATGTGTTCCTGAACACTGCTTTCCCGCACGACAAGTCGAGTCGTCGTTATTGGTTCGATTGCCGGAAGGACTCGAGAACGCTTTCCCGCAGGAATCCTGCTGCAGTACTTCTCAGCCAGTGCCACAGCGTCCTCAAACTGACAGTTTCCTGCAATCGCCAGAATAATATTGCCAGTGTGGTATTGGTTTCGGTGATACGACTGCATTTGAGCCGCAGTGAGCGCTGTGATGCTCGCGTTGGACCCCAGAATGCTCTGCCCAAGCGGATGTCCGGAAAAATGTGTCGCCATGATATGATCGTAACACGTAAACGAAGGCTGATCTTCGTACATGCTGATCTCCTCAAGGATGACGTTCTTTTCCATATCGAAATCTTCAACACGCAGCGATGGTTGCATCAGGGAAGCCAGCAACTCTAAAGCTCGTTCAAGATATTCCGGAAGCACAGCGGCATAATACATTGTGACTTCTTCGCTGGTCGAGGCATTGTACTTTGCCCCAATTTCGTCGAACACACGATTGATGTCATCCGCAGAGAATTTTTCGTCTCCTTTGAAAGCCATGTGCTCCAGAAAATGACTTACGCCGGACACTTCTTTGGTTTCGTCTCGCGAACCCGTGCGGACGAAAAAACCTGCAGCCACGCTGTAAACGGCGGGATTGGTTTCTGCAATCAGCGTCAGGCCATTGGACAACGTGCAGTGCTGAAACTTCATAGCGAATGATCCGAAAACAAAGAGCCGTTATTCTGCGAAGATGAACCCCGATACTACCAGGCACGACACTAAAGAGCTGTGACACAATCGGGATTCAAAGACTGGGGTCCGAGAGTCACCAGAACCATGGATTTCGGTGTGTGTTCGATCACAAATTCCCGTACCTGGTGAGTCGACAGGGCGTTAATGCGCGTATTGATTTCGTCCAGTGTTACGATACGACCGAGGTGATACATATCTCTGGCCAGCGACGAGGCGCGGGAACTGGTTGACTCCTGCTGCATGATCAGCGAACTCTTTGCTCTGGCTTTGCATCGTTGCAACTCATCATCGGTGATTCCTTCATGCAGACGAAGTACTTCGGCAACAGTGACATCCAGCGTCTCCTGAGCACGCTCGGGTGTTGTCCCGGCGTAAGCGAAAACTCGACCTTCATCCCGTAGAGTGCTCAGGGAAGCCGAGATCGCATAACAGAGCCCGCGTTTTTCACGAACTTCAGTGAAAAGTCGCGAACTCATTCCGCCACTCAACAGGCTCACCGCAGCCCACGCTTCATAGTAACGTTCATCGCGGTATGGAACGGTTTCCCAGGCAAGCCCAATGTGAGTCTGCGCCGAATCGTGCTCGATGTGAAATGGGGACTTAGGAAGCTGGCCAGTGGTCATTTCCATTGCCGAAGATCGCTTCCAGCCACTAAAAACGGATTCCACAACGTCGCGAATCTGACTGGCGTCAATGTTCCCCGCGATGCCAAGAATGGCCTCATTCGGAGACACGAATTCTAAGAAATGATTGCGAATATCCTGAACGGAAATGTGAGGCAGGTCGGCAAGATCACCTTCTGCCGAATTGCCCCAGGGAGCCGCATAACTGTATTCGCGAAGTACCTTACCAAGCCGCTGCCGAGGCTCGTCTTCCATCGACATCAGGCTCTGCTCAATCAGATCGCGAGCTGGTTCGAAGTCTTCATCGGCCAAATGCGGTTCGGTGACCATTTTACCGAGGTACGGCAAGGCTTCGCAGACGCGATGGGCCGTTGTCGCTGCCGAGAACGTGATATGCGCGCTTCCGACAGAAACGCCTCGCTGCAGCCCAAGATTATCCATCGCCGCACAGAGTTCACGCGCGGAGTGACCGCCGGCTCCTCGAGCGAACATTTCCGTGAGAATGGCGGCTGTTCCGCATTTCTCCGCCGCATCACGCACACCTCCGGCCGGAACAAGGAGTGTCAACGCAGCGGACTGCACGTCCAGCATGGGTTCGACAATAACGAGCAGGCCATTGGGCAAACGAAAACTATCAATTGGTTGAGACATCAAGTACTGCAAACTGAATAGTGAAATCGAAGTTCAATAAAAGCTGAGGCTCTCACAGAAACGGCTGACGAGCATACTTTACTGCGATGCTCATCAACCGCGTACTGAAATCAGCATCGCTACTTACAAGTCATTACTTGCCCGCAGGGAGATTGAAGTCACCACCGACGCTTCGCCACATCGCGTGCACGTGATTAGCATCGTTCTGAGTGTTATTGTACTCCACAATGAACGAACCCCCCTGAATAACATAGTGATGGCGTTTATTGACTTCGGAATCGCCCCACCACGCCATTCGCACATCTTCCATCCCCGATTTTTCAATAGCCTTCAGGCGATCACGGACCACCTGCGCCGGCATTGCCGACAGGTATTCTCCAATCAGCGCCTTCATCAGTTTCTGCTGTTCGGGTGACATGTCACCGTATTTCAGCCCAACTGCTGCTTCTACCACAGGTTGAGGAGCCCCTGCGCCTCGGATATCATCCGGAGCGGTTTCTGAAACCCACATCTGCTTTTTCTGCTCCTCGTTGCAAGCCTTAAGGATCTGGCGGGCGATATCTTCGCGCCCAGCAAGGATCCGCAGGTTGCGGCCTGGTCCGGCATCGATCAGTGCTGGATTTGCACCGAACATTTCCGGAGTGCTGCTCACAACGAGTCCGTCCTGAATACTGAAATTCAGGGACAAATGATGCCCCTCAAATCGCCACCCCCAAAGTCCAGTCGGGCCCGGTGTGCCAAAGACAGTGATGTGATATTTGTGGGGGTGCCGGCGATTGCGGCGATAGTCTTCCTCCCCACCTTCAAACAAATACAGAACTTCTTCCAGACTTCGCACCTGTAAGACCTTTGCATGTCCAGCGGCGGACAATCCCACTTTGACAAGTTCTTCAGCAGCCTTCCGAGGGTCTCCGTTTAAGTCCCAAAGTACGATTCCGTTACGATCCCTGGGAATGAAATGCCAGTTCAATCGTTCTGGATCATCATATTTGTACATCAGCTTTTGCTGCTGATCAGCGGGCAGGATTTCCACTAGTTTCAGCACGGCCGCTGCCATACTGAGCCCGGGCTTGTCTGTGCCATCATCCGCAATGGCGACGTGGGAAACACCTGATAAAAATATGGTCAAAGTGACAAGGGCCGAGAGATGTGATCGCAGCGTCATGGGCAGGATTCCTTCAGGAAATTTTGGCGGGACGTCAGAGAAGGTGTATGGAATTAAAATCTTGTTTGCATGGCACATCGTTCCGGATCTGTCATGTTTACGATCGGCGACTGCAAATTGAATTAGCCGGGAGGCCATGTCAGATCGCGTCCACCGAGAATATGAATGTGCAGATGAAACACCGTCTGCCCGCCATCTGGCCCAGTATTGATAACCGTACGATAGCCACCAACCAGCTGAAGTTTCCCGGCCACTTTGGGCACAGTTTGCAGAAGGTGACCACACAAGGCAGCATCTTCATCGGAGAGTTCGTTTAAGGAGGCCACGGGCTTTTTGGGTATCAACAGCACGTGTACGGGAGCTTGTGGATTAACATCACGGAACGCCAGGCAAACGTCATCCTCATAGACAATATCGGCCGGGATTTCCCGCTTTATGATCTTCGTAAAAATTGTCACGCCGTGACCCCGCACCTTTTGCCAAAGCCGTTGGATGAAGCAAGTTAAATAGTTCCACGCTCGGTTTGCAGAGCTTCGGGCGAGAAGTTATCAGGAATCGCTTAAAACACCAGTGATGCAGACCTGCGGAGACATTTATCAAAGAGTTGGTGAATTGTTGGCTCGTTACTCGCCCGAATTCTCATCATTTGAGGGAATCCGGGCCATTGAAATTATTTGACTGGGGGATCAACTTCGCTCCCGGCGGCCACCTATCCCCTGGTATGATTTTCAGCGATTTGATTCTGCACGGATTTGTGTCCGAATTGTTCAGGGAACACTGAGGAACTTTTTTTTTCAGGAAACGGCGATGCATTCTCGAACTTGCGTTTCGTTCATATTGTGCCTCGTGATCGGATGGACTTCGACATCCTGCGCCTGCTGGCAGGCAGAGTTTTCCAACAGGGATGGCATCTGGAAGCCGACGATGGCAGTGCTTGGAGGGATGCCGCTTCCGGTGGAGTTGTTGAACGCGATCTCGCTTAAGCTGAATGGCGAACACTACGTGGTCACGATCAATGGAAAAACGGAATCTGATAGTGGTATTTGCGTTGTGGACGCAACAACGGTTCCTCAACGAATGACAATCAAGAGCACGGAGGGAGCGAACAAAGGAAAAACGCTGCTGGCCATTTTTGAGATCACTGGTGACGACTCCATGCGAGTTTGTTACGACCTCGCTGGCAAGGCATTTCCAGTCGAATTCAAGTCGGAGGCTGCAAATCCGATGCACTACCTTGTTGAGTATCGACGAGAAGCCAAGTCTGAAGAATTGACAGGCACCGTCGTCGAGGTGGCTGGTGGCGACATACTGACCATCACGACCGCAGACAAAAAGAAACTGCAGATCCGACTCAATGCCATCGATGCACCGGAGCCGAGTCAACCCGGCGGAGAAGCGGCAAAGAACATGGTGACTCACCTTGTCCTGAAACAATCGGTTCGTGTTGTGACGCATGGCAATGATCGTGCGGGAAAGACAATTGGCGACGTTTTTTTCCGGCCTGAAAAGTCAGCGAAGAGTGACCCTGATGCAAATCTTAACTTTATAATGGTCGCCAATGGCTACGCATGGCATTACGTACGTTTCGCTGCAGACAACAAAGAGCTGGCCAGCGCAGAAAAAAACGCGAGGGAATTGAAACTTGGGCTCTGGGCTGAACAGAGCCCGATTTCTCCCTGGGATTGGCGCAAGCAGGAGGCCGACAAAGCGAAAGCCAAACAGTGATCGGCGCGCATGGACAGCATTTTTTAAGGGCTTCGAAAACGCAACTCAGCCGCAGACGAAAAGTCGGCTGATTCACTGACTTTAAACTTTCGATCCAATTGCAGCATCTGCAAGACTTCGCAGATGTTGGGTGCCGCGAGGACCGTCAGCGAGGCACCGCTCGCCTTGATCGCCTCAGAGAGTCGCAGCAATTGTCCAGGAATCGTGCCTTCAAAGTATTTGACGGCTCTTAGATCAAGCACAATGTGCTTTGCCTCAAGCATTGGCAGCCTGGCAAAATCCTTAAAGATTTGTTCCTGAATACCAGGATCGGCGAACTTTTCGGATACGGGAGTCGCCAGTATCTGATCGCCCTCAACGACCACTCTCAATTGTTGAAACTCGGCTTCCATGAGTGTCCTTTGAATTACCTGTCTCGTTCCGCGTCGTCGTTCACTGTCCAGCAAGTTCTATCACACACGACAAAGCATGGTAGCAACGGACCACAGAATTCCGCTCTATACGCCACAGAAGCTCAACGCATTTTCCTGAAGCCGTTGATCATCGTAAAACTGTGGCATTTTCGCTGGAAATTGACGAGCAAGCGAAAACTCTCAGATATCTCCGAAATAAAAAACAGCGGGTTGAAAAAGTTGAGCACCAATCGCCTTTGGAAAGTTCGTTGCTGACAGATCAACTTTTTTTGGGCCGACTTCAACGGCCAGACTTCTGAAACAATGTCATGAGCCGATTGCCGTGAATCACCGCGTGGCAGTAAAACTCCGGTTCTGATTCGTGGGTCTTTTTTCGCCGGATGAATAATGAAGCCCAAAGCTTTTGAATGCAAAAACGGAAATGCTGAGAGGAGCCGAAATGCAACTGGTCAGCATTTTCGACCAGCAGACATCTGGAACCAATCACGCACTCATGCAGTCTCGTGTGTGCGGTGTCTGTCATTGTTCGCGGCACTCGTACTGGTCCTGAGTAATTATTATCGATTAGAAGCGCAGGGTCCGGAGAGGTTTTCACAGCAAAAGGTTTCCAGGATTCTGGCTGTTTCCCGGCATGCGGCGAACAATTCCATGCAGGACCTGAGCCTACGTGCCGCCCGTGAGGCATTGGGTAACGGACCTCCCATTCCAGCCCGCGACGAGAAGGAAGAAGGGCCGAAAGATGAGTCCGACCGGCAAGCGACTACCGATGCCTCAATTGCTGAAAACGTAGCGTCATTGGCCGCTCTGTGGCGCGATCAGAAGTTTAATTCGAACGCCATCCAGGAGACACTGGTTGCGATCGTCTTTCCGAAGAACCAACCGGATCAGGTCTTCCCTTATCGATTCGCAGAAGCGGAAAATCCTGCGTTGTCCACGAGACGTTCAGTTGGACTGTTGCTGATTCAATACTCGATTGAGACGAAGCGCACGGCGGAACTGTATTCGCTGCTGGAACGTCGGTTGAGCAGCCCAAGTGGAAGGATCTCAGCGTGGGAAATGCTGCTCACGCTGGCGATCGAGAATAACAACTCGGCAGACGCACTGCGACATCTTCTGGCTTTTCAGCCGAACCTGATCAATCATGCCACGAAGGCCGAGTTGACTGATGTCTGCCTCGTGTTGCTGAATGCGTCACGTGATCGTACTCTGCAGGATGCCGCAGTGACTGCCATGGAATGCGCCACCGAGCGAATGGTTGCTTTATCAGGTTCAATGGGACGCAATCTCAGCAAAAAGATTTCGCTCACGGTCTTTCATCAGCGACTGCACACGGACAACGCACCGTTGGCACTGCTTGCACTTGAACGCTGGGATGCGATGACAAAAGTCGATCGGGGAACCGAGAATAGTTCCGAGCAAATTCAGCATCATGCTGACATGGCGCAACGGCTGCTTCTGTTCGGTATGCATGAACAAGCGTTGCCGCATCTTAATGAGGTCGTTTTGCTGGAATCGCAGTCGGAAGCGAACCGTGTCCGATTTGAGTCGAAGTTGATTTCCGTAGTGCCCAATCTGCATCAGTTGGCGGCTAAGGATAGATATCCCATTCTGCATCACTGCTTTATCGGCCATCAACGCTCAAATCCGTCTGTTCCATCTCTCACGTTTCGCAAGGCCGAGCAGTTGCCGGAGCGGTTGGCCGGCCTTGTGCCTGATTTGATTCGCAACAGTCAGGCTGAGACGCGCGACGATGGTCACGCAGGAGAGATGGTAAGTTCTGCCGTCATGCTTGTTGAAGCTGCGATTGAATCCGGATCTGGTGACCTGCTAAAAGCGGAATTGCAGCAGTTGCAGACACAACAAAAGCCCGCGGGCGGACATCTATCAGCACTCTACTATCTCTGCGCTGAAGATCTCGCGGAAGCAGGCAGGGCGGTGGCCCAAATCCGCGACGAGCTCCGACAGGATTCTCAACATCGCATAGAGCTGCTGGGCCGGGATCTGGCATTAGATCTGGTCGTGGCAATGAAGGCGGCCGAGCACGCGAACACGCGCTCGACCGCAATCGAGATTCTCAACACGATCTGTCGGCTTGATGTATCAGACAGTCACGGCCAGACCATCGCGAGAGCATCCATCTTTCGTTCGATGCTTGCTGCCGAGAGTGCGGACAATTCACTCTCAACGATTCTTGACAAATCCAGCCCGAAGCTCTGGGCACCTTCGATTCGACGGACGAAATCATCGACAGTTTCACCTGATTCCAATGACATCTGGAGCAGCTACGAAGGCGTTATTTCCCATCAGGCGCAGAAGGAACACGATTGCCTGTATTTCCCATGGCCATTGTCCGGCACTTTCGAGTTTCGCGTTTCCAGTTTTATTGATGTGTGTCACTCCGGTGGACTGGCCTTTGATGGCCTGACTCATCACATGGTTGGAGAGTCCAGTTTGTCGGTCGTCAGTGGGATTGACCGTGAGCAGTCTGTGCGACGCTCCTTGCAATTGACGATACCAGGTAATTATTCGCGAGCTTCGGTGCGTGTTTCGCCAGAGACCTTGACGTTCCTTGTCAACGGGCATCCAGTCTACTCGGAACCACGCGACTCGTCCGGAAGCCCTTGGCTGGCTCTGGTCGCCGGACGGTTTACAAAAGGGGTCTGGCGATTTCCTCAATTCATAGGCACTCCGGAAGTCATGAGCGAGGTCTGTCTGTCTGACGATTCGCGCCTTCGCGGATGGAAAGCAGGGAGTTCCAACCAGGTTCTCCCCAACGTTCAGATTGCCGGTGACTCCACGAGCGCGGCCCAAAAGCAGTTGTTCGCCTCTCGCGTATTGACGGATTGGCAATGTTTGAACGAGATGATTGTGAGCCACAAGAATCTCGAGGCCACTGAAGCATCCGGACATCTTCAATACGATCGCCCAATGTTGACTGAAGAAACGGTGACCTGGGAGTTTGAATACAGTGAAGGAACAATCGAAACTCATCCGGCAATCGGAAGGCTTGTTTTCCTTTTACGACCAAACGGAGTTCGACTGCATTGGATTCCGGTCAGCGACGTTGAACGAGCCATTCTGCCGTTCGATCATGAATTGCCTGTGACCGATGACCCCACAGCCTCTCGCAAAGTTCCATTCGTGAATGGATGGAACAAGGCTTCGCTCAGCCTGCAGACGCACGGTTTGACGTTATCAGTCAACGGAACTGAGGTTTACCAGCATGAACTTCGGCCTATCGATAGTCACCAATTCGGCTTGTTTCATTTCCGCGATCGGACTGAATCGCGAGTGAGAAATGTCGTGCTTTCAGGCAATTGGCCGCGGGTCCTGAATGACGAAAGCTTTCAGCAGTTGATGGTCGGTGATCAACAGCCATTGACGCTGGCAGAGAATAAGGCTCTGGATCGTATCACCGGAGATCAGCCGTTCTCCGCGAGTATTCTCGAAGTTATGAATCACGCAGCGAAAATGAAGACGGAACTTCGATACAAGTTCCTTTGTGACTGGGTACTGCCTTCAATCACGCATCCTCGATGGAGAATGTTTGCCACCGTGAAACCACAGGGAATGGAATCACAGGGCTCCGGTTCAATCAGGTCAAATCGATTGATATCGGCAGCTTTCAACACGGGCGACCAAGCAGACCCTTCCGGGGGATTTGTTGTGTCGCCAGTACTTGAACTGATCGCCATTGCCAAAGAACTGGGAAAACTTGATGAGCTAAGAGTCCAGGTTGAGGCTTGCACGAGTTCCAAAGTTTCAAGTGATCACGGAGAGGGCGGCCTCAAGGCTGATACAGTCTCATCCATCGCACCAATCGCCCTTCAGTTAATGCTGGCCATTGAGCAGTCTCGCATGGAAGCGGGTGCGGATTTGATGCAACAGATTCACGAACACGCAACTCGTGAATCGAACTTTACTGAAGAGAACATCTGGCCTTACCTGATGGCATGCCAGCAATCCACTGGCAAGGCAGAGCTTCGCCAATGGACTCGCAGCATTCTGAATTTGCTTGCTGAAAAGCAGTGCGTTCATGAACCGAACTCGACCAATCGCCTGAATCTCTATGTCGCTTCTGCCATCTCCCTGCTGAAGTCGAGCGAAACGTCGAACTTGAACAACACGCCACTGGTTCCAACAAGCCCCTGGCAGCCGTTGCGAGTTCAACGAGCCGACCTTCGCGCTGCGGGAATGCCAGCTTCAGTCTGGAGCCAAAGCGCAGACGGAACCATTCAGCATTTGGCAGGATTTGAAGAGGACCTGCTTTGTCTCTCCACACCGCTTATTGGAAACTTCGATTTTCAGTGTGAACTCACTCCAGTCGATGGGGAACATCTTTTAATTGGATACGCAGGTTTCTTTATCAAACCGTCTGGTACGAATGGAGAATTACAAAGAATTCCATGGGGGAGAGATTCGCGTGGAACTCCAGCAACTCAAGGTATCCCCGATGCCAACTCTGTCTGGAATTACCATTTGACGTCAGACAACGGAATTCTGACAGTCCTGATCAATGATCGCCAGATATTCCGAGAAACAATCGCTCCCGGTTCACCTCCCTGGCTTTGCATCCGCGCTGCAACCACGCCAGGAGCGAGCGTTGGAAAAATACGACTCATCGGGACACCCTCAATACCGCAGACTGTTGCTATGGATACGGATCGTGGTCTGGAAGGATGGTGTCGACCGTTTTTCGGTGGGGTCGAGCCGTTTTTGCCTCAAAATCGCTCGATCTCTGACTGGCGATCAGATGAGACTGTGCTCACTGGACTTCACCGTGAGTCGCTGGCAGGCACTCGTTCAGAAAGCCTGTTGCAATACTTCCGTCCGATGCTGGAGGATGGATGGATTTCTTACAGCTTCTTCTACGATAAGCGTTCCACACTGGTGCATCCATCCATTGGCGAAGTCGCGTTTATTCTCGACGCAGTCAACGGAGTGCGGCAACATCAGATCACCAACGGTCCGTGGGATACTCAGCTCATCGATTCGGCGGATGACATTCCAGCACCAGAGTCACAACAACAAAGGCCGCTGCCTTTAAAGGACAACGACTGGAATTCTCTGCAGATTTCGGTCGAAGGGAATCAGGTGAGGATCTTGCTGAACGATGTTCCTGTCTTTATGAGCACTCTGGCCCCTGGGTTACAACGGACATTTGGCCTGTTCCATTTCAAGGATGAAACATCTGCCCGAGTTCGGGATCTCATTTGGAGGGGGAAATGGCCAGAGAAACTGCCTGTCGCTTTCGAGAAGCCCTGACAGAATTCATTCCGGAGCCCCATCGTTGGCTACGTTGCCCTGCCACAACACGATCGAAGAAATGAGGGTCTGGTGTTTCGGGAAGTTGAACTTGATGGCAATCCCAATGAGATTCGCTGCAGCATTCGCAACCGTCACTCATTTCTCGTTTCTCATTTCCCATGGATCGTCAAGTGTTCGTTCGTGCCATGTAAAACATAGACGTCTCGGCAATACTTCATCGCCGCCTCAATCTCGATCGTCGACAATGCTTCCCCCGTTGCCTTCACAGCTCCCTCGACAACAAGGGGACGAGGGGCAATCATTGCGGCAACGTGTCCAACGTCCCCGACTTCACGCAGCAGTCCCGGAACGAGTATTCCCAAACGCTGACCTCGATAAGGCCGGTCGGTGACATAGCTGGCAAGGCCACCGACTGTCTTGACGGCGGATAAGCGAGTATCAAGTGCAGCCGCAGCGATTGCAATCATGCTGGATGAGCCGATGCCGACAATCGTGATACTGCTGGGCAGCGATTTCTGCTGCGATTGGATTGCATCAAGTGTTCGATGAATATCCCATACCCATTGGCCAAGCAGCGGACGACCGATCCAAAGTGACCACTCCGCCGAGTTATGATCGGGTGCGTTCCCAATCTTGTCCGCCGGTATGGCGAAACGCCCCGTTGCTCGAAGTTCCGGAGCGACGACCCGGAACCCTTTCTCCCGCAATTCGTTGGCAATACTGCTCGAAAATGTCTCGTCCGCTCCATGGTCCATATCAACGAGAATCACGATCTTCTGATCGTTCTGAGGTGACGTCGGACTTGCGTGGTCACACTTTGCGATTATCTCCAGCCGTGGTTCGGTATCAAACAGCAATTCAATACTCTTCTCATCCTGCGAGACATTTTGTTGCAGATTGAGTGGACAAGCATCCGGCATTCCTCCAAGCACTTGTGCCAGTACCTCGCGGTCGCCGGCGGCCAACCGTAGCTGATCTGTTTCCCTCTTTTTGTCTGCCAGTACAGCGAGCCTTTGTTTGTCAGTCGTCTCACTACGAACCCGAAGAATTCGCCGTGCCTCGGCGCCAGCGAATTTTGGAAGTGTTACAAAGTCGTCCGGACGAGTGTCCCCGGGAAAGCAGCGAAGAGACTCGGGTTCCTCGGGGGAAATCTCCGGCTCGGGAATCGGGCTGCCGTCGCCTTCGCCTTTGAGATGTTTAGTCATCCAGCCATACATAGCCTCTCGCATGGGCTTGTTGTAATTATGCGGCGATTCAATAATCGTATGCTTCACCGCGGCTTTCCCTTCAGAGGAAGTAAGCGAAGCAATCTCCTGCGCCCGACCGACGGAGATCTTCGCCTGCTCGACGGAGAACTGAAAAGCATCCTGAGTCGCACTTGTGACCATCAATCCACGATTCGCCGCAAGGCCGAGTACATTCCCTTCCTCGCTGTGACGGAGAATTCCCGGTACGACTTCACACATGCAGCAGGCAGCACTCAGATACGCCTGGTAGTTGCCAACAGAACATGTCGGCACCACGCATTTAAAACGCTCATCAAAAGCGCCTGCGTACATGGATTGGTTGCCACCACCACTGGCCCCTGTAATACCAACACGATCCGGATCGACTTCCTGTCTTGACAGCATGTAATCGACGGCTCGCATGTTTTCGTAAACCTGAATGCCTGACAACGGTGTTCCCGGAGGAAGCAGCATCGCCCCTGTCATCTCGCCGTGGTATTCGCCCAGTTTCTTATCGATCGCTCGCTCCCCAGCACCCAATGCGTCCACGCACAGGACGAAGAACCCAAGTTTCACAAGGCCAATACATCGCGACTGCACAACCGGGTCCTGCTTTGCTCCGGACCAATGACCGTGAACACACAAAACGGCTGGGCGTTTCCGGCTGGAATCATCCTTCGGGACATAGGCATTTGCCGTCATCCAGACCTCTGGCATCGTCTGGAAAGCGATTTTCTCAATTCGATAGCCGCTTCGCTGCAACTCACCAAGGTTCCGAGCTTCCGGTGGACCAGAGGATTCAGGAAGTTCTCCCCAGGAAGACTTCAAAGTGGCACGCAATTTCGCTCGTGTGGCCGCCCATTCCTCGGTCGATGAGGGCGAATGATCGTTCGCCCTAAGAATCGCAGCCTGCTGTTTTACGAAATTGTTAAATCGCTGACCGGGCTCAAGTTGAGCAACAGCGACGCTGCCATCAGCGCCCCACAATGCAGCAACAATCAGCATTAGTGGTAATGCGGAGAATTTTCGACCCGAAGAACGCGGAAGATCGTTTTGTGTTCCCGACTTCATTTTGAAAATACTCCTGATTGGCGATTGTCGAAGTTTGCACCGAGTTTCAGCGGTCTTCGTTGCTAAACGTTCGGCAAGCATACCTCGCATTGATACAATCCGGCAAACGTCGCCTGCCACGCTGACAACTGTTGAACGTCGATACGGGGTGTCGATACTGGGTCGCAGGTTCGAAGATTTCGAAATCAGAAGTTGATGGTATGCTGAAAAAAGAAGAAACGCGCAGATGGCTTCGCGAGCGACTCAAAACACAAGCGAGCCTCGCCATCGCAGCCCTCGCAGGGATGTCGGTGATCGGACTCACCGCAACGCTGATGGAATTCACAATTTTCTTTTTGATCATCAGAGTCGGTTTTATCCCCAGCGCCCTGATGTCTGCCTTTGCAACGCTGGGCATCCTTGCACTGATTCAATATGTAACATGGTCTCGCATGACCAGGCAACTTCCTGATGTGGAACACGAAACAGACCTGGAAGACGGCAGGATCGTAGTGAGAATCGCCCCGACGATGTCCGCCGTATGGACCTATGCATTTGGAAGCCTTGAGTCAGATCGAACGTGGGTCGAGATCCTCCTTGGAATTCTGTCTCTGCCTCAGCGCATGTTCTCAGCCGCTTCGTTCACATGGAAAAGACAAAAAGAAGTTCAAAAAGTTAATATCGAATCCTGTGCCGCCATTATTCGCTTGCTGCACAAAGAAGCCGAACGTGTTGAACTGAAGATCATTGCAGCGGAAGTCCAAACGAACGACTTGCCAGGTGTCATACGACAAGTCTCCTTAATCGACGGCGTCGTTTTTCTGACCCGGAACCCGGTCGGTCTCAGTCTCGCTAATCGGCTGATCGACGACATCGACGACTGGAAACAAAAGAAAACGGCGGAGAAGGCAGCAGAGGCCCCGGTGGAATAGTGCCCGCACACTGACCGCTTGTTTTAAGTACCAATGCCCGATCAGCAGTGTTTGAACACCAGGTTTCCACTGTTTTCACACATCTATTCCAAACCACTTCGGCCAGACAGCTGGCCCCAGGAAAGAACGCTATCGAAGGACGTCGAGCCCATAATCGCCTCGTCATTCCGATATCACGCAGAATGGACCGGCAATATCTGCCACAGTGGCTGAGCATTGGAGTTCAATCGCCGGTTTTTTCGTGCCGCTCATGGGCAAAGTGGATCCGGATGCAAAAAGCTCACCTCGCGACTCAAGCTGCAGATCTGCTAAAGTCCTGCTCTGTCATATCTGCACACGTTGTTTGCATTATTTATGCGAGCCCCGTGAGTGGGTTCCACGTTTCCGAGCGCTCGCTCGCATTGGGTCGAGGGCTTCGGCCCCAGAGGATCACGGATGATGCTCGCTCCTTACGTCGCAATCTGTATCATGGCCTTTGCCGATGTGTCGTCCGAAGTAACTCCGGCAACAGGGATCGTTGCGAAGGAAAATGCGCCCGTCGTTCAGCAGTCCGCAACGCCGGCAACTTCTGCCCCGGAGGAAGTGAAATCAAAAACAACTCCTCAGACTGAGGAACGGCCGGCAGAGCCGACATCCCCACGATGGCTTCTTCGATATAAGTTTCACGAGGGGCAAACTCTGCTCTATGAGACTCGCCAGAAGATGACATTGGAGGTTTCCGGTGAATTGACGGCGAAAGTTGACGTCTCGGAGCTGCGCCAACGCCGATTATTCACCACCCAAGTGGTGAAGTCAGATGGATCTGCCGTCCTGGCCATGCAATTCGAACACGTCTGGATGAGCAAAACCGTTGATAACCAGGAACCGTTGGAGTTCGACACTGCGATGAAGTCAGCTGATGTTCCTCATGCGTTTCGCCATGTGGCTCACCAACTGAAGGGCAGGGCACCGAGGTACTGGCTTTCGACGCTTGGGCTGTCCAATTACCCCTTGTCAAAAGCCATCGTTCCCGACAAGGCCCACGGGAAAACAGGAACCACAACGGAAAAGCCAATCAGCCTTGTCGAAGGAGATTCTGAAAACAACAAGATTCAATTAGTTTCTGAATCTGATGACAACTCGACTGACCTGAAAGAAACTTCGGTGGATCCAGGCTCATTTGTCATGACGCTTCCTGAAAAGGAATTGAAGGTGGGCGATACCTGGAAAGAGTCGATCTCTCTGCCGGTGCGGCTTCAGCAGGACATCAATATTCAGGTGATGATCCTGAGAACTTTTCGACTTGAGTCCGTAAACAATGGAATTGCGAAGATCTCATTTCGCTGCTCCAGCGAAACACCAAACAAGAGCGTCGTCGTAGCATCCCAATTGATTCAGGCAACTCCGCATGGAAGCTTCACCTTTGATATCAATCGTGGAATCATGCTGCATCGCGAAATGCTGTACGATGCCTCGGTGTTCAATGCCTTCGGCCCCAACACACTTCTCACTTCGGTGGGAACGAACACCGAGGAATTCATCGAACCCAAGTGATTTGTCAGCGAGATGTCATTGATTACTGATGTCATTGATATCAGAACGGCAAACAAGTCCGTCGGCGGCCTTCAGTTTCACGACTCAGTCGGATTCAGGTCGATCATTCAGCAGACGAAACGGGTTTCCATTTTTGATCTGAGTCATGCGATCATTTCTCCAGCCCACGACGACATCAGGTTGATCCGTGAAAATCCCATCAACCCCTGCGGAGATGGCAAGCCAATCGAGCATCTGATCGCTTGAGGAGGCAAACGCGGGCAGCGCGTCGGTACGAAACGTCCAGACGTGCACCTGAAGACCATGTGAGTGAGCTGTATCGACAAGACTGGAGATGACAGGCTGCCCGCCTTCTGCGCCCGAGACAACAAGCGTCTGCAGGACACCCAGACCGTCACAAAACTTTGCAGCGTCCTTGATCTGCTCAACCGAAGGTGCACTGCCCAGCAGATAAATTAACGGAAGTGGACACTTGAGTTCGATCCGAATTCTCTGCACCTCTTCCTTGTCAAAACACTGCAGGAAGATCGGTGAGTCCGCGGAGTTATATTCGTACTCCGTCAATACCTTCAGGATCTCAACGGAAGCATCCAGGCCCGCCTCACGATGCTTGCGAGGTTCCTTCACTTCAACATACACACCAGCGGTGCGGCCACGCGATTTGTTCAGCCCCTGAATGAGTTGAAGATGATCAGCCAGCGTATTTATCCGAAAGTTGCCTTTCTCCAGCGGAAATCGAGTTCCTTTGTCCTTCCAGGCTCGACCGGGCGATCGCCTTTCTGTGACCCGAAATTGCTGAAGCTCAGCCAAAGTAAAGTCGAAAACATACCAATGTCCATCACTCCGCCGGCGGGCCGGAAAAACATCGGCAACGTTTGTCAGATCATCCAATGTGATGTCATGCATGACGATCGGGACACCATCTTTGCTCAGCACGCAGTCCTGCTCGATATAGTCGGCGTGCAGAGCATGGGCCAGGGCGGCCGATTCGGTTGTATGCTCCGGCAAATATCCAGATGCTCCGCGGTGGCCAATCACAATCGGAGCGGAACTTGCCTGATCCATAAATGAAACTCCTGCGGGAGCATCGTCCGTGACCTGCGCAACGCAGATCGATGATTCAGCTCCCAGCAACCAGAAAAACAACAAGCACCGTCGAAAACCCGCTGGTGAATGCCACGACGGTGCTCCTGTCGGCTTCGATTTCCCGAATGCGGCTGAACCCGTAAGAGAAGGTCGGTTCGATCGGCTCATCAGGATTTCAGTTCCAGCTGCAACCATGTCGACGGATCCAACGAAACGGGAAAGTCATCACCAACGCTTAGAGCCATTTCCCCAAGTTCAGTATCCTGAACGATGCAGAAAAAACCAATTCGGCCAATGCCAGGCGCATCATCAAATCCAACCAACTGAGTGCCCGGTATCCAGAGTTCCAGCGTGTACCCATCCGAGTGCAGATGAGTCTGCACGCCACACTTTCGACCATCCTGATCATTCCGCATGGCGCGTTGTTGAGCCATTTCGATGAACCCCACAGTCGGTCGATCGTTTACGTGATCATCGCTGGGCAGCACGACCAATGAGGCACAATACTCAGTGGCCCGATGGACGTTGGCGGTCTGTCGAGTATCCAGAAAAACACTGACAAAGTCAGAAGTTTTGAGGTCGTTGCGCCGCCCCGCAGGTGGGAGTTTCTTTGCTCGCACTTCAATTTCGATCCCCAGTCCCTCTGGATTCCACGCAACCTTGAGTCCAAAACTCGTGGATCCACCATTCATACTGCCAGGTACAAACAGACGCGACGATTCATCCAGTTGCAGCAGTCGTCCTTTCTTTCGCGGGATCGCTGCAACAAGCGGCGCGATCAGAGAATACTGGAAGAGAAACGAAGGCGGGATGATCTGATTGTGCATGAAACGCTTCGAGATCCGTTGGCACGAAAAATGGAATTCTTAAAGTGTCGAAACACACAAACTTCATTCCCAGGAACATGCCGGGCGCATCGTGAGTCGCCCCGTCCCGCCCCGGCACAATTCAATCCTGATACGCACGCCCTCAAACAGATCTAGCCTTCATATTCGGATAGAAAACCCATGAATTCCCGCCGATGCTCTTCTTCGTCGCCAAGAGCCGTGATGCAAATATCCTGCGTTACGTAGTCGATACCATCACAGATCCTGATCAACTTGTTGTATTGGGCAATCGCGTTGTCTTCCGCCTCAATCACACCTTTGATAACGCTGACCACATCCGTGTTCTTTTGGGGAGGCTGCAGGCTTTTCTGTCGAGCCACAAAAGAGGCACTGCCCGGCACGACTCCGCCGATCGTCTTGATTCGTTTCGCGAGCGTCTGGGCGTGCAACAATTCTGCCTGAACATCAGCCTGTAAAGACGCCTTGATCTCCTCAGCGCGAACGCCGTCGAGATTGATTGAATTTGAGATGTAGTTCATCACAGTCTCCATCTCCATCCAGTAGGCGACGGAAAGTTCGTTGATGATGAATGCTCTTTTTTCCTGATCTGACATGCTGTAATCCTCTGCAAATTAAAAGTGGCTCAGTGTTTGCCAGTGCTCAAAGTCACCAGCACGCATGATTAAAGTGTTGAGTTTGAACTGACACGAGGGCGTGTCAAAAGACTGACCGCAGGATTATAGTCGCCCACGCCGTTTTTTCGACTCAATTCCCGAACGCCACAACATCCGACTGATCCAGCCAGTTTGGGCCCATCGTCACATCGACAACCAATGGCACATCCAACGCCATTGCGTTTTCCATTTTCTTGCGGATTAGCGGTATCAGGGATTCTGTATCGTCCGGGTGACATTCAAACACCAGTTCGTCATGAATCTGAAGCAGCATCGTGGCTCTCAGCTGACTTTCCTGAAGTGCAGTATCTACCTCCAGCATTGCCTTTTTAATCAGATCTGCTGCAGAACCCTGAATGACGGTATTGATAGCCGTACGTTCCGACATATTTCTGTTGATGCCTGTCGTTCGGCGGATTCCCGAGATCGCGCGACGTCGATTCAGGATGGTTCGGGCGAAACCTGTCCGCGCCGTATCTGTCAGCACTTGTTCGCAGAATTTTGCAACCCCTTCGTACTTCCGAAAATAGTTATCGATGAACTTCGCAGCCTCTTCTTTTTCGATCCCCAGAGCGGCGGCCAGTCCCCATGGAGTCTGGCCGTAAATAACTCCGAAATTCACAGCTTTGGCGATACGACGCAGGTCTGAGGTAACCGCTTCGACTGGCACGTTGAATACCTCGCTGGCAACGGCCGCATGAATATCGATCCCCTGTTGAAACGCTTCCGCCATCGCCCTGTCGCCGGAAAAGTGTGCCAGAATTCGCAGTTCAATCTGGGAATAATCGGCGCAGATCAGAATCCCGTCGTCCAATCCCGCGCGGAACGCTCGCCGCACTTTCTTGCCTTCTGGAGTACGGATCGGGATGTTCTGCAGATTGGGGTCGCTCGAACTCAATCGCCCGGTAGCGGCCACAGTCTGGTGAAAGGTCGCATGGATCCTTCCCGTTTCAGGATTCACAAGGTCTGGCAAGGCGGCAAGATATGTGCCATTCAGTTTGATCCAGTGTCGACGCTCGATGATCTTCGCGGGGAGCGGGTGCTGCAATGCAAGCTCTTCAAGGACTTCCTGATCTGTGCTGGCACCGGTTTGCGTTTTTCGAAGGACCGGAAGCCCAAGATCATTGAACAGCACATTCGCCAGTTGTTTGGGCGAATCGATGTTGAACGACTTTCCCGCAATCGCATGAATCTCTTCGGTCAACCGATCAATCTGCTCCACAGCAACTTTGCTTTGTCGCCGAAGTTCATCAATATCGACAGCAATGCCCGCGAACTCCATCTTCGCGAGAACACGGATCAGAGGCGACTCCAGACTGTTGTGCAGTCCCGTCAGGCTGTCTTCTTCAAGCCCTGCCTGCAGACCCCTTGCAACCGCGATCAACAGCCGTATCTGGCGTTCACAACGATTGGCCGTGTCCCTGAAATGGTCGCTCTGTGATTCGTTCTCAGAGTCCACTTCACCAGCATCGCCTTCGTCAAACATCGTCTTCTGACGGCCTTTGCGAGCATCCACAATAGCGGCTTGTTTGACGGACTCCGTTGCATGGCGATCGACGATTTCAGACAGATCGTGCGTACGAGCTCCTGCGTCGAGCAAATAGTCGGCGATCGAAGCGTCGAACAAATTGCCCGGGAGCAACTTCCCGGCGGATAAAAGAAGGTGGCACAACGGCTTGGCAGAGGACGTTGTAAGACGTCCCGAATACT
This sequence comes from Planctomycetota bacterium, assembly GCA_031424595.1. Taxonomy (GTDB): domain Bacteria; phylum Planctomycetota; class Planctomycetia; order Planctomycetales; family Planctomycetaceae; genus SXXK01. The sequence continues at coordinate 28,770 of JANPHT010000093.1, forward strand.
CAGAGATCCAATGGAGCAAACAATCTTCGGTTCCTTCAGTCAGAGACTTAGAAACATCAACAAGAAGCGTCGTTGTTCCATTGGAAATCGCTGCTCCCGTCAGCCGCTTCTGCCGAACGCCATTCCCCGACGTGGTAAGCTCCACGAAAATCTCCGGCGACTTCAGGAACAACGTGAGTTCTGTCTTTAACGCGACAATGTCGTGAACAGGAAGCGTGGTTAACGAATCAGTCTTCGGGACGCCGGAACTTGCGGTTGCCTTTGCCGTTGATTTCGGATCTGGAGCCAGGAGTTCTGGTTCCGAAGCCAGTTTGTCCCGCATGTCTGTTGCGTGACGCCGAAAGCCCAGAAGATTAAACAAGGCGTAGAGCGCTTTGAAATCCGGATCATCAACACGAGCGGCTTCGAAATCCACCACGATCGGAAGGTCCGTGCGCAGACGCACAAGCTCTCTGCTAAGCCGCGCCTGATCGGCAAACGTGACGAGGTTTTCCGCCAACTTCTTTCCAGGGGCCTTGTCGGCGTTCGCAAGAATATTGTCCAGCGTTTCAAATTGGTCGATCAGGCCTTTCGCGGTCTTGGGACCGACCTTGGGAACGCCAGGCACGTTATCCACGGAGTCACCGACCAGTGACTGAAAATCAACGACCTGATCCGGTCGGACTCCCCAGTCTTCCATCAGCCCCGCTTCATCCAGAAAAGTGTTCTTCCGACAGTTCAGCATCCTGACCTGCGGCCCAAGCAATTGGCGTGCGTCTTTGTCGGAAGAAACGATCACGACGTCCATGCCTTTGGCCACAGCCAGCGTCGTGACGGTCGCAATAACGTCATCAGCTTCCCAGCCGGCAACTTCCAGGACAGGGATGCGGAAGCCTTCCAGAAGTTGCTTGATCAGCGGAATCTGAGGTCGCAGATCTTCCGGCATCTCCGAACGATTGGCTTTGTACTTGTCGTAAATCTCATCTCTCTGTCCCGGTCCCGGCGAGTCGAATGCACAGACGAGATAATCGGGTTTTCGGTCACGGATTGCAAAGATATCGCGAGTGAAACCAAACACGGCGTTGGTGGGCTGTCCCTGGGTTCCCGTCATGGGTGGAATGGCATGGAAGACCTGAAACATCAGAGAAAATGTATCGATGATGTAGATGCATTCGCGGCTCATGAGTGAATTTTGCCGATATATTCGTGTTCGTGGGGAATAGCCAACGGGCTGATCGGATGCCAGTGAGTCATCGATCAAACGCTTATCCTAGCGTTGAAGTGGTTGAATTCTGCGTCCCAGACCGCTCTGGACGAAGGAATTCCGCAGGGTCAAGGCAGACATCTTTCCCAATCGATGGCAAATGCTGGAAGTCAGCAATTTGCAATTCGACGGTCGCTTGTTACATTTATTTCCAAGAGAGTTTCTCAACTATTCAAGTGTTCATGTGTCCCAGAGGAGGGTTTTTGTGGTTAAGTTGCGTTTGCGTGATAACGAAAGTGTGAATGAGGCCGTGCGTCGGTTCCGTAAGTTGGTTGAGCATGCCGGCGTGAAGAAGGAAATGCGCAAACGCGAATTCTACGAAAAACCAAGTGATATTCGTCGCCGTGATCGTCGCCGGGCAGAAATGCGTGCCCGCCGCGCGAATCAGCCGCCGGAACTGGAAGCGACCTGATAACACTCCTGCGAGTGCTATGAATTCAGAGAGAAGGCGAGCCGGAGTTGGCTCGCCTTTTTGTTTATGGCGATCACTCAAATTCTAATTCCTGATGGTGGCGCAGAACGATGCACCGTGTTGTCATTGATGAGCCATATCAGTTTGTGCCGCCGTATCGCGGTCGGCTCTTGTCCTGGATGTTTCGTCTGTGGCTCCGGCCGTATCTGCGCAGCAAGCATGGCATCATTCAATGTACTTACGCTGGGCTCGACCATGTTCGTGACAGCGTGAAGTCGGGGCACGGAATCCTGATTTGTCCGAATCACGCCCGCGATTCTGATCCCATGTTGATGGGGATGCTTTGCCGGAAGATCCCCAGTCACGTGTATTCGATGGCAAGCTGGCACATCTTCAAACAGACGAAACTGGATGCATTTGTTGTCCGTCGTCTGGGTGGATTCAGCATCTATCGAGAAGGACTCGATCGCCAGGCTCTGGACACGGCAGTTCAGATCGTTACCGACGCCGAACGGCCGCTCGTCATTTTTCCTGAAGGCGTCATCTCGCGATCAAATGATCGACTGAATCCGCTGATGGAAGGAGTGTCCTTTATTGCTCGCGTCGCGGCGAAGAAACGAGCTGAACAATCACCGCCAAAAAAGGTTGTCATCCATCCGATCGGAATTCGGTATCGCCTGGTCGGCGAGCTGATTGACTGCATCGGCCCTTCCCTGAAGAGGCT
>JANPHT010000094.1:0-16088 GCA_031424595.1 Planctomycetota bacterium
GAAATGACTTCTGCAGCAGAACCGGGACACACTTGGCTCCGGGCTCGACAATCGCTCGGGTCCGGAGCTTTTTCGTAATGCAATTCGCCTTGCACTTGCACGGTTCAACACTGACGCTGCGACACATAAAGGCCTACAATGATCGGCATCAGGCTTCCACAGCATTCGAACGAAAACCGGTCGGGCCAGGAATCCCGGATTAAACGGCCTCAGGCACCCTTCAGCAGAAACAGAGAATTAGACGTGGCCAGCGGTTCATGTGAGCGCTACATGCTGTGGATTGACGGTGTCGGTGCGTGGCAACTCTGCCTCGGCAGTGAATTCCTCATTGGTGGCCCGACCTCTGAGAGTTCCGCAGCCGATATTTGTCTGATGGCCAATTTGTCGCGTAAACATGCCACATTGCAGAGAATCGGTGAAGATTGGTTCATCCATCCGCACCAATCGACCGTTGTCGCAGGGCGATCGATCACCGGCCCCACACTGCTGAGAACAGGTGACGCAATCTGCCTGGCTGAGCGAGTTCGTCTGGGATTTCGAATACCCAGCGTCCTGAGCGGATCCGCCCTGATAGATTTTGAAAGTCATCACCGCCCGGCGCACACTGTCAATGGGATCATCCTGATGACGGACAGTGTGCTGCTGGGGCCAAGGAAAGATCATCACATTTGTTGTTCGGATTGGCCGGAAATGGTGGTAATCTATCGTCAGGATGGACAACTGAAATGCCGCTCGAAAGCGGCATTGACGATGAATGGAGAAAGGGTGAGGGATTCTCTTGCCCTGTATGACGGAACCATCGTGGCCGGTGAAGAGTTTCGATTTCGTATTGAAAAGTTGTCGTAACACTTATCAGCGTGGACTGAGTCGGAACAATGTCATGAAGTTTGCCTTTGCACCTGAATCAAAACCTCTCGACGGCTACACGATCAAACGCGCGATTCATCGTGGCGGGTTTGGCGAAGTCTATTACGCACTGAGCGATGCCGGCAAAGAAGTCGCGTTGAAACTGCTGCATAACAATCTGGATGTCGAACTGCGGGGTGTCTCACAGTGCCTGAATCTGAAACATCCTAACCTGGTCACGATCTTTGACATGAAGCAGGATTCTGAAAAGGATCACTGGATCGTCATGGAATATGTCGGCGGAAAGGGACTTTATGAAGTCATGCAGGAACATCCCACGGGCCTGCCTCTCAAGGACGTAATGTTCTGGCTCTCCGGTATTACCTCTGGATTGAGCTTCCTGCATGATCGAGGAATTGTTCACCGTGACCTCAAGCCAGCCAATATTTTTTGTGATGCTGACATCGTAAAAATTGGAGACGTTGGCCTGTCCAAGTACATCTCCGAAAGCCGCCGCAGCGCTCAGACACAGAGTGTGGGGACGGTGTATTATATGGCCCCGGAAGTGGCAAGAGGCCGTTACGGACGTGAGGTGGATGTCTATTCGACCGGGATCATACTCTTCGAGATGATCACAGGTCGTGTGCCGTTTGAAGGAGAGACGACCGCTGAAATCCTGATGAAACATCTGACAGCGGAGCCCGACCTTTCCGGACTTCCCGAACGCCTGCGTCCCGTGCTTGCTGCAGCTCTTGAGAAAGATCCCGATCGACGCATCAGCGAGATCGAAGAACTGGACCGACGCTTCAGACTGGCCATTCAGGAATCGGGATTTGCGGTCGAAAAACCGACTCCGGTTCAGACACAAAGTTCACCAAGACAAAAGCGTTCAGCCCCTGCGATGGCGACGACTCTTATCGGCAAGGGTCACCCGGAAGTAGCGGCGACGGCAAGCAAGGGGTTGGCCGAAAACCTGCATGCTCTGTCAGCTGTCTGGAACGAAAATGTCCCCACGCCGATCAAGTGGATGATCGCCGCTTTTGTGATCGTTGTGGTGCTGAATCGAGGAATTGTCAGACTTGGTTCCGCCGAGATCATTGCACTCGCTTTAGTCTACGCGGCTTATCGGAAATGGTACGTGAGACCAGACGATTCAACACCGGCTTCAGCGACGGCAGGCGCGGAAACACAAAAGGCACACGGGAGTGTTTCGGCCACGAATCAGCCCGTGTCCAATGTGTCTGTGCAGACGGCACGCGTATTACCGCAACTCGTGCTGCAGAAGCCACAACCAGCAAGAGTGGCCAGCGTCTCACGAAACTTTTCCCCCGCGACGCTTCGACAAATCCCTATGGGACAGCGAGCAATCGACACAACGACATCACTCTCTATATCCCTTGCAGCAGTTGTTTTGGTCACAGCGACCGTGCATCTGGCAACGCCACTTCTTCCCAACGTCGTGGATGTCGCGTACTTTGGCGCTGTCACACTGATGGCCGCAGGGGCATTGATTATCCCAGCCAAGTACTGGGAGGGGAAAGCGAGCGACAATCTGCTTCGCCGTTTGACTCAGGGAAGTATCGGCCTGGGAGTTGGCGCAGTGGCTTTTAAACTTCAGCAGTTTCTGATGTTGAGTGATACAAATTTATTGCATGCCGAAGGCGAAGGCATCCTGAGTGGCAGTCAACTGGGAAGGATCAGCGTCATAAACTCCCAGGGATTGCCGACGCTGGCGGGGTTCATGATGTTTTTTGGTCTGCTCTTCGTCGCTCGACGATGGTGGTGGCAGGCTGACAGTTTTCGGAAGTCGCGATTCCGGATTTCTTCGACACTGGTGAGTCTGTTCCTAGGCTTTGTGTTGACGGCCATGCTTCCCTTTCCAAATAACCTCGGCGCTACCTGGGCGCTTGCGATTTCGGCAGTGGTGCAATTGTCGGCCGGCTGGACGCCTCAGGAAAAACGTTTGCTTGCCCCGGCTCCCGGGCTGGGATCTGCAACGCCATCTCTGGCTCAGGTTCGTCATCCGATGGTCACTTCTCCGGTGTCCCAGAAGGTCTGAATTTCGGTGCGATGTGTTTCGGGATCTCGTCGCAGTTTGTTGGTGGAAGCGGGCAACGATGACAAGATCATCGTTTTTCAACGATCTCCTGAACCTGACCAGGCCCTGACAGCGCTTACGAAGGAGTGATAATCAATGCATGTGACATCGGCGATCTGGAGTATCCCTGTGGTGGGTTTGTTGTTCCTGATTCTGTTGATTCTGTTGAGTCTGTTAGCCTTTAAGATTGTTTCCGTTTTGCTGAACGCCGCAATTGGTCGCAAGTCTCCAGCGTCAGCCGAAAGGGGCACTCGATCAAGTGGATATTTTTCAATCAGCCTGCTCGCAATTGTCTCCGCTGTGCTGGTTTGCGTTTTTTTTGGCATTAGGACCGAACGCGGTAAGCCATCAAGCCTACGGGTTATCGCTACGGCCCATTCGAATGGCCTGAGAACCGTGCATCAGATCTCAGAAGCCCGCCAGCAAGCATCGGCGTCCGCGCACATTCTCACTGGAATTATACCGATTGACGTGCCGGAGAAGAGTGACGACGAGGCCAGTGATCATGAGGCAATCCCAGCCCGCTCTGAGTTGATGCCATTAGCGTCGCCGGATGTTCCTGTCACAACGGAGTTGCCTGTGTCTCTCAGCAATCAGGATGCCGTGGAGTTTCCTCCAACTGCCAACGAATCGGCAGATCTGGCGACGTCGGGAATTGAGTCGCCTGCCGATCGAAAAAAGCGGTTGACTGAATTGGCATCGCACATTGGTCCATGGATTCGTTCAATGCTGGACAGTGAAGCTCCGGGCGATCCGGCCGCTGTGGGAGGTACCGCCCAGGCTGTCGAATCGACAGATAAGAAGATCGTCGTCTTTCGACTTCCCGGTCCAATTCGCCAGACTTACGCCTTGATTCCGCTGACACCGGCGATCGACGCAGCCGTGTCTCCCATGAAGCCTCTGCTGGCCAATGGGGGTCTCGATGCGATCGCAGAATCGCTGGCAACGTTTCTTAAAAACGCCGAAGAAGAGTCGGCTGCTTCGACAGCCGAAGTCCCGACGCCGGTCATTGACGCGCCAGTGCCTGTGGAATCGGCGCCCGGATTACGAGCCATGCCGGAATGGGTTCACAAACCTGACGGAGGTCGCATTGTGGCCGAAACGACGCCTCTGCTGCCGGGCGACGATGCTCGAAAGCCACTTGCAGAAGCCATCAATAGAGCACTGGTCAAGCATATGTCGACCTTTACGGAAACATTGGATCCTGTTCTGCACAAGCAGGTTCAATTTGTGTCATTGCAGCTGGATGATTCCACGGTACAAAGATGCACAGTGGATTCGTACGAACTTCTTGATACTTTTGACACAGAAACGGAGGGCCCAAAATCTTTCCGTGTGGTCTATGCCCTTGTCGAGTTTCCAGAGTCTGTGGATAAGGCGGCGCTGGAAGTGATTCGTCATTCTGTTCAGATGGATCGAATTGTTGGAGTTGGCCTGGTCATCGCGTTTGCCTGGCTTTCGGTCTGCTTTACTGGATGCAGCATTCGTTTGTGGAATAAGAGTTCTTTCCTGCGACGCGGAGTAGCCGTTCCTGTGTTCGTTGGCCTCGCCTTACCGCTGTTGCTGCTTGCGATCGGAGTGGCCAGTGCAGCAGCCGGGTTAACGAATGGCCAATCGCCACGCTGGCCCAAAGCATTTTCGCAGAAGTCTGTTCTGATCCATGTCGACGATAAGGCATGAGTCATTGACATCGAAGTCCCTTCGCACCTGTATCAACAATGGTGCTAATGCTCATCCAAACGGCACTCAGCAGGCACTCTCCGGAGTTCATCACTCCAGTGCTGGGGAAATGCGGGAAAGGGATGGGGGATGACGCAGCGAATAGAGCGACAGAACCTCGTCGCTGCCGCCGATGCTTCACGATGCAGTCGCTGGGGTTAACGACGGCTGAGGTAAAGACGCTGAATGTCTTCGAGCTTTACGGTAATGGTTCGAGTAAAACCTGTGTGGCTTCGTTCGTAGGCCACTTGAGACGCCAATTGTGGCTGCTCGTGGATCGACTTTGAAACCCAACGGCGGTCTTCGTCAGACAAAGTCCCGACGGATGGATCCCACTGTGTTCGAGTTTCCATCACAAGATCATCAATACGTGGATCAAACTTGTTCATGGTTGTTTGACTCCAATTAGTCGACCACACTAGAGAGTTTGCAAGGAAGAAGAGCCCGGACTTTACAAAAGTCCGGGCTCCTGGGATTCTAACGTTCAATCTTTAAATGCACAGACTTCAGCGACTATCAACTATTCTTTGCTTGCCAGAGCCAACATCTTGCGTGCCTTTTCGAGACGCTTTGCCGCTGAAGCAAATTCTTCATTGTTCTTTGCTCGAGCGGTCTTCGCTTCATCCAGTTTGGCCAAAGCCGCCTTTCGACTTATTTCGGAAACCGGTGTGGCTGCATTTGTCAGCACGGAGACAACCCTACCCTTGACCTGCACGAAGCCACTGTCAATGAAGTAGGACTCAGCAACGCCACTGGGATCCACCAGACGCAACTCACCAATCCCGAGACGCCCCACCAGTGGTGCTCGGCCAGGATAGAAGCCCGCGGAACCATCGAACAGAGGAACACGGATCGACGCAACCGGGCGGTCGAACAATGTTCGTTCTGGCGTGACGAGGACTAGACTGAGTTCGGCCATGAGGATCTTCCTGTTCGGCGGCCCGGGCAACTATTGTCCGGACTCCGGCTACTACTTCGACTGTGCCTGCATCTTCTTGAACTGTTCTTCCGCTTCTTCAATCGCACCCACGTACATGAATGCGGATTCTGACAAATGGTCCCACTTACCATCACACAGTTCTTCAAAGCTGCGAATCGTATCAGCCAGCGGTGTAATCTTACCGGCTTTGCCTGTGAATACTTCCGCGACAAGGAACGGCTGAGAGAGGAAGCGTTCGATTCGACGAGCGCGATGTACGACCATCTTGTCGTCTTCACTCAGTTCATCGACACCAAGAATCGCAATGATGTCCTGAAGTTCACGGTAACGCTGCAGAGTTCGCTGGACTCGGCGGGCAACATCATAATGACGCTGTCCCACGTACTGCGGGTCAAGAATTCGGCTGGACGACGCAAGTGGGTCAATCGCCGGGTAAATACCCTTTTCCGAGATCTTTCGTTCCAGGTAAATGAAGGCATCCAAGTGAGCGAACGCGGTCGCTGGAGCCGGGTCAGTCGGGTCGTCCGCCGGAACGTAAACGGCCTGCACGGAAGTAATAGCTCCGTTTTTGGTCGATGTAATACGTTCCTGAAGTTCACCAAGTTCAGTGCCCAGTGTCGGTTGGTAACCGACCGCCGATGGCATACGTCCGAGAAGTGCTGACACTTCCGAACCAGCCTGAGAGAATCGGAAAATGTTGTCCACGAACAACAGCGTATCGGAGCCAGTGGCATCACGGAACCATTCCGCCATCGTCAAAGCCGACAGAGCCACTCGCAGACGAGCTCCTGGTGGTTCATTCATCTGACCGAATACCATGCAAGTCTGTTCGATCACATGCCGACCGGTCGTCCCGATTTCAGTTTCCTGCATTTCCAGCCACAGGTCGTTGCCTTCGCGAGTTCGCTCACCCACTCCGGCGAACACCGAGTAACCCCCGTGAGCACTGGCAATACGAGCAATCATCTCGGTCAAAATCACGGTCTTGCCAAGACCAGCTCCCCCGAACAAACCCGCCTTACCGCCGCGGACGAAAGGCGTCAGAAGGTCAATCACCTTAATCCCGGTTTCGAAGACTTCGGTCTTGGCACTTAAAGTCTCAAGTGCTGGTGGACGGCGGTGAATCGACCAGCGTTCATCGTATGCAACGTCGCCACGCCCGTCGATCGCTTCGCCAAGTACGTTGAAGACTCGTCCGAGAGTTCCCTTGCCGACGGGAACGGACAGCGGCTTACCAGTATCGACGACAGCCATGCCGCGACGCATACCGTCAGTGCTTCCGAGCGCCACGCAGCGAACTCGACCGCCGCCAAGGTGCTGCTGGACTTCGCCCGTGACCTTCACAGGGTTGCCCTTAATCACTTCTTCGATCTTCAGAGCATTATAAATATCTGGCAGATGGCCTTCAGGAAACTCAGCGTCAAACGTTGAGCCGATCACCTGAGAAATCCTACCGTTGACTGCTGTCACACTCATGGGTCAGTTGCCCCGTGCACTAATTGAAAGAATCTTCACTCGGTCAGCCACTCAGTGACTGACACCCTACCTTTTCCAACAATTCCACGACGTCTGCATGTCACTGAATGACTTGTCTGCAGACCTATTCAAGTGCTGCGGCACCACCGATGATCTCGGCCAGTTCGGAAGTAATCCCCGCCTGACGTGCCCGGTTGTACTGCTGCTTCAAAGTGCCTGCCATCTCATCCGCGTTTTCTGTAGCACCCTTCATCGCAACCATTCGAGCAATTTGCTCGCTGACCGCGGCATCCAGAAAACACTTGAACAACTTCGCCCGGAAAGCTGCCGGCACGATCTCCGCCAAAATCTCCTGAGCAGAGGGCAGGAACTCGTATTCTATTGCAGATTCCTTCTTACCGGCCACTCCGCCTCCAAGACTGGACATTGGCAGAATTGACTCGATAACAGCAAACTGCTTCGACGAACTGACGAACTGTGTGTAAGCCACATCAAGCCGATCAATCCGACCTGCGACAAACTCTTCAATATAGCGTGATGCTAAGACTTCGACCTCAGAGAACTTTGGCTGATCTTCGAAGTGAGTATAAGCATGTGCAACGGGAATCTTCTGAAAGTTCAGAAACTTGATCCCTCGCTTACCTGACACTTCGAGCGAGTATTCAATCCCCTTCTCTTTCAGCAGGCGAAGGTGTGGCAATGCCTGACGCAGAACGCTGGCATTGTAGCCTCCGCAAAGTCCACGATTTGAAGTGAGAATCAGAAGCACGCTCTTCTTCTCTTCTGCTCGCTTCTCCAGAAGTGGATGAGAGAACTTCAGGTTCGCTCGACCGAGATCGCCGACAATTTCAGAAATCTTTCGCGTATACTCGGCCGCCTCAGCGGCCCGATCCATGGCTTTCTTAAACCGACTGGTCGCGATCAGCTCCATCGTGCGCGTAATCTTGCGGATGTTGCGCACCGCTTTGAGCCGTTTGACAAGTAAGCGTCTGTTAGCCATGAATCAACCACACCTGAAAGTCGAACCGCTTATCCACTATTCTGAGACGAGCTTGAACTGTCGTCCATCACTCGTGATAACCGTGAGCACTCAGAGCACTGCCCCTCTGCGGGTCGCAGCGATCCAGCCCTGCTGCAGGTCGCAGCGATTAAGCCCTGGAAGCCAGTCTGGAAACAAACGCCGCAAGGGCCTGCTTCAGCATTCCTTCAATCTCATCTGTCAGGGCTGCTTCTTTTACCAGTCTGTCACGCATGTCGGCGTGCTCAGTGCGAATAAACTCATGGAGTTCCTTCTCGGTTTCAGCAACCTTGGCAACTGGAACCTTGTCGAAGTAGCCCTTTGTGCCGGCGTAAATCGCCACCACCTGATCGGCCACATGCAGTGGACCAAATTGGCGCTGCTTCAGGAGTTCAACCATTCGGTAACCACGGTCAAGCTGGGCCTGAGTGTCTTTGTCCAGTTCTGTTCCAAGTTGAGCAAACGCCTCAAGTTCGCGGAAGGCCGCAAGGTCAAGTCGCAGACTTCCGGCGATTTTCTTCATCGCCTTTGTCTGGGCGTTACCGCCCACGCGGCTGACCGATACACCGACGTTAATCGCCGGACGGATGCCCTTCCAGAACAAGTCAGGTTCCAGATAAATCTGACCGTCCGTGATGGAGATCACGTTGGTCGGAATGTAGGCCGAGACTTCGCCTTCAAGTGTCTCAATGATCGGCAGAGCGGTCATCGATCCGCCGCCCAGTTCCTTGTTCAGTTTTACCGCTCGTTCGAGCAGTCGACTGTGGCAGTAGAATACGTCCCCGGGAAACGCCTCTCGGCCTGGAGGCCGTCGCATCAGCAGCGAGAGCTGACGATAGGCCACAGCCTGTTTTGACAAGTCGTCGTAAACAATCAGAGTGTGCTGGCCCTTGTACATGAAGTACTCAGCCATCGCTGCACCGGCGTAGGGGCCGATGTACTGCAAGGGAGCAGGGTCAGCACTGGTCGCGGCAACCACGATTGTGTAGTCCAGAGCACCGTTTTGGCGAAGAATTTCAACCACACCGGCGATTGACGAGGCGCGCTGACCACAGGCCACATAGACGCAAATAACGCCTGTATCCTTCTGATTCAGAATCGTGTCGATCGCAATTGCGGTCTTTCCCGTCTTACGGTCGCCAATGATCAGCTCGCGCTGACCGCGACCCACAGGAGTCATCGCGTCGATAGCCTTGATACCGGTTTGAAGCGGCTCTTTCACAGGCTGACGTTCTGCAACGCCCGCCGCAAGCCACTCAACAGGTCGCGACTCAGAGGTGATGACTGGGCCCTTGCCGTCCAGAGGATTGCCCAACGGATCGACCATTCGACCCAGCAGAGCTTCGCCGACAGGCACCGACAGCAGCTTACCCGTAGATCGAACTTCGTCGCCTTCCGCGATCTTCAGGTAGTCCCCGAGAATCACCACGCCGACGCTGTTCTCTTCCAGGTTAAATGCGAAGCCACGCGTGCCGTTTGGGAACTCCAGCATTTCGCCGGACATCACATTCGACAGGCCAGTACAACGGGCAATGCCGTCACCAACCTCAATCACGCGACCAACTTCTGCAGTCTCAATCTGACCGCGAAAGTCTTCAATCTCCTTCTGGATGACTGAAGCGATCTCGTCCGCTTTGAATTTCATTGAATGCTTTCTCCACCAGACGGCCCTTTAGCTGTTTCAGCCGGGACCGAAGCGATGAATCATAAACTGTATCACCGACCTGCAGTATCACACCACCGAGCAACGACGCATCGACGGTTTCCTGCAGGAGAGGCTCAAAACCAAATGTATTCTTCAGATGAGACACAATCTGCAATCGCGACGAATCTGACAGAGCTCTGGCAGACTTCACTCGAATTCTTTGCTTACCCGCAGCTACTTCCTGAAGCTTCGTCAAAACATTCTGAATCAATGGCAGCATATCAATGCGACCATGATGAACCAGCACTCGCAAAAAATTCGCGAAAAATTCGGACGACTTGGGAGCTACGACTCGATTCAGGATCGCCAGTTTGTCATCACGCCCAACGAGATCGGACATCAACAATTCGTTGAATTCCGGAAACTTGTTCAGGACATCTTCAACCAGCGAATTGAGCTCTTCTTCGGGAGCAGATATGCCAGCCTGAGTGGCTGCTGACATGTAGGACTGAGCGTACATTGTCGCGACAGCCAGTGTACCGGGATCTTCCAGCACACTGTCAGGACGAGAATTTGAACGCGAGTCGGACATGACTATCCCCGAAGACGGCCCACACGAGCCCTGCACTCGAAACAAACAAACCTTACAAACGACCACTCAGACCATTCAGCGGGAAATCTCTGCCAGAGCCTGAGAAACCAACCGATCCTGATCGCCATCCTGCAAAGCACGCCCGAGAACATGCTCTGTCGCCAAAACGACCTGAGAGTTGATCCGTGTGAAGACCTCGGCAAGCGCAGTGTCCTTCGCCTGACGAATATCATCCTTGGCACGATCACGAATTAAACCCACTTCACGCTGGGCACCGGCAATCAGATCCTGACTGGTACGCTCTGCATCCCTGCGAGCCTCAGCAACCATTGCCTGCACCGTTTGCTCCGCCGCCTTCAGCTTTTGCTCGTAGTCTGCAAGCAAAGCCTGTGACTTTCGTCGACTGTCTTCAGCATCGTCAATCGACTTGCGGATTCCAGCCTCACGTTTGTCCAAACCCTGAATCATAGGGCCCCAGGCAAACTTACCAAGGACCGTGATAAAGAGAAGAAACGTGATCAGTGAAAACAGAGCAAGGTCTGCTTTCCATCCAAGAGGAACGCTTGTGTCATGACCACCTGAGTGACCATGATCATCGCCAGCGGCGGCACCCACCTCTGAATTGGCATCCGAGGCCTTTTCTGAAGCTTCTTCCGCCAACAAACGCACGGAACCCCCGAAGAGGATCAGGCCGCCAATCAGAACAAGGCGGAGCAGACTCTTTGCAGACGTGCAGCACATGGAAATCGCCGACCGAAAACAGAGACAACAGAAACCAAAATCACCCAGAGCGAACGGTTCTGGATGAGACTAGCTGATCATGCAAACGATCAGTGCGAAGAAAGTCGCACCTTCGATCAAAGCCGCAGCAACAATCATCGCACCGCGAATGTCACCCGCAACTTCTGGCTGACGAGCCATGCTCTCCACAGCCGCAGCACCGATTTTGCCAATGCCGAATGCAGCACCCAACATGACAATGCCCGCTCCAATCGCACCGCTGAATGAAATCAGGGGCGTTGCAGCAGCAGCAGTTGCAGCGTCCTGAGCCATTGCTGGAACGCTCAGAGCAACAAATGCAGTCACAACGAAGAAACACATTTTGACGAACTGAGCCACAACAAACTCCTCTTTCAAGCAAGACTCATCAAAGTGACGCCGCCTGTCTCGGGCGACTGGCGAAACCAATTTCAGAACACTCAACAATCGACCACTAATATCGACCACTAATACAGCCGAATACCATTTTAATCAGTGCTTATGAATTGCACCCGCAACGAAAATTGTCGCAAGAAATGAAAACACATAAGCCTGCAGGAACGCCACAAAAAGCTCAAGACAGCCAATAAAGACTTGTCCGATAATGCTACCAGGCACAACCATCCCGTAAATCACATTGCTCTCGTGAGCCGCAACAGCAATGAAGCCAAGGATCACACCCAACACTGTGTGTCCACCCATAATATTAGCAAAAAGTCGTACGGCCAAAACTCCATGCTTGATAAAGAAACCAAGCAACTCAATGACAAACATCATGCCACCAAGCGCCATTCCCGCAAGGCCTGGAACTCCGATCTCCGGAATAAAGTTCCCGAAAAAACCCTTCACTGTCATGGCCTGAGCACCATAGAGGAATGTGGCACAAAATGCAGTGACAGCCAAAGCACCCGTCACGTTGATTTCGCCCGTTGCCGACCCAAGGAAGGGCACCGCTCCAAGCAGATTGCAAAACAAGATGTAGAAAAAACAACTCCAAATAAACGGCAGATACCTGTCGGCAGGATGCGCATAAGCCACGGCATGACCGTCGGTTCCATGCAAAGATTGACCGTGACCTCCATGTGAATCATGAGCATGATCTGCATGGCCCTCGCCATGACCCTCATGATGATCGTGTGAATGATCGCCAATGGTCGGGCGAACCACTTCATCACGAATAAAGAGCGCTATGGACTCCCAAAAGTTCCAGAACCTACCCTTGGCAGGCACACCCGACCCGACTCGTTTCGCAAGTCCACGGAAAATAATCAGGCAAAGAACCAAGACCAGGACCTGAAGCACCATGAACTTAGTAATCAGGATTCCCGGATCACGAGCCGTACCAGCGAATGGCTGAGGAATGAAAACCTTTCCCTCCATCGCCTCGCTCACATGCCCAAGAGTGGGAGCACCGTGCAGATGCAATGCCTTTAACTGATACCACTCTACATCTTCGAGCTTCTGGACAGCATGTGACGAAGTGAAAAACTTCGGCACCTCGAAGTAGATGTAGTCGCGAACGTGATGAAATTTATCTTCTTCACTCTTTTCCGGTTGTCCGCCAACCCTAAAAGACACTTTAAAAACTATCGACGCTGTGACAACACCGAATCTGCCTTGCGACGAATCAAAACGACCTCAACAACCAACGCAAGCAAATAGAACCCAATGAGCCAGCCAAAGAAATCCACAATTCCCAACTCTGGCCAAAACTTCCTGACTCCTACTGCAACAGCAGCAACAGTAAAGAGACGAATCATCGTCTGAACAAGCATGGCCACTAAATCGTTTCGCAAAATAGCAGCACTGGAAAGAAAAACAACAATCCAACCCGGTATCAAAACGGCAATTGCCGCAACTGACATCCACCAGACACCAGAAGAACCACGAAGCCATCTGGCCGGCCAAAAAGAAACCGCCCAGCCAAGCGCGATAAAAAACGTTAACCACACCGCCGATGAAAAAACTGCACCGCGAGAATTACTTTTCACTCGGGGTGACTCCTCGTCCCACTGAAGATTTAAGCTTATTCCTTGCCGACTCCTGATCCAGCCGCTTTAAAAGCTGCCGCAGTGATGCTCCGGCAACAATAAAACCCAGAACCGCCCCGGAAATAACAAACAGAGGACCGCATTCATACCTCTTATCAAGCCAGAACCCACCCAGAACCAGTAGCCCGAGAGACATCGCGGCAGAAACGACTTCGTGAGCCGCACGGTAGGCTTGAGCAACCTGAGTCACACGGCTTCTGCGCCGCTTTTCCTGTTCTGACGATTGAATAGACAAGATGACAGATGCCTCTGAAAGATCCACGAACTCCAAAGGCCTGACAACGAAAGGTCCGCGAGTTTAGGCACCCCATAAAACTGAGTCAAAGTGCAGCGATATCCACGTTGGCAATTCCCGGAAACGAGAGGCATGATGCCGAATTCGAGGACCTCGGTCTCTACGTTAGAAATCTCTGAGAACTTCGGCATGTCGTTGGCGTTTTCAATAAGAAACGGACAGTCAATAATGGAGGCTTTTTCCTGTAAAGGTTCGAGGGTGTTGTCGAATTTCGTTGTCTGCCGAACGCGTGGCGTTGAACTCGTGCTCGCCTTCTCCCAGGCAGGCGTCGTCCGATTGCGATCGCCAAAAGTTCGAAGCTGAGTTCGAATGCAGAACTGCGGAGTTCCGTAGCAAACTTCAGGATATGGATAAACTCATTTTCTGAAACTCAGTTTTGTCGCTTCCGGGTTGAAGCCATCGCAAAGTGCATTTTTTTGACTCGGAATCTCGCTTTATGAATGAAGTGGTTTTGGCTTAGGATTGGGCGATTTATGACTGACTTATCCGCCGGAACGCACTTGCGCCTTGGTGTTTTAATTTCAACGCGACGCGTCAGTTTTGAAGTTGCCCAGTTTTGGGGGTCAATCAGACACGCGGCCTATGCATTCCTCGCGGGATGCCGCGATGCCGCACCGTCTCTGTCCGGGAACAGCGGGATCGCAAGGCCATTGGACTGCGATCTGGTCAGAATTTGCCATTAAGTGAGGTCCGGTCCGTTGCAATCTGAATAATCGGCGTTATAAGCTTAGAGTTGAGACTCGATGAGCACTAAACCGCTCTACCGACAACTCAATAATCTTCGGACGACTAAATAGAGCGCAGGCCGGTTCATTCGGCAGGCGCGATGATGAGTAAGCCGACGTGGTGAATTCCTTCAGGAGTTTCGTCTCGTTGGCTTTTTTTATTGCCTGCTGTGTGCGCAATAAAGAGAGCCGACGTGGTGATTTTCTTCAGGGGTTTCATCTCGTCGGCTTTTTTATTGCCTGCTTTGCGATCATCGCCCGCAGGCATCCGACATGGGCAGTGATCGAGACTCCATCGAAGACACCGAGCACATCCGACGGTGGACTTTGAGCGACGGTTAGTCCCAGAAGCAGCCTAAGGCGAAAGTCCAATATGTTTTCCTTTGGATTAGCGAGTCTATTCAGAAAATTCAGGACCGTAAATCACTCCCGCCAATCGCATTTTAAGAAGCGCTTCAGCCCGGCAAAGGAGATTCTACTCCTGGAGGATCGGATGATGCTCGCCGGGATTCTGGGATCGGCGGAGAGCTTCGCGGTGCTGGGTGGCTCCACGGTGACAAACACCGGCTCGACTGTCGTCAATGGGAATCTGGGTGTCAGTCCCGGATCCGCTGTGGTGGGCTTTCCTCCGGGATTGGTATTGCCACCGGGAACGATTCACGCAGCCGATGCGGTCGCGGCTCAGGCACAGAGTGATTTGACGATTGCGTATAACGATCTGGCTGGGCGCGCGTCGAACTTCAATCTCACGGGACAGGATCTGGGAGGACTGACACTTGTGCCGGGCGTCTATACGTTTTCCAGTTCCGCACAGTTGACGGGAACACTCACGCTGGACGCCCAAGGCCTTCCGGACGCCGAATTCATTTTCCAAATTGGAAGTACAATCACTACTGCAAGCAACTCGTCCGTCGTCATGATCAACGGCGCCGACGCTTGTGATGTCTACTGGCAGGTCGGTAGCTCCGCAACTCTCGGAACCGGTACGGCATTTGTCGGGAATATCGTCGCGCTTACAAGCATTACACTCACCACAAAAAGCACATTGCTCAACGGCAGAGCGTTGGCGCGAACAGGTGCCGTGACTTTGGATACAAACCCGGTCTCCATTAACGGCTGCGGCAGCATCTCCTGGGAAAAGCGGGCGACGGATGCCAATCCGGTGCTGCTCGGAGGAGCGACTTTCTCTGTCGCTCCCAACCCAATAACCGGTGTGGGGACGCTCACGGTGGTTGACGGCGGCCTGAACGATGCCGACGGCCTGGTCAATGGCGTACTCATCATCAGCAACGCGATGCTTGGTACCTACATAATCACCGAAACCGTAGCACCGGCAGGCTTCGCGATCGATGATGACGCCACGCGCTCGGTCACGGTCAGCCCTGACGATCTACATCCGGTGGTCGGAGTACAAGGAGTGGATGACATCGGCGACACCGACGAATCTGACTTCCACAATAGTTTATTGACAGGTTCGATCGCATGGGAAAAACGCGCTACCGATGCCAATCCGATTCTGCTGGGCGGAGCCACGTTTGTCGTCAGCCCCGATCCACTTGATGGTGTCGGTACTCTGACGGTGATTGATGGTGGACTGAATGACGCGGACGGCCTGGCGAACGGTGTGCTGCGGATTAATAACGTGCTGTTGGGAACGTACATCATTACGGAAACGATCTCACCGGCAGGCTTCGCGATCGATGACGATGCCACTCGGACCATCATCGTCAGCGCTGCTAATCTGAATGCTGTCGTTGGTACGCAGGGAAGCAATCAGCCGGGCAACACTGATGAATCGGACTTCCATAACCGGCTGGGTTCGATCGTCTGGGAAAAACGGGGCGCAGATGCCAATCCGATTCTGTTGGCGGGAGCCACATTCCTGATCAGTCCTGATCCACGGGATGGCGTGGGCACGTTGATT
>JANPHT010000095.1:0-3919 GCA_031424595.1 Planctomycetota bacterium
ATCTCGATCACGCGCTCGACGACGGTCCGCCAAGTCCAGTTCTGTGCGACGCTGCCCCCGATGTTGAGCGCCACCCAGTCGAACACTGTCGCCGCCCGGGCGAAAATCGATGCTGCAAACTGTACGACGCCCGGGCGCGGTCCACTCGTTTCGAAGTGCACCACACCGGCAAGCGGATGGCCGCGCAGTGTCGCGAAGGTCAAGGAGCACGGCGTCACTTCTTCAACCCGGATCTGAATGTTCCCGCGCAGGGCCAACGTCGCCGTCAGGGTGGCACCTTGAACCACTTCCTGCGGCACCCCTGGCTCGGAGGCAAACTCCAGTGGCAGGAGTTCAGTGAAGCGTTGCCGGAAGTGCTCCATCAGTTCCTCGGCGGAGAACTGAGACTCTGTGATGTCGGCGCAGAAGCGTTTGTGCTCGATTCCTCCGACACCTTCGGCCGGCTCCTGCTCGAGCTGCGCGTCGGCGAGCATCTTCAAGCCGCTGGTTAGTGGCGTGGCCTCAACCTGAAAGACGCGGCGGAGCGCGTTGTTCTCGGCAGGCTCAATGACGTTGTGCTCAACGATCATCTGAAACTGAGACACGTTAATGGGGAACGGCACCCCAGCCGCTTGCGCGACACGGGTCGTGAGAGAAGCGAGGAACTCCGGGATAGGCAGTCGCAACGGAGTACGGCCCGTCCCTCGCTCAAAACGGTCGAGGAGGTCGTCGGCACTGGTGATCTCTTCACCGGCAAGCTCGTAGACGCCGCAGCCCACCTTAACATCGATCGCGCGCCTGATGGCTTTGCCGAGGTCGATATACCAAATCGGTTGAAAATTATGGGTGCCGCTACCGATCATGGGTATGGCGGGCAGCGTTCGCTGCATTCTGAGCAGCTGGGATATTACCTCGTCGCCTGGCCCGTAGACATTGCCCGGGCGCAGGATGACCCAGGGGCCGCCGTACTCGCGCACGAGCGCCTCGGCATCGCGTTTGGACTTGTGATACGCCGAAGCGCCCCGTTCCGCGGCTAGCGAAGAGATGAAGACAAACTTCGGTTGGCCTGCACGCGACGCTTCCTTGAGGAGATTTCTGGTGCCGCCGACATTCACGCGCTCGAAGGTAATTTCGGGAGGAGTTTCCGCGACGATGCCCGTGATATGCACCACAGCGTCACACCCGTCGGCAGCGCCGCGCAATTCGCCACCGTGCGTGACATCCGCCTGGAACGATTCGACGGCCGCTGGCCATTCGCGCGACGCTTCCTCAGCGCCACGAGCCAACAGTCGAATTCGGTGCCCGCCTGCAAGCAACTCCGGGATGAGACCGGCACCAATCACGCCCGTGCCGCCGGTGACCAACACACGCATGAGAGCTCTTCTTTCTGAAAATGTTGTCGGCCCTGGATTCTCCCCTAATCATTCAGCGATGCTTGTGCGGGTGAACCAGAGTTGTGAGCGGTTGACCAGCATCGCGAAGAAATCGCCGCCGAACGAATTGCGATCTATGCGGCAGGCGATTAGCCGACGTATAGATCGTGCGTTGAACTTTTCCGCCTCGTGGATTGAGTTCAAGTCTGTAGAATCAATCAAGGTCACTCAGCGGACTGCTGAGTCTACCGGGCGACGATGAGCTTGTCATCTCGATTTTCCTGGCGGTCGGGCTTCAGGCCGCGGCGTTTGGTGCAATCGGCCCGCGAGAGACCCAACGAATGACCAGGCATACAGCAGGCGTCAAGCTCTGGGAACGTTGCGGAAGTATCCTCGACCAGTTCACCGAAATGGAATGCAGAAACTACTTCAAACACTGCGGTTAAAGCCTGTATCACACTGATGAACCCTCGGCGAATCTGGCTGACGGCCCGGCGTGGGGATGCGGTGATCTTCAAGCACAACGGAACCCAAGGCAGGGAACACATCGAGGCGATCGAGCTATACCGAGTCTTTCCGACATTCTTCAACGACCGGGAAGTTGAATCTGCCAGAACGTGGATTGATGCTGCAGGGACAACGCCGTGAGCAACGACCTTGGAGAAATGCCGATCGAAGAACTGCGGGACATTCTCCAGGCATCACGCCAGATGCTCACATCATTGGTTGACAGTCTTGGCGATCGTCCCGACATGCAGAACACCATATGACGTCTGATGCGCCCAGATGACATGCTGGAGAACTTCAGCGACATGGCGGTCAGGCAACCAAACTGGCGGCCCTCAAGCGTGACGAGGTGGCTGCCAACGATTGCATGCGGGAGCGACTCAGTTCGAGTCACAACTGAGCAGTGTCGGCGACCAGCCCGGGTGTAAATTAACCGGCTCGGCGTCGAGTGCCAAACCAGCCGAACATGAGGAGCACAAATGCCCCAATGGTGGCGAGAATCCAGCCGCCCGGTTCGAATGGCGAGGTCCCCAATTCCAACAGATAAGCGACTCCACCCCCAAGGAGGGAGCCGAGGATTCCCAGAACAATGGTGGAGCCAATCCCCATTTTATCGTTCCCCGGGTGGAACATCCGGGCGAGAAATCCGGCAACCAGTCCAAGAATCACCCAACCAATTAGTGAGCTGATCATCGTAACGCCCTTGTGTTATCGGTACATGTCAGCGCGAACAGGTGGTAACGCCGACAGTGTTCACTCCACGACAGTCCAGCCACCTGCGAAACCGGGATTGCATTTCTTGTGCCCGATTCAGGAAATCTCGATATTATCCGGTACGAAGGGGGCTGGTTGCACCGATGACCTATGAGCTCTGGAACACGGCGAGATATTACCAGAAGGGAACCGTTCATGGATGTGCCGGTCCGCTGGATTGAGTGACTGCTCGGTTTTCACTCGTCGTCGCGCCACGCGGCGTGTGCCGTGGATGGATTTGCGATGCAATCCGAGACCATGGTTTTTGCTGCCCAACTGGAAACTGCGCTCTGTTTTCGCAGGACAACCTTGTCTACGTGTGCTCTCCGGTCCGCCTCTGATAAGTGGGAGATCAGCGGTCAACTTGATCGTCAATCGCACAGAAACGCTATGGACTCCGGAAATGGCGGCCTGTGCCGTGGAGCCTCACCGCGATGGTCCGCTTGATCTCCACACCGCTGGTTCTGAACACTTCGTCGAATTGTCCGCGGAACTTCGCGTCGTTGTGTCGCATCGCGTATTCAGGAGCAAGACCCCTGTCCTAAGCGACGATCAGGAAGTTGCGTGCCTGCAGGCTGACCCATGCGCAATCCGGTTGCACGGTACTCGGCGAAATCCAGACTCAGCGGGTACCGAGATGCAGTAATACAAGCAGGTACACGTCGACCAGGCCTTTCGCGGCCCAAATTGGCTTCGACAGGAATTCACATTGCCAGATTGTGTCCGCATGGATTTTGAGAAACTCGTCGCATGGACCTTTGCCACGCCGGGGACCGGGGTCGATGCCATTTTCTTTCAAGGTGACTTTCATGGTTTTCCGGGAGACGCTCTTGATGCCGAGCTTCCTGAGTTCGCCGAGAATTCTGGAGTAGCCCCAGCTGTTTTCGCGGGCCAATTTCAGCACCAACTCCCTGATGTCATCCAGCGTTCGGGGACGACCGGGTCCCCGTTTCGATGACGGCTTTTAACTAAGTGCTCTGAAGTTCGCGAACCGACCCTTTCCTTCGATACCACCGAGAGGGAATCGAAAAACGTGAACCTGATATTCGATAACACTTTGCGTCAATTGCTCCCCTCCGAAAAAGGCGAGCATGGTTACGCAGAGAGTCCTTTCCGGGGAGCTAAACCAAAGTCAGCGAACTTCCGCCGACAGCCAAGTTAACCGAAAACGCCGAGAGTGTCCCTCTCGGCCTCTTTGCATGTGTGCCGAGCATGTTTAACAGCTTGAGGGTTTGAGTCCCTTATCCAGCCTGATGGAGGTGAAGGATTAGCGAAGCGCAAGGGCGGGGTCGCGAGGCTTTGTCTGA
>JANPHT010000096.1:0-4564 GCA_031424595.1 Planctomycetota bacterium
AGGTCTGTATCGGCGGTCGAACATAGAATGTCGCTGTTGCCAATAGGTTTTCGTAGTGTCAAAAAGCTATATGCCCGCTGCCAGATCAGCGTCGTAATTCCAGTCGAAGGCGTTGTTCAGACGTCAATCCATCGAGGTTCCGCGAACACCATGCCGTTATCTGTCGCCGACTTGGGTTGCCAGCCTAAGAATGGAGGTTTGGCATCGTCGAACAAAACACTTTCGTTGAATACTTTGGGTGATTGGTCGGCGGGCTTCAAAGATGCGATCCTTCCAACCAGTCAACATCCGGATTGGTGGATGTGGTGGATGTGGTGGATGTGGTGGATGTGGTGGATGTGGTGGATGTGGTGGATGTGTTTTCGCCGTCAGCAGCTTTAGCATCTGTTGTTCCTCCCGCGTAGAGATTGTCCGAATCAGATACTCCAGATACACCACATCCACCATGCGACTGTACATACCAATAGTTCGTCCCCCCTTTAATGGAGCATTCGAACGCCATTTGATCGCAGACACGATTTTTGAAGTGGCTGAGCCTCACACCCAGCCGCCGAGTATTCACCCGGTCGATGCTGGTTTCGCAAAACATCTCAATCCCCTCCCGCAGTGAGTCAGAATCGCTGCTGCCGTATGACTGATCCTTTCCAGTCGCAATCTTCAACATGTCGCTTGTCCGCAGACCGTGGCCATCGGGGTCGAGGTGGGACACCGCCACCAGCATCTGGCGAAGTGATCCGGCCTCTGAATCCGATGTGGCCCTGAGTTCCGTTTTGGTCCCAGCGGGATCAGGCAGTCCTGCCCAAACGATGGCAGCGCAGACCAATCTGGACCACTCTTCAAACGAGCCCCAGGGCTTTAGCCCCTGGTCAGGTCGTCCGGCCGCAATGAATCCCCTCAGGATTGTCAGTGCAGCCGTGAGCAGCATGGGACGATTGCGGCGAATGTGCCCACGGATGTCCGGGAACTTGAATCCTTCACGGTCCTCAGGATTCTCCAGCGGAGACACCAGACGGATATGGCAAACACGCCTCGCAGTGTCAGCACCGAGTAGGACGTTGTTTCCAGTGGCGTACCACGCGAAGCGTAGCGGCCTCTCAATCATCTCATTGTGTCCGAGGCGACGATCCTCCCAAAACTGCGCTGTCAGTGCCGCATCCAGAGATTCGCAGCCGAATCGCCCTGCGAGATTGTCAATCAGGACAATCCGCGCTGCCCCCTCCACAATGGAAGTGATCCGTTTACGGAACTCCTCATCATCCTTCGGCGCCGTCATCCGGGTG
Source organism: Planctomycetota bacterium (assembly GCA_031424595.1). Lineage (GTDB taxonomy): Bacteria > Planctomycetota > Planctomycetia > Planctomycetales > Planctomycetaceae > SXXK01. The sequence continues at coordinate 1,281 of JANPHT010000096.1, forward strand.
GCAGTACGCCCCATGACAATCAGACTCGACACGTCAGCCAATAATCCCTTGCCGCTACCTCTCGTGTTTGCATCGAACAGAAATAGCGGTCCCGTACATCCGTAATACGCTTCCCTCGCAAGTGGCGTTAAGACGCTCGCGAGCCACCCAGACCTCGCTGCATCGTTTGCGAATGGAAAGTCGTTGACCAGCTCCAACAGCAACGCCACAGCTTCTTTAACTTCCTCCGCAGTTGGGTCGGATGTGATTGTGGGGAACTCCTCGCTGAGATCCACGTATAAACCGCTGTCTTTGTCGTAACCAGCTTTCTGAAGGATACTGCCATCCGCACGCAAGACAGGACTGCTGACGATTCCGCGTATTGGCAGAATGCCTGGCCATGAGCCACGAGCCAGAACTGCTTCGTAACACCACTTTGGTATCCGCTTATAGATCGGGACGTCTTCGCCTGTCGCTTGTTTTTTGCCCCGGTCAAAGAATTGGCAAGTTGCACTAATGATTTCGCGGAGTGTGGCCAGACCCAGATGGCGAATCGTTTTGCGTGAACCTTCGCCGTCAACATACTCATCCTCAATGACCGCAAGACGTCCGTTGTGATCATAAATATCGCCACGCTTGGCGAGTGCCTCAATCACTTTGTCATTGACGCACTGTTCATCCAGCGTCAGTTCGATTTCCGGCCGCTTGGAGTTTCGAGGTTGTCGCCGCGTTCGTTTTTTCTTCCGCCGAGCGCCGTTGATTGCAGGCGATTTCATCTGGATGATTCCCGTGTTGTAATTATGTTAATTCGCTTCGCAGGCGAATTGAAAATCAAGGGAACCGATCAGTTCTTACTGGTCGGTTTTCTATTGCCCAAAAGGCACTGTCCGCTGCTGTACTGCATCCCAAGGTATTGCTTGCCGTTCTGGAGTTAGGTAGGTTGGCAGTCGAATTGCTGTGCCACACTCCACGATCGTTGCCTTGAGTCCTTTTATGATGACTGGCCACGGGACCTTTGAGCCGCGCAGCCTACTGATTGTGGCGATTTGTGCGGGTGTGAATCTCATTGTTTCGCGACTCCTGGCGTCGTGAAGAAATCCTTCGTCGTGCGACGGACTCTGCCGCCGACACCCATCTTTTCCAACTCAGTCCGAGCGGACTCAGACTGACGAAGTCGCTGTGCTGGAGTGATAACTGGAGCCGCTGGAGCATCATCCGCGTTTTGTGCGGCGAAAAAACGGGACAACGATTCGATGGACGTTAGCCGTCGGCCTCCGATGACGATCGTCTCCAACCGCGCGCCGCGGACGCCTCGCTGTATCCAACGAGCCATGGTCGCGGTCGATACGCCATCAGGCGGCACGCGTCGGCACGCCTCAGCCAGTGTGATTATGTTTTCTGAATCGAAGTCGATGGACATGAAATAACCTCCCGTGAAATCCATTAAGCTGAAGCGATGTCAACTGCTTGGACGGGAGATTATTTGCTGGGCGAAAACGTCTCAGTGACTGACGGTCACCATTTCAGTGACTTGCAGTCACAATGCGTTTGGTCTTGTGCATCGAACAACATATTGGCCAGTGGGGCCAAGGTCGATGTCGATCTCAGACAGATTGAGACGACTCTTTTCTGTCGTCAGAATTCTCTTGTTCGCGACGATCGCCGGGACAAGTTCATTCACAGTGCGACCGCGTTCTTTTGCGTCGTGAATGAACTTCAGAAGTTTTAAGGGTTGCGGTGCCAATTGAATGGGCGGAATGTGTTTGTAATCACTGCCGATTCGCGAAACAGTTGAATCGTGATGGAATACCAAACCAAGGTAAGATCCGTTGTCAGTCGATGAACTTGCTGGCATTGGATCCGCTTCGGCATTCAGCTCCTTCAATGGATTGACCTCTCCCGACGGCTCCGAATCCGTCCCGCCGTGTTGAAGGCCCCCCTGGTCACTGACTCGCCTTAGGAAGTCATACTTGGCCTGATGGATACCAAGCTCTCTATTCATCCTGTAGAACGCGGCGGTGATATCTTTGCGACTGTTGTACGCGGCCGCAACTTTTTGCAGCTCAGTCCCATTGCGAACTGCGTCGATCGCGTCTCGGTTGACTCGGTGAATCTCGTTCCTCAAGTCTTCCAGCGTATCCCCCTTGAATGCAGCGACGGCAGGGTTTAACTCGCTGGCGATTTTCCACGCCATATACACGGCTGTCAGTTTGTTTGTGATAGTAGAAACGTGGTCCGCCGGCGGAGGTGGGTCAAGAAACGCTTGAAGCGCCTCAGCACTTACTGGCCGAAGTCCAAAAACAACATCGACTCTCTTCAAGATATAACCAACCGCATTCAAAAATGACTCCGTCTCAATAAATGATTCAGCCAGAGCCAAAATGTCTTCGTGGGAGTGAAATCCAATGCTCAGTTTTCCGATTTCCCACTGAGGGCCGCGGTAAGGTGTGTATAGATTGTCGTTCGTCATTTCTTATCAACCTCTGATAGTTGATCGTCTGAAGGAAGAAGAACGCGGGAAACGAGTTCAGAGTTCTCGCTTGTCGTCTGGCCGGACTATCCCGCGTTGTCCACAGTGTAACCATTCAGCCAACTGCCGATGCAACTTCGATTGCTTTCTGAAGCGATGCTCGGGCGTAAACTTCTGACATTGCGAAGTCTGCATGTCCCAGCGTCGCCTGTACATGTTCGAGCCCGAATCTCTCACGGACCTGATTTCCCATTGCATGACGCAACTGGTGAGGCGTCCAGGGTTTGATCTTTGCCTTCACACATGCCCGTCTGACTGCGAGCGTATAGCTGTCGCGACGAATCCTGAAGATACGGTCGGTCGCCTTCATCTTCTTCATCCGGCGTTTCAGGACGGATTGAGCATTGGCCCCGATCGCAATGACTCGAGGGTGACCATGGTGTTCTGTTTTGTGTCCGTCCACATGGAACAGCCAGACTTTGCCAGTAGCGTCCAATTTCTCCGGAGTCAGCAGGAGCAGCTCACCAGCCCTTGCCCCTGTAAACCTCTGAACGTCAATTAGATCCTTCACCAATTGGCTGACGTGAGGTTTGACGGCTTTGATCTGCTCATCAGTCGCCGGAAGTCGACCTGGGTTATCTTTGGCCACAGTGCGACCAGCGAGCAATGGTGCCACGGCCTGCAGTCCCTGCAGCGTTGTAGGCGCAACCATTTCGTTCTCGACACCCCATTTGAAGATCGTCCGGATTCGCTTAACGCCCTTGTTGCAGGTATCTCGAACCCAGCCAGCTTCCACGTACTTCTGACGAACGGCTTTGAGCATCATTGGCCCAAA
>JANPHT010000097.1:0-2262 GCA_031424595.1 Planctomycetota bacterium
GATATCTCAAATGAACAATCAGTTTTTTCAGCTCACCGCGTCCACGCCCTGACCCGGACATGGGGTTTCGCTGAATTATCACCAGCGGCTGACGTGTTTTTTCCGCATTGTTCAAGTTGTGCTCAGTGTAGTAGAAGTGTGTGAACGAAGTTCGACACAAGAAACCGTTGCCGCCGGGGAATGGAATTGTTCAGCCGCAAACGCCTGAGTGTCAAGTCAGCCAATGAGCCAGTGATTGCAATGAGTCAACTCGCAGAACAACTGCGGAAACGGGAGGAGGAACTGTCGCGTCGACAGCACCCAAAGGGCCGCCGCGGCGATCGATCCAGGCGGCTGACATTCCTGCCGCAATGGCTCCCTGAATATCGTTGAGAGGATCGTCGCCGACAAATAAGATTTCCTCAGGAGCACACTGAGTTCGCTGACAGACAATGTCAAAAAACTGCAGCGCTGGTTTTCGCCAGCCAACTTCCGACGACACGATACAGTTTGAAACACTCTTCAGCTCATGCAGCCCCGCGCAGACTGTGTGAAGACGTTCATCGAAATTTGAGGCCATCACAATCTGAAGATTCTGTGCTCGCAGACTGGCAAAGCAAGCTTCAACGTCGTCATAGCAACGCCAGTGAGCCGACTCCGCAAAGTGCCGGTAAAGAGCATCAAAGCAGGCAGGCTGACGATTCCGCTCAGGGACCAGTTCCGCAACCAGCTCAAACCAGAACTTACGCTCACAAGCTTCGTTTGTCCGCAGGTCCACGTCCATGGACCGTTCCGAAAATCGTTGACTGAGTACACTGCGGACTCTTTCGGCATCGACTGCCTGACCACTCAGTTGTCGCAGAAGACGGCAGTAGATATCGGAAACGGACGGCATCGCGTAAATCAGCGTCCCGACAGCGTCGAACGCAACGGCTCGAATCGGATTCGTCTGGAGGCCATCGACCGAACGGATTGCATTTCCGATACCCATCAGATACCCCAATCAATCATTTCCAACACCGCCTTTTCAATGTCCTGCCAACGAATGTGCGGAATTCAAAGGTATTTGACGGCTGCAGAACCCGTATTGACCTGACAGCGCCGCCTGAACTGTAATTCCCCTGAAAACCAGCGGAATCATTGATTCGCGTCGCTTCTGATTTCTAGCCGGCCCAATACGTTTCATGTTTACTACGTTTGACAGGTATCTGCTCGGCCGACTGCTGCACACCTTTGTCGTGCTGTTTGTGTCAGCGTACGGGTTGTATATCGTGATCGATCTTTTCACCAATATCGATGACTTCCAGGAAAGTACGACGTCCAACGTCCATTTGTCGACTCAAATCACGCTCTACTATTCCTATCGAGCGTTTCAGTTCTTTGAAATGGCCGGACCGATTCTGATCGTGATCTCTGTGATCACAGTCCTGGGATTGTTGAGAAAGAATTCCGAAACGTTTCCGATTCTGGCGGCTGGCATTCCCGCATTTCGACTCTTGAAGCCCCTGCTCATCGCGGCCGTCATACTCAACGGCGCTCTGATCGTGAATCAGGAACTGATCATCCCCAATATTGCCGTTGCATTGCAGACGCCGCGAGGCAGCAATGTGGCTCAGGTGCAGACAGTGGAAGCTGTTTATGATCATTCTAACCATCTCATGCACATTGACGGTGAGCAAGTCCTGATTGAGGATCAGACATTGGTTGGTGCGAGTTTTGCCCTTCCCGTACCTCAACTGGCAACTCATTTTACTGTCCTGAAGGCCGAAAAGGCCAGATTCATCAATGCCACGGATAAGCGTCCTTCCGGCTGGCTGCTTCAGAATCTGATCAGCGTCCTGGACGATGAGTTTCTGACCGAGGAAGGGAAACAGCGAGTGATCCCGGGATCGAATGGAAAAGACTGGTTTATTGTTTCCGACGTCAGCTTCGACCAGCTATACAACCGCGGCCGCAATGTGCAGTTTCTTTCGTCGTGGCAGTTGATACAGAGATTGCAGAATCCATCCACCGGGCCGATTCCCGTGCGACGTCAGAGTATTGCTCTTCACTGCCGACTGACGCGACCGATTCTGTGTTTGATCAATATCGTGATTGCTCTGCCACTGGTATTGAGAAGGGAATCACACAGTCTGATTACAAACATGGCCGTGTGTGCGGGAGTTCTGGGAGTCTTTTATGGCGTCGCGGAAGCCAGCTTCGCAATTGGCGGAACGGGCCTGATTGCCGCAGATCTGGCCGCATGGATTCCCGTGGTTGTGACTGGCATTGCGAGCGCGTGGA
>JANPHT010000098.1:0-4424 GCA_031424595.1 Planctomycetota bacterium
AAACCACTTTGCCAATGCGCGAGTCAGGTTCAGTACAATTGTCCCATGCATATCATCCGGGGCAGACATCAGCACGGTTTGTCCATCGTGCAATTCATGCCATCGGCCGGCTTCCGGTAAGTCCAGCTTTTTCGAAGCAAATTCAATCGCAGAGATGGAACTGAAACTCGACATCTGAACTTCCTGAAGTGGCCCACTGAAGCAAACAGGCGGCGCGACGTTATTTATTGTTGGAGTATTGCTGCAACGGAAAATTACGCGGTCTGGAAAGTTCGCTGCCGGGTCTGTGTGCTCGAGAATCTTTTCAATTCGCCCAACAACTAATCTGGCAGGACTTCACCGAAAAATCGCAGCCAGTTACCGTGCATAATGCCGGCAATGTCTGCATCTGAATAGCCACGATTTGACATCAACTCCGTCAATCGCTGAAGATCACGAATTCTGTCAAAGTCGGCAGGAGTTTGCTCAACGCCGTATCCGCCATCAAGGTCGCTCCCGATCCCTACGTTGCGAGCATTCCCGGCGAGCTGGCAAATGATGTCAATATTATCCACCGCACGCTCCATGGTGACCGTGGACTCACTGACACGCCGCACATAGCCCGGCTGAAGCATGATAACGTCAAATGCGATTCCAATGACTCCATCGCGTTCAATGACCGCTCTGTACTGGTCATCAGAAAACTGCCGCTGCCAGGGAGCCAGGCGGCGAGAATTCTGGTGGCTGGCATGAATGCGGCCGTCGAAATATTCCAGCAGCTGCCAGAAGGCGACGTCCGAGAGATGCGTTACATCAACGGTCATGCCAAGCTCGCCGATGCGTTTCAACAGCGGGATTGCATCAACAGCCAGCCCGACTTCGCACGAAGTGCCACCGCCGTAGCGATTTGCTCCATAATGAGTCAGCCCGATGGCTCTCAGCCCATGTTCATAGAACTCTTCGATGGTATCCGGCACAAGCACCGGGTCGGCACCCTCCATTGTCTGAATAAATCCCAGCGGGGCCGTTACCGGATGCTTGTGATAGTCTTCAAGGTGCTGAGCAAGATCGCTTTTCGTCTTGATAGATCTCATAAACCCAGCTCGCTCCATTGCGCGATGCCAGGCCAGATGTGCGTGGGCCATCGCGTAACAAGTCTGAGGCGAAGTCCATCCGAACGAATGATTGATCTCTTTTTCCTGTCGAGCCAGGAGTGTGGACAAGCAGACTCCAATTTCTGCCGCGCGGAGTTCGGGAAGGCTGAGAGTACTGCCGCAACGACCGGCGTCGGTCATTCCCAGCGTGCGTTCCTGAGCACGAAGATCGTCGATGGAACATCGCATGTCACGATTCCAGTCAACGCCATTGAGTGCCAGGTCCAGATGCGCATCAAACAAAAGCACGGTAGAATCCTTTGGAAAAGTGGCCGTGAATATCCTGAGCCGGGAGTTTTGCGATAAGGAACGTTATCATCCGGCACGCTGCGTCATATCGTCAAGTCTCCCGCCACATTCTGTTCACTCGCCTTGAAAGGAAACGGCCTCATGCCTGCCAATGCCGACAACCTTCTGTGCCTCAGCTCTGGACTTTCCGTCGCTTACCTGCGTGCAGCATTCATTCTGATTTTCATTTCCAGCGCAACGGCGGTGGCTGAAAACCCGATTCAGAAGGAAAACAAACTCCCGGGAGCAATCGATTGGCAGCTGACTCGCGTCAAAGTTGACGCCGCAGGTTGCCGCTCCATGAACATTGAGGGCTACTGCTCGAAGCAAAGTGTGCAGCCGGGGGATTCCCTGGACATTATGGTTTCATCGAAACCCGCGAGAGACTTCAAATTGGAGTTCTTTCGAACAGGTTACTATGGAGGTCGGGGTGCAAGACTGATGAAGACGATCGCTCGTGTCGAAGGAGAAACTCAGCCGGATCCTGCGATTGGTGAAAAAGATCTGCAGGAATGTCACTGGAAGCCCTCGCTTTCACTGACCATTCCGACTGACTGGATCAGCGGAGTCTATCTGGGACGGATGACAACCATCCCGGAAGGCAACGAGCCATATTGGCAGAGCTATGTTATTTTCATTGTGCGAGACCAGCGCCCGGCGGATATCTTGTTTCAGTGTTCTGACAACACGTGGCAGGCGTACAACGTATGGCCAACTCACTATTCTGTCTACACGCATCCCAAGGGCGGCCAGGGTCCATGGGCTGATGTCAGCTTTGATCGGCCGTATGGTCGGGAATCGCAGTATACTTCCGTTGTGAACGACCCTCTCACGGTCGGCTCTGGAGAGTTCATTCCCTATGAATTTCCAATGACGTATTGGCTCGAGCAACAGGGATATGATGTGGCGTATTGTTCCAACAGCGACATGACGACGCCAGAACGCGGCATGAAGTGTAAAACGTTTATAAGCATCGGCCATGATGAATACTGGGATATTCGTCAGTTCGAGAGCGTCAGTAAGATGCGTGACGCAGGCGTCGATCTGTTGTTTCTTTCGGGTAACAGTGTTTGCTGGGTTTCACCGCTAAGAGCCAGTTCCTCCGGAAATCCCCATCGCATCTTTTTCCGAGGTGGTCCCTATGGTGCTGACAATGATTATGCAAAGCAGCGAGAAAAAGAAAACGGCCCGTTCCCGCACCGTGGTCCGGATGAAGGACTGTTAATGGGGGCGAGGAATGTTGAGCCTGTCAACGGTGGCGGCGACTGGCTTGTGTCCAAAGCCGATCACTGGATGTTTGAAGGGACGGGAGTACAGAACGGGGAATTCATTCCGGGACTCATTGGCTGGGAGTACCACGGCCAGCCAGCTGATATTCCCGGTTTGGAAATCGTAGCGTCAGGCACGGCGTGGCAGGGAGGTGTTAACCCACAACAATGGACAGCGACAATCTATCCGGGGCCGAAGAAGAATTTTGTTTTCAATGCAGCCACAATTTGGTGGGCGCAGGCTCTGGGAGACCCTCCGGGACATACGTTACCGTGGTCCCACCACAGCCGGCCTCACGGCCCGGATGAACGCGTGCAAAAGATGACCGCCAACCTGTTAAGGCGGGCGGTCTCGAATTAGTTCAGTTGTAAGCTGAAGTGGTGAACTTCAGGAATTCTCACCTGCTGATTGCGACATTCCACTTTTAATCGTGATCTTTTTCGGAAGAACTTCAGATCGCTTTGGCAGAGTTACTACGAGTACGCCATTATTCAACTCCGCATCAATTGCAGATTGCTCAATAGCGCGAGCCAGTTGAATCTTTCTCGCGAACTCTGCTGCAGGCCGTTCATTAAATAATATTCTCACATGATCACTCGCGACGACTGACGAACGCCTTGCGCTCACACTGAGAATATTCTCGTCGACATGGAGGCTGATGTCCTTACTCGAAACGCCGGGAAGATCAAGTTCGACAACGTAACGATTATCAAACTCCAAAACTGTCAGGCGAGGATTATCTGCAGTCATTCCGTCGTTTGCTTCGGCGCCCTTCCCAAGGTCATGAAATCCTTGTTCAATTGCCTCAAACACGGATGTGCGGCAGCGATTGGAATTACATCTCATGGCAATGACTCCTTGATTTGAAATGAAGAAGTTGTAGTGGCACGTTTTCGTGCAATGCTTCTACGATGTTAACACGGGGACTTGTGCACAAAATTGCTCAACGGAGTCTTGTCGATCCGTGAGGTCGCTCCTGCGAGATTTATTTTGTGCGGATGCTGATCTTTGCTGGCACCGGATCCGGCTTTCGATGCAGTGTCAGTGTGAGCACGCCAGCTGTCAGGTCGGCATCAATTGAGTCCGAGCTGATGGCCTCACGAACTTTAAGAGCGCGCCGAAATTTGCTGAAAGAACGATCGCTGAAGAGTTCCTTCGAGCCTACTCCGGGCTGATGCTTTCGTTCGCCTTCAATCACCAGAGTACCGTCATCAAATGTGACCTGGATATCTTGTTCTGTAAGACCGGGTACATCAACTGAGACAATCCAGCGATCGTTGTGTTCAACGATCGTCATGGCTGCAAACGCCGGGGAAGTTTCCAATCCAAGTTGTCGTTCAAAGTCCTTTCGGAGCGCAACAAATGGGTTTCCGGCAGGAAGAAGGGAGGTGTTCCAGTGCATGGCAGTGTCCTTTTAGATCAAATCACTTCCCGCAAGGCTTGCGTCCCGTTGACGCTCTGATTTTTCTTGCAGGGCCGAAATCTTGATTTGCAAGGACCGTGCCAATGAACACCGATTACTTATTTCATAACGCCATAAGTGCCTTTTCAGTATGGTTTTAAGTTGATTCCGTGCCGACTCAAATGTTGCGCCGGATTACCTGAAACCCAGACCGAACATGCCATTGTGGCATTATCTAATTCTGTGGAAAAAACTTTAAAAGTGGCCATAATGGCACTTTTTATGTTTTGGCAGGCTTGTTAATTCGTTGCCGGAGAATTTTTCTGACGGCG
>JANPHT010000099.1:0-6900 GCA_031424595.1 Planctomycetota bacterium
CATCATGTCCAGCGGATGAACGAGCCCTCGCCCGAGCATCATCGCCCACAAGCGATTGACGATATTCTCGTTGAAGGCACGGTTCGAGCCGTTCGTGGAAAGTTCAGCCATCATGGTTCGGCGGCTGAATATTGGAACCGCACGCACTCCGTCAGCAGGTGCGACCGAGTAGTCCTCACCTGGATAAATGAGCGGCTCGACCAGTGATGGGCTTCCGGGTAATCTCGCAACGGTTCGATGTGCATTGCCCTTGTCGAACACTGACTCGAAAGTAAGGTCCGAAGGAGACCGTTCGGCCAGGACCGTTACATCCTTCTCAGCGATTTTTTTTGTGACGGCATAGCCAGTTGAGGCAATGGCGAGGAGTCCGTGATAATCGCGTTGCAAGTAGTCGGCTACCAATGGTGAGTCGTGGCATTGATTGCACTGCATATCGCGTCCGAAAAAAATGCGGCCGAGGTCTCGCGTAATGACATGCGGTTCAGAGTTTCGATCGAGATAGAACCGTGCAGGGGCACGCGACTCAGGGGCGGCGCCGTCAGCGGTCAGTATTTCTCGAACCAGGATATTCCACGGCTTATTCTCGCGAACTGACTTCAGCAACCAGGACTGCCATTCGTCCTGAGTAACATGAGTGTTCGGGCGACGTTCCATCAGCATGATATCGATGGTCGTAGAAAAGTGCCGCGAATACAACGGCGAGCCAATGAGTCGGTCGACCAGCTTTTCTCGCTTTGCCGGATCCGTATCGATCAGGAAGGCTCGCGCTTCGTCAGCACTGGGAGGCATCCCATTCAGATCAAGCGAGACACGTCGCAGAAACTCGGCATCATTCGCTTTTGGCCAGGTCGCACCAGTTGGCGGTGCAAGTTCGCGATTGATGAGATCTCGAAGCGGTTCCGTGGCCGGCAAGGCCATTGGCCAAAAAAGCCATACCACAAGAAGTCGGATGAAGTTCCGACGTTCCACATGGAACGCTGCAAACACATAAGATCGGAGTCTCGCGGTCATCGCGGCTTCTCCGTTGGTCTTCGTCAGGCTGCCAGAAGGAGGGATGGTTCTTGAAGGCTCAGGGCTGAGCCCAACCACTGTTGGCAGACATCAGAAGAAGTTGAGGAAGGAATCTCGAAGGCTGGGGACTCAGACTTCAAGCCAAACATGGGACACTTCGATTATCATTTTTCAGATCGGGCAACCCCCGATGCCTTGAGGTTTACCCTGCCACCGACGGCAGCGTCAAGTCAAAGCCATCTGAAATAGACCATGCAGACTTACCCAAGGGAATGAAATCTCCCAGAAATTGTAGTCCCGACTGAGTAGGAAGGATGGATTTTCGGGTTCCAACGTTTCGGCCTGATTGCGAGTTTTGAGCCGCCAATCGTGCGGAATCCGGGCAGTCAGATCCCACGTCAGCCTCCAAATGAGGCCAAAAGGCCGCCCTTTTTGGCTTAATTCTCGGCCGCCTGTAATCGCACGCGATGTAACTCGAACTTTTGAATAGCCGCCTCTTCGTGCTGAGAAAGCCATTTTGGAGAAAAAAGATCCAATAAGGTCACGTCGCTGGGGCGGTAAAACACCTCCGCCACAGGTTCAAACGCGCCATCGCGTCGCAGCCACATTTCCCAAAAACCCTCGGTGCGTTTCGCATTTGGCCCAATCACCACGAACGTAGGGAAATCCGGCGTTGTTTCGTCCGGATTCTGCAAATTCAAATGACTGACAGGAACCGCAGAAATGCCGGCGTTCGCCAAATGGAAACACAAGGCAGGTTCGCCGAAGACGTACACAATGAGTCGCTCCTTGCGACGTTCGTCTGCGGTGAAGTGCAATCGATGTGGTAGCGACTCATTGCTCGCTGGTTCAACCGTCGGGCGAATCGTCGCATTTGTCGGGATGGAGTTTTCATTCGGGACAGGAATGTCGCCCCTGGCATATCGAACGCATTCGTCGGACAGCTCTAAGGCCGCATTCACCACCGAAGTTCGATCTTGTCCAAGCGAAGTCTGAAATAGCTCGGAATAGCTGATGAAAGCCAATTCGCCATCTTCATTGAACGCAAAAACGGAGGAGGCGACCGCGACAAAAAGCATCCCACCGACAAATCGCTCTGACCAGGTCCTGGGAGGTGTTTTTTCGCCCGTTCCGGCAATCCGACGAGCCATACTGATATTCGACTCAAGCCACCAACTCACCCCGGCAGCGGCGGCCAGCCAAATTGATGCAAGCAGGGGCAGGAATAGTCTTGAATAAGGATAATAGAACGGTGTGACCAGCAGCATCCCTGTGAACCACGTCAATGTCGTACACAGCCCCAGTGCGGGATCGATGCTCGCTGAAGATTGTAGATCTGTGGGGCTCAGTGGCAGAGACCCTTCACTGGTTGGCGTCAAATCATTGGCTACCGTTCTGAGCCAAAGTCGACGCACAACGGGCCAAAGAAACATGCCGCCAAATCCACCCAGGGCCAGGCAAGACAAAAGGAGTGGTGTCCAGATACGGAGTGCAATCGCTGAGAGGGCCAACGAAGCCACCAGGAAGCGTACCAGAATCCTGGCTCGCGAAAACATCGAACCCATCGACTTAGTCAACCCTCGCAAATCTGCAGTCTCGATGCCTCTGTTCCACGTGGAACACCCTGCCGCGTTCCAACGATAGATCGCAGCCGCTGCCATACCAAGACCGAGGGAAAACGCTCCGGAAGAACCATCAAGCCAAAACTGAAAGCTCAACTGAGAAGCCAGGTTGTCTCTCCACGAAGCAAAACCGCCCAGATACGAAACGTGGTTGGCTGAAACCGCTGCATAACCGCCGAAAGGCTGCAAATGCCACCACCACGGTAAGAAGACCAGGCCTGCCGTAGCGGCTACAGTGCCCAGAAGAAGCATCACACGAATGATTCCCACCTGCTTTCTTCCCACCCAGATCCACCATGTGATGGTGCCGCTGGTCAGGATTGCCAACGGCAGCCACCCAGTGTATTTGGTCCACCAGGCAAGGCCGCAGAAGAGTCCAGAGACAGCGGCCCATCGGAATTTGTGTGTCTGGATGGCGAGTGTGCCAAAGTAGACTGACGCAATGATCCAAAGCAGGCATGGAACGTCCGTCATTGCCATTCGCGAGTAGATGACGTGAAAATCGCTCAACGCGACGATGGCGGCGACAAAAATCCCTGCAGCCTTCCCGAACCAGGCTCGGGCCAGCAACCACATGGCGACGATGGTCAGGAGTCCGCTCAACGCCGCTGGCGCAAACGGCGCATAATCACCAATGCCAGGCAGCAGGCTGCAAATCTCGATGGCCGTGGGAAGCAAAGGTGGTGCGTAGAACTCTCGAGCCGGATAGGGAGTTCCTCTTAATCCGTCGTGCCAGATTACCGACGAGTACACACCTTCGTCAAAGTGTTCAACGGCTTCACGTTCAGGATGCCACACTCGAAGTAACAGTCCCAGCGCAAAGAATCCGCAAATCGCAGCAGATTCAATCACAGAGGGGCGAAGCTTCATGGGGTGTTCCGTGTGGGGTTTGGCGAGCACTGCATACACGGTACGTCGTTTCCTGCCTTTCAACGAGTCAGTTCCGACGAATTCTGAGTGACAGCCTCACGTGGTCAACTCCAGCAGGACGCGGCTAATACAATCGCATCGTTCGATCTTTCACGCGGAACCGAGGTAGTTCAGCGAACGGAAGTGACCTTTTCTAAATGCAGGAATTGGTATTCGGAAACGGTACTCGATTCCCAACTGATTGTCCGCCAGAGCATAGACGGCGGGAGGCGAGGCAGGTTTCTCGCCTGCTTTAGCAGCTTCTTGATGGAAAATCTGCGTCAAAGTTCCCAGTACCGGCGATCTGGACTGAACGGTTTCCAGACGTCTTTCCGAGCCGACTCAACTTTTGCACCGTGTTTCTTCTTTCGATCGGTTGAGTCACAGGCAGGCTGGTCTAACATACGTGTCAGTACCCACTGAATCTCCCTCAACCAAATGAGTTTAGATATGTCAGATAATACCCCGGGAAAATTGTACGACGCCGCAATGAAGCTGAAAGGTGATGGAAATCTTGAGGGGTGCGTCGAGGCCTTAAAGAATATCCTGAACGTTGACCCAAATCACGTGCAAACGCATATGGCTCTAGGCGTGCATCAGCAAAAACTGGGGCGCATCGAAGAAGCCATTCACCACGCAAAGAAGGTGGCGGAATTAGAGCCGACCGATGCGTTCTCTTTCACACAGTTGTCCGTGATCTATCAAAGGTGCGGAAAGATCTTCGAAGCTGAGGAAGCGATGGCCCGGGCTCGTGAGATCCAGGGCACTCCGCAGCGGCATTGAGTTCAGGAGCAGAGCTTTCTCGATTATAACGGCTGCATTGAGGCGACGAATTTCCGCACCAGCAACTCGTCGACCATCGACGTCCTGACTCCGTTGGCACAGACAGCACCTCGAACGGCCACAATGTCCGGGGCGAGTGGAAGCAGTGTAGAAAGTTGCTCCGCTGACACTCGGCCCGCAAGTGCCAATTGCAGGTTAGCGTTGAGGGTGGTTGTGCGAAGCGATTGCAGTCGAGCACAATCAACCCAGTCCAGCAGTGTGGAATCGTCCTTCACAAAAGTATCTATCAGCAGGATGCTGCAGTGAGTATCGATTGCTGCCGAACAAACTTGTTCAATCGAAGGGGCACCAGCCCTTTCGCTGTCAGCGTAAGCAACCGCAACCCAGGCGTGATTGCCGTGCAGTCGGCCTCTTACTTCGAGCCACGATTGCTGCCAGCTTCGGCAATGGTTCATCGAAGAAAGTTCGGCAAGCCCCAGCTTCAAAAACTGTGGAGCAGCGAGGTCCAGCAATATCTGCGTTTCGAGCATCAGCCCGCCTCGGTCAGCAAGCCATTCCGTGACTTCTCCCATCGCCAGACTGAGTTCTGCGGTTCGGATTGTCGCGGAGTCTCCGCGATTGCCGCCGGCTTTACTTGAACATGGAGTGTTGACATTGGGGCGGTCCAGAGTCTTCGCGATTTGCTGAGTCACCGCTGCAGAGGCTCGTCCGAGGGAACCGTTAAGCGGCTCTTTGACATCGATAATATCTGCGCCGCCAAGCAATGCGGACCTTGCTTCGTCGGCATTACGAACTGAGACAAGCAGTCGTGGTCGAACCGCGAACACTGATGGCCTTTGAATTAGGAGGAAAAACGATCTGGCAGTGAACAGGGTCGATCGAAGCCCTGAGCTGTTCACAGCTTCGCTCAGGGAGAAACGAGAGATTGGCACCAACAAGAAAGGCCGGAGCAGCATTGCTGTTCCGGCCCGGAGTTCCTAATTCTGCACGAGCGGATCGTTAGATTTCAGGTGCAGCTTCTTCACCATCGCCTTCAACCTCGGCTTCTTCTGCTTCATCTTCGATCTCAAGCTCAGCATCAAGGTCGATTTCTTCGGCCACCTCAGCTTCGGGATCGACCTTGACTTCTTCCTCAACGTCCTCGTCCGCAGCCACCACAGCCACCTGAGCCATTGGCGTGCCATCGGGGTTCAGGGTTTCTTTAACTGGCTGCATGAAGTAACGGCGCTTGCCACGTCCAAGCAGTGTTGCGAGTAATTCGTCGGCCTTGTCTTTTTCATGAAACAGGAACCGGCCTTCTTCTCGCATGGTGCTGCTGTAAACAACCCATACCAAGCGACGGCGCTGCATTGCCTCTTTCGCACGCCGAGTGCGCGGCTTTGCGGCTTTCTTCTTTTTCGGAGCCCCGTCTTTATCCGCCTTGCTGGCGCGTTTTTTCGGAGTGCCCTCGCCTTTTTCTTCCGAAGTCTTGCGAGATGCTTTTTTCTTCACGGTGGTTTCGGCTTCTGCGGCTTCCGCAGCTTCCACCTCGCGACGCATTGAGAGACGACTCTTAGCCATTTTTCCTACCAAACACGCGAATTTTTTGGGCAGGCCTCGCGTCCAAATACGCGAATTGAACAAGCCCGATGAGAATCTGGAAACACGGCAGACTGGCGTTCCAAAGCACTTGGCACGCAAAAACTCCGCCGATGAAGGGCGGGAGGATAGCAGGGTTTCTTAATGGAATCCACCCTTGATAGGATCGTAATTCCAAAGACTGATCCGTGCAGCCAGCGTCGCCTGTAACGCAGTAAAATCGCTTTGCAGCATGGACTACACCCTGTGACAGCAGAAAATGAGCAGATTTGCAGGATTCTGAAGTGTCAAATGGCGTCAGTTCAGGAGCGAACAGGCTGCGATGAACGCCGTTCCGCTGCGACGGCAACACATCGCAAAACATAATGAATCGCTTCTACCATCCGGCCGCGATCGATCTCATGGACATCGATTGGCTTGCCGATTCCCTCGAGCATCGTGACCGTCAACCGCCCTCCAAGGTGCTGCCGAAACTCCTCCAGTCCTGTGAATAATTCCTCCGTCCGCTGAAGTGCAGGATGGTCAATCAGCAGGCTCAGACGTTCCAAAGCCAGCAGCACGCGATCGACATCTTCGGACGGCAAGCCGTGCACCAGGCTGGAATAGACTGTGTCGACTGCCACGCCAATGGCGACAGCCTCGCCGTGCCGAAGATCAAACTGGCTCATCGCCTCCAGTTTGTGGGCTGACCAGTGTCCGAAATCCAACGGCCGCGCTTCCAGCATCTCAAAGGGATCGCCCCCGGCGGTAATATGACGCAGATGCCAGTTTGCCGAGTCTTCGATCACCGACCAGCAGGCGTCGCCACGGTGGGAGATTTCACTGGCATTGTCGACAATACGATTGAAGAACGAGGGATCCTTCAGCAAAGAGACTTTGACCGCTTCGGAGAACCCGCAGCGAAAGTCGCGATCACTTAAAGTACCCAGCATAGAGCGATCGTTGATGACGCCCCACGGAACGGCGAACGATCCCAGCCAATTCTTCTTTTGAAACA
>JANPHT010000100.1:0-2918 GCA_031424595.1 Planctomycetota bacterium
GTGCTTCGCGCCGGTTCGCTGCTGCGCGATTCCATCGTCACGCCCCTGCCAACAACGACGACCGCAAGAAGAAAGTTTGCCGTCGTCACCGGAACCCTCCCCCAATGCTTAACCTCGCGCGACGGGACATGACCTACGGCCGAGGGACTAAACTGTTACAAAAGGCAAAGGCATATCAAAGAGGCCTGACCCGTTTGATGCTTTCTGCTATTCGAGATCTGACTCCTTTTCGCAGCTCAGTGCCTCATATGAACTCTGGAAAAACAGAAAAAACAGCTTTCGGATTTGCATTCATTAACTTTTTCTTCAGGCTCGCGACGCGACACCAACGGGGAAGGCCCATGATTGTGTGCGAACGATCCGGGTCTTCAAAAAGCAGCGGCGACAATTCTCCACCGTAGAGCATCTCCATCGTTCTACCGGATTTGAAGAACTCCACAGGCGTGAAGCGCACTTCGATCCAGCCAGGAAACCCCTGCCACCGTTGCACCATAAAAACGCCCCCCGAGTACAGTGAAAGTGCATCCACATTCAGAAGTCGCCCTTCCGCAGCAAGCTTCGATAGATGACGTCGCCAGTTCCGGCGACTGCTCCAAGCGGTATAGATAGCGATCCACGCGATCAAACCGAACCAAACAGTGAAGAAGACCTGCCGCAAAATGTCCATCATGATCCCCACAATCTGAACGACCGCTTTGTCGCTGAATTACTCCTTGCTGGACGGCCACAATATCCAAATCGCACTTCCCACATAGAACATATCTGTGAACAAGCTAATCCTTCCCTCATGCCAAATCGCGACAGCCACTTTTCTGAATCGGCCCAATCCCGCATGATTGATCCCGTACGCTTCCCATTCAAAAAGATAGTGTTTGTAGCTCGTGCCGGGGATCCACTGTTGCCACTTTGTCCGAACCGCATTGAACCAGAACGGGGCCTTCAGGGCCTGAAACACGTGGATGGCTTCATGCTCTGCAGCCAACAGCAGCCGATCTAATGGCAACTTGCCGTTCAAATGGATCCATACTTTCCCCAACTCGTCAACTGTCGTTATTCCTGTTCGTGTTAGAGTTCCGGACACGGGCAGGGACGGTAACACGAGAACGTGGAACTGTCTATTTGGGTAGAGTCTTCTCAAATGTTCAATTACTTTAGCCTGGGCGAATACATCATCCGCCGCACGCGTTTGCCCAGCAACGAGTCGTAGGTAGTCAGCGGTTTCAAGGCTGGATATCCCGTGCCGACCAGCATCAAAGAAATCATCACCTCCCCGCAGCAACACTCCGCCATTTGGTGAAAGGCCGCCAGTCAAAAAGCTTAGCACGATGCTGCCGCCAGCAAATCCACGAACCCACCACGAGGCTTTGGAATCCCCCACAGTGTAGACATCCATCCCTTCACCGACACCTGGAACCATGCTGAACCCCAACATGATTGCGGACATGGCGATGTTTTGTGCGTTCTCCGCCAGAACGTCTATAATGTCTGCGGTTCGCGCCTGTGCAACAGCGAACGAGACCATTCCCCGCTGCCTTTCGTAGAAGGCCAATTCCTCACCGGCGAGTCCAGTGAAGTCGACCTCCTTGACACTGCCATCTTCCATCCAGACGAGGTACTTGCCGGTCAAAGCATCTGCGGGGGCGATCGTGCCTGCTTCGTACTGAGCCTGGGTCAGCATTTGCCCCCAGAGAGATTCCAGTCGCCGACGAAGCAAGACATACTGATGACACTCGGCCATCTGATCCATTCGCAGACCGAGCTCGCCATATAAGGCAGTCATCGCTTCGGGATCACCGGCGACAAACTTTGCTTCGATGTCCTGATTCTGAAGACCACGACCATCAATGCCGTGGTAAAACTGCCAAATGTTCCAGAAAGTCTTTCCGTCTCCAAGGAGTTCTCGACTGGCTTCATCCAGGGCATCCAGAGTCTTCTTTAGCTGATTACGCTCGGCGGCCGCTGGTTGGTCGTGCTTTTCTGCGGCCGCTCGGAATCCCAACTCCAAAGCCTGTTCGACCGCAGTCTTCTGCAACCGCAGCGAATCTAACTGTTTCTGAACATCATTCAGGGCTTTCAAGACGTCCGGCTCATGTCCCACGTTATTCCGGATCATCTTCAAGATCTGACTTCGGCGGGCAAGAATCTCGGTGATTTGTTCCTGAAGCTGATCTCGCTGAGTTGCCAGGTCTGCAGGGGCGTCGTCGCGTAGTGCGGTCACTGTTGCCTGATCCGGAACCAATGGTTTCGGCCCCATCAGGAATTGAAAGCCTTCATCTGGAACTGCGGCCAGATTGCTTTGAATTTCAAGCGGTATTAGCCTCGCCCGAATGCCCATTGGAAGCTGATAACCTGGCTCATCATAACCTACGCCATATTGGCCGGCCGCAACAGGCACTCTCGGAGGAGCAGGAGGTGACGGGGGCGTCGGTGGGTTTGGCTGAGGATTGGCTGGCGGGTTCGTTTGAGGGTTCGTCGGCGTGCCGGGGATTTGCGATCCTGAGGACGGCGGCTTGTTTGGGCCATCCGGAGTTGTTCCGGCTGCTGTGAACAAGCGGGTGAAGTACGAGGCACCGCTATTTCCCGATGGGCTGACTCCGGTGGACGTGTTGCTCGTTGTGCCGGTACCGCTGCCCGTGGCTGTGGTCACCGTGGTGGAAGTCGAGCTTCCTCCGAAACCCATCATCACCATGGCTGAATCGCCCAGACTCCAGCCGGACGAATCCAGATCCAAAGCCGCTCAACTGGTTTCATACGTATTGCGAGACCATTGGGAAGCCGCCATCCGGCTGCTACAGTGCTTCCATGGTCTCCGAAGCCAGACGGCGGCAGCAGAATTGAGAATGACGGTGACAAGGAATACGGAGCGACGCACCTATGGCAATCGGGATCAGTCCACTCGTGGATTTTGCCTTCAAGCT
>JANPHT010000101.1:0-1636 GCA_031424595.1 Planctomycetota bacterium
GGCATTGCTGGAAACGGAAGATCTTGAACGCGAGGCCGTTGAAAAAATCCTTGGCGAACGTCCGGTGGCTGCAAAGCCTTCTGACGGTTCAGAGGAAGTCAGTTCGCACGTTTGACAAAGCGTCGCCGCTTGAGAAATGAACTTTCTGGAAGTTTCGAATGAAAACGTTCGACTGGTTTCAAACGGAAATCATACTGCTCGCGTTTTCTCGCAGTTGCCATCTTGTGACGTGGCGGGGAATCTATCTTTGTGAACTTCGCAACAGCGGCGGTCGAAGGCATTTGATCGTGACGATTCAGGGGTAGTTTGAGGAATCCTGATTTTCATGGCCAAGCTCTATTTCTATTACTCCGCGATGAATGCTGGAAAGTCAACAACCCTGTTGCAGGCCGCCTACAACTATCAGGAACGTGGAATGCGTCCGATGTTGCTCACGCCGCAATTGAATACGCGTGACGGCGTCGGAACGATTGCCTCACGGATTGGTCTGAAGGCAACGGCCTGCGCATTTTCTCAAAATGATTCGCTGATGGAGATTGTTCGCCGCTGTCACTTTGAATCTCCACTGGCATGCGTGTTTGTCGATGAGGCTCAGTTCCTGACTCGTCGGCAGGTCTTTGAATTGGGTGAGATCGCCGACGATGAAGGTATCCCGGTTCTGGCTTACGGTCTCCGTACCGACTTTCAGGGAAATTTGTTTGAAGGCAGCCAGTATCTGTTGGCATGGGCTGATGTGCTTTCGGAAATTAAAACTGTCTGCCATTGCGGTCGCAAAGCGACAATGGTGCTCCGCATTGATGGAGATGGAAAGCCATTGCGCTCTGGTGAACAGATCAAAGTGGGCGGCAACGAAAGCTATGTTTCGGTCTGTCGACGCCACTTCAAACAGGGCATAGCCGAACGATCATCTCCAACACTTCCGTTTCGAGATATTGATTTCTCATGACCGCCTGATTCGTCATTCCATAAACGGACGCATGTTGTTGCGATCGGGTCAGCGAACACCCGCTGTTGGGTTATTTATCCGGCTGATTCGTGCCGTCGCTGACGCTTTCCTCTTCGTTCGAAGGATCACCCCGCCCACTCCTCGGCGTTCAGGGATACCAACTGTTGCATGGCCATTCGGACAATCGACCGCATGGGACTCATGCCCTCGTCCTGTGGATTGAGAAACTTGAAATTGAACTGCAGATTCTGCATGCGATGGGGACCATACTTTCGAAGTGCTGGAACGCCGCGACTGCATCCGACGCTGCAGTATGATCTTATATCAGAGCAATCACTTGCAGTATGTTGCCTTCATGACGCCAAACACGATGCCACCTGCAATAATTGGAATCGGCATATAGCCAAAAGGCAATGTTTGCTCGTTCATGAAGTACAGCACCGCTGCAGACCCGATGACCGTCCAGCACGCGACGATCGCTGTAATCGAAGTTCGCTGTTGAGCTTCTTCAGGAGTCAGAGGAGCCGACTTGCTTCTGGCTTTTTGCGCCGGAGTGGCCTTCTTTTCGGACTGTCCCTTTCCGCTCTTCGTATCCTTCCCGTTCGGCTTTGAAGGAGCTTCTTCAATGGCTTCTTCTTCGCGGATTCCTGGAGCGTAATACTTGGCAATGGCCTGATTCACTGCGCGCGG
>JANPHT010000102.1:0-3938 GCA_031424595.1 Planctomycetota bacterium
GCGACGGAGGAAGTGAATATCCAGTGGGATTGTAGACGAGTGTCAGCTTGAGGGCCGACTCAGGCATTCCGTATCCCAGGTCATTCAGTCGATGCAGCGCTTCGAGCGACCGCTGGAAAACACGATCGCCTCGCTGTTTATCCACATTGGCCTCCAGATAGCAGGGCAACGAGGCCACGATTTCCACCTTATGTTCCGCCAGAAATTCGGGCAAATCGGTGTAACCAGGAGCGACAAGAATGGTTAAATTGCAACGATCGATGACTCGACAGCCAATCGCATGGGCTCCCGTAACCAGTCGCCGAAACTGGGGATTCATTTCCGGCGCGCCGCCGGTAATGTCGAGCGTGGAAATCTTCGCTCGCTGCAGCAGGTTGAGGCAGGAGTCCGCGACGTTTTCCGACATGTTCTCTCGACGATCCGGCCCGGCATCCACATGGCAATGTGTGCAGGTCTGATTGCAGACCTTTCCCACATTAATCTGTAGCACCTGGAGGGTCGTCGCCTGCAGTCCATGGCAACCATGTCGAGACAGAACATTCTGGAACGCCGGCGTCACCAAATCGCTTTCCAGCAGGGACACTTGCTCTCGCGGATTCGCCAAACGATTTCCCGATCGCAGCAGTGTTAACTCAGCCATGAAACCCTCATTTGGAATTGTTCGTAAGCATCAATACGATAGCTGCGGATGTTTGCCGTGTCACCGATCACTCTGTGGCCAAGTTCTGAGACAAAGGCTTTCCCAGCCTCCGGTTCCTGTCACAAAGTCGTCGGAAATTCGCCTGCGCACCAGCTAACCACAAACACCATCCGGCCCGCAGCATGGTCCGATTGATTCCGTGGTGGAGTCATAATCCTGCCCCTTTGTCTCCTTGGGAGATCGTATTTTGTTTCGACGACAGTCAAAAGGAACAGCATCTTTCATGGCGATTTCTGCGCGAGGTTCAATGGCATCAAAGAGTCCCGCGTACGGGGTCTGCTGCAACAGCCAAAATGTTTTATCGCATGTCGCCGTTCGAACGCCACGATGGTAAAAATGACCGTCATCGTCTTCGACCTTTCTGAACGGACCGCGATAAACGATCGCCTGATTTCTTTCCAGACAAGGTCCTTCTTTCCCTTTGTAGGCCACTACGGTCATCGAACGGAATTCGATTCCTTCCACTGTGCGCCACGGATCTGACTGCCGTTTGGCAATCTCGATCCCGTGAAAGCCAGCGTCTTCGAAAGCCTGCAAAAATAAATCTTCGCGGAAGGCTCCCGAAATGCATCCTGACCAGAGTTCCGGATTGTCCTGCAGATGCTTTGGGACCTCTTCGTCCGCGACGATATCGCTGATCGCGGCTCGACCACCGTTTTTCAGCACTCGAAAGATCTCGGCAAAGAGCTGATGCCGGTCCTGCTGCCGAATGAGATTCAGCACGCAGTTCGAAACGACGCAGTCCACTGAATCATTCGTGATCATCGGCTGATCACGACGCAGCCGCTCTTCCGCGTTTCGAAGCGCGAGCCATCCGGCCGGGTCCGACACGGGATGCTGAGACAACTCGCGGCCCAACAGATCAAGATCGAGCTGCAGGTCCTGAATCATTCCATATCGAAAATCGATGTTTCCATAACCGATACGTTCGGCGACCACACGCTGATACTTTCGCGCGAGTCCCAGCATTTCCTGATTGCAGTCTACGCCGATCACGCGGCCTCCTTTGCCGACGACCTGCGACAAAATGTAGCACAGCTTTCCGCCGCCAGATCCCAGATCGACTACCGTTTCGCCTTCATTGACGAAGCGCGTTGGATCACCACAGCCGTAGTCCCGTTCGATAATCTCGTCAGGAATCACTGACAGAAAGTCGGCTGCGTACTCTACCGGGCAACACAATGCTTCTTCGCGAGCATTCGCGGCCGCCGCATATCGATCGTAGACCGAGGCTTCTGCACTAACTATTGGATCAAAATCAGACCCGGCCATAATGGTAGGTTCCTTCGATTTATTTCGCCGCGTTATGGTGAATTCCGTCGTTCAACCATCAAATTTAACGATGCTCAGATTACTCGATGCCCACCGGCTTTTCTGTGATCGTGTGCACACTTGCAGAAAAATGCATGATTCGGTCACAGTTTAATCCGACCAAATTGAATCTGTTCCCGTCAACGCCCACGGCACGTGGAAGCTGGCTGGCGAAAACATTTCACGAATGTTCTGTGAGGAAACTGGCATTCTGACGACCCGCTTTCGACAATACGGTCACATTCCCGTTTTCCAGCTATGGCGTTGTTACACTATCGTTTCTGCAGGCGTTTCCGGCAACTCGGCACACGCCGCTGTTTGATGCGATTCGCAAGTCGCTTCAGATATTCAGCATGCAAAGGATCTGTCGCTGGCTGAAACCCTGATACGAACACTGCAATGTTCTGAGTTGCCAGGTACTGATCACCTGCCCGTTGTTCCTGATTGATGACCGTCAAAAGATCTGCTGTACGAAAGAGAGCTTCCTCACATGCCAAAAAACCAACTCTCCCGACGCAGGCTGCTCGAGTCTTCCGTCGCATTTGCTGCGGTGGCGATTCTGAATCGGACTGGCCGAGCGAGCGGATTTCGATCGGCAAATGATCGGCCACGAGTCGGAGCGATTGGAACTGGAAGTCGCTGGTGCCAGAAGGCGACGGGCATCGATGGTCCCTGGGGTTCAGCGCCAGATTTCAAAAAATACGGTGATTACATTGCCGTTTGTGATGCCGACTCCAGTCGACGGGAACTTGCTGCAGGCGTGGTCAAGGAATGGACCGGTCACCAGCCGACGAGCCATGTTGATTACCGAGCGATCCTCGACAATAAAGAGATCGACATGGTCCATATTTCCACGCCAGATCACTGGCACGCCAAGATTGCCATTGAAGCCATGCTGGCAGGCAAAGACGTCTATTGCGAAAAGCCAATGACTCTGACCATCGCAGAGGGTCGGCAGATGTGTGACGTCTGCGCAGCAACCGGACGCATTGTTCAAATCGGAACTCAGCAACGAAGCGAAGAGCAATTCGTGCGGGCCATTGCATTAATTCAATCTGGTCGTCTGGGACAGTTGAAGAAAGCCACCTGCAGCATTGGCGGAGCGCCGGAAAGCCCTGAGATTCCCGTGGCCGCCGCGCCTGCCACTCTGGATTGGAATTTATGGCAGGGACCGGTGCCGGAAAAAGATTTCCGTTACCTGGCCGGTAATAATGGCGAAACAAAAAGCTGGTCTCGCTGTCATTACGAATTCCGCTGGTGGTACGACTACTCAGGGGGAAAGCTAACCGATTGGGGCGCCCACCATGTGGATATTGCGACATGGGGTCTTGGCAAAACAGACACGGGGCCGGTCACCATTGATCCGATAATGATCAAACATCCCGTGGAGTTTCGAGATGGTTATCCAGTCGACCCTTCACGATACAACACTGCCACGGAGTTCCTTATTCGAGCCACGTTTGCCGATGGCATCGAAATAGAAATCCGGCACGACGGAGACAACGGCATTCTGTTTGAAGGAAGCAAAGGTCGCATTTTCGTAAACCGAGGCAAACTTACGGGGGTTGCTGTTGACGAATTGAAGTCAAATCCACTTCCCGATGGTGCCATGGAGGCCGCCTACAAGAATCGCCCACTGGTGGATCACTTCCGCAATTTCTTCGAAGCGGCGCGCGATCGCAAAGAGCCGATCTCAGACGTGTTCAGTCACCATCGAGCACTCTCCACGTGCCATCTTGCCGGGATTGCAGCTCGCGTGAACCGCAAGCTCACCTGGAATCCGGAGAAGGAACTGCTTGTGGATGATGCACAAGCTCAGGGACTGGTATCTCGCGAGTACCGCAAAGGCTTTGAAATCGCCCTTGGTTGAGGCGACGGACAAAAGCTCGACAATCGAGTCGACCAGCATTTTTCTGTGCTTGCCGCA
>JANPHT010000103.1:0-24065 GCA_031424595.1 Planctomycetota bacterium
GCCTGCCTCTGGTGCCAGGGCAGGCTTTTTGAAGTCTTCATGCAGCAAATCGCCGTTATGACAGTTTTACGTGCTTACGCTTAAGGCGACGGGCTTTGGAACTGGCCGGACGAGCGCCATGGTTAGCTTTATTGAGTTTTCGGTTGGTCTTTGCCATGTTTCAAAATCCTGAACACTAAAATAATGGGCTGACGAGCTGCATCGATCCCACATCGGCAAGCCCGAATCAACGACTTCACTGATTTCTGTAATCTGAGCCCGGTCGAATCGAAGCCGGGCAGGATAGCGACATCCTGGCCCGCAGAAAACCCCCCTCTATGAACTACACCACTGTTTTCGCGTGTTTTCTTAGAAGAGGGTACATGTGTATCGTTTCGGGTGATTCAGTTTTTTCTCGCCGCTCAAATCTATTGTCAACCGCTCGCGGGTTTTTCGGATCGGATTCCTCTGGTGGCATTCACTAAGGCCTCTCCGCACGTCGGACTACATGAGACCCCGACGCTGCAACTCCGCAACGACCTGCTGAACGATGGCAGAAACATCGGCGGGGTTTGGATTTGATGAACCGTCACCGATCGGGCATCCGCCAATGGGCTGATCGGTGAATCCGTGATTGGACAGCATGCACTGCAGTTCCCGACTGAGAGTGCTGATGTCCGTCTTTTGCTTGTCAGACAGCGGCTGACGTCCGTGGCCCATCTTAAATCCTCGCAGGCCAACCGCCGCACGGAATCCTTCAGGGAACTCGGCCGAGTAAATCATCGTGTCGAACAGCTTCACCAGATCGTACTGTACAGCACGAGCCGCATCGATCTGGTAAGACGTCGTGAGATCATAAAGTTTGCGAGTCAATTCCGGGACAACTCCCGAACTGGCGTTTGTTCCACCGTCGCAGCCGACGAGTAGCATTGGCATCAATGCCGCATCCCAACCAGTCAGGAACGAAAAGTCCGGGCGATTTGGCTTGACCGCCTGAATCATGCGAATCATGTGTGGAATTTCGCCGGACGAATCCTTGATTGCTACGATGCGTTCGAACTCTTCTGACAGTCGCTGAATCGTTGGCACGTCAATCGGACTTGCGAACATCGGAATGTTGTAGAGCGTCACATCAATCGGCGTGTTGCGACCAATCTCTGCGAAGTAAGCATACACCGACGCCGGACTGAGTTTGTAATAAAACGGAGCCACAATCGCGACAGCTCGAATTCCCAGTGAGGCATAATACTCACACGCTGACAATGTCTCCTTTACGTTGGCTTCCGCCGCACCGGCAAGAATGGGGACTCGGCCACGAACCTGATCGGCGAGAATCGCGACGATGCGGCGACGCTCTTCCGGTGTAAAACGAGTGAACTCACCTGTGGACCCGTTCGGGTACAGGCCATGAACACCACGCTCGATAAGCCATTCCGCATAGCGCCGCAATTCGTGCTCATTGATGCCTCCATCCGCTGTATAAGGAATGAGGTTTGGAGTGAATATGCCTTGAAGACGGGCCTGGGCCATGATCGGGAACTTTCAGATCAGGATCGAGAAAATGAATTCAAGTTTTTTCGGAGGGGTGAATTCAAATCCAGAAGTGCTGTATTCAGCCGAAAAAAACTTACCCCGAACTAATCAGACATCGGGCTACAGAGAGCAGATCGGTTTTACAAACTCAGGAATGCAGCCCATTGTGGACACGATGGTCTCGACCGCCAGGGACTCGGGTCAAGTGTGAAATCCGCATGTTAGGCGGACACTCAGGGTTAGGAAATCTATGCCTGCCAACTTCCGGATTTCTGAATCGTCAGCTTTGAGTTCTCAGCGCAACATGAAACCCGGCGCCGCTTTCGGTATGGGTGTTGTGAATAATCATTCCGCCATGCATGCGAGTAATCTGCCAGGCGAGGCAAAGTCCAAAACCTAATCCACGCCCGGCTGATCGGCCGGAGTAGAAAGGGTTAAAAAGGTGACGCCGAACTTCGGCCGAGACAATCCCCGGGCCGTCGTCTACAACGGACAATTCAATGCTCCCTGGCATGTCATCTCGCAGAGTGACCGAAATACTCCCCGGACGATTTGTCGGCTTGATGGCTTCCAGGCTGTTCCTGACGAGGTGAGTAATCAGCGTGCTAATCTGAGTTCGGTCGGCCTCCAGTTCAATGAGATCAGAAGTGCTTGCCAGTTTGATATCGATATGGAACTCAACGGAGATTGTTATCAAAGGCTGCAGTGCCTGCTGAGTCACTTCCACCAAATTGATTTTCTGCCGCTGAGCTTGCGGCGGACGCGCGAACAGCATGGAGTTGCCAATCATGTCGCGAATTCGCCAGGCTTGAGCTCCGATGGTCTCATAGGCCTGTCGACGTTCGGTTGATTGGTCATTCTTCAGCAGCAACTGAGTCTGGCCAATGATGCTGGCCAGTGGGTTGTTGATTTCATGCCCGGCCCCTGCTGCGAATTCCGCCATTGCTTCCAGAGTAGTGGGATCGGGAACCAGGATTGGGCGGTCATGAGATTTTGAGAGCAACTGGCGCCCGATGGACACCAGTGTGTCATGAAACCCATTCTGCGAGTCAGCGTCTGGCTCATCAGGAAGCTGAATAATCAGAGATACGGTCAGATCAATCCACGGGATGACCTGCACATGCAGTCCTCCGACGAGACCCAGTTCTCCAACGACGTCAACCATGGCACTCGGGTCCAGCAACATGGAAAACGGAGCGTCAATAGTCGTCTGCGTGATTTGCGGTGTACTGCCCGAGACGACCCGACAGCAAATCAGTTCCAGTTGGTCGGGGCCAAGGGGGCTGATCAGAAATGCGGCCGAAGCGCCGCCAAGTCGCACCCACGATTCCACTGTAAGCACCGCCATCGATTGCCAGCTGTCCGACGTTGCAAGCGCTGCCAGCAGTCGATGCGGAAACGGCGACTCGCTGTTTCGATCTGGCGCGGACATGGTTCGAAAGTGCCTTCCTGAAAACGGAGCCGCGATTTCTTTCCCGTGACTTCAGGACTGAGCCCTGCGGCCTGCGTCTCTGGACACTATAAAACCGACGGTTGATATCGATCTGTTTAAGCAAGAAGCCCGGCTTTTCTAAAAGCCGGGCTTCTGAGATTATTGTCTAATTCACCGGATCTGACTACGACTGCAACTGCTCAATATCCAGCAGACGGCAGATGTTGTCGATAAGAGAATCCACTTCAAATGGCTTTTGAATGAATTGATTTGCGCCGGAGGCCTTCAATTCGAGGATCTTATCCTGCTCTACCATACCACTGATGCAGATAATGCGAACATCGTCGAGAGCTGAATCGCTGCGAACTCGCTGACAAACTTCTTTGCCGTTGATGTCTGGAAGCATGACGTCCAGTACGATAATGTCCGGATGGTATTCCTTCACCATCATACCGGCGTCGAAACCATTATTGGCGATGCGCACTTCGAAGCGACCATCCGCCATCAGTGCGTCAGTGATCAACTCTACAAGTTCAACATCGTCGTCAACGATCAGAGCTTTGCGTTTTCCGCTCTCGAGAGCATCCGTGGGGATGCCATTCTCTTTCATGAACTTGTAGAGAACGTCACGTGGAATTCGGCGGAATCTAGATCCCGGGACTCGAAAGCCCTTCAGTTGGCCAGAGTCAAAGCAGCGAATAATGGTCTGCTGGCTCACCTTGCAGATCTTGGCGGCTTCACCGGTCGTGAATACTGTTTTCATTTGCACAATCCGTTCTGTGGAAAAGCGATGAGCTGCAGCCTGCAGCATTCCATCGTCCGACAGCCTGCCGGACGCCGTCCCTGACGCTTCACTGCTGAACTCAGGTATCCGTAAATCAACATGACGTTCCTGAATAACAGCGTGACTCGCCCAAATTTGCGAGCTTCGCATTGAGGCGACCTGTGACAGCTATCGTAAGTCCCGAAATCACTTCGAGTTACAGGAGCTTCCCCGTTCGTGCCAACCCTCAACTCGACCGATTGTATCCAATCATCAAAGACGGTCAACGGCAGTTTCGTTGCGCAGCTTGCCTGTTTTTACTTTATTTCTGTTGTTTCTTCAACAAAACGGGCAGATTCGAGGGTCTGGGGGCGAATTTTGGCAGTAGCCAGACTTCCTCGGCAGTTTAAAGAAGAAAGGTAAGCAGCGATTGGGCAGTTGAGATGTGCGGTGCTCAATCGGCAATGTCACGAAGTGTCAAAAGCTTCGTCGGTTAACGACGGAGCGTGCGTCTGAATTGGCATCAAAAACTATTTCAGTTTCTGCTTCGCACTTTTTCCTTTCTCTTTCAGCGGCCACGGACGGACTCCAACGCGAGATGCCCAGGCATCCCAGAGTTGCGACATCTCCTGAAGTCGCTGATGCTGTTGTTCAGCCAAGTTATGCATTTCGGTGCGGTCGGACTCAACATCATAGAGTTCCCAGTCGCCCGGATGCCTGGAGACGAGTTTCCACTGACCGACTCGAATCGCTCGGTTGCCTTCATGCTCCCAATAAAGGGGATGCCAACGATCGATCGACTGTCCCGAAAAAGTTGGAACCAAAGTCACTCCTTCCGTCGCTGGGATAGGCTGGCCACGAAACTCGGTTGGATACTGGGCATTCGCCACGTCGATGCAGGTGGCCATCAGGTCAATCAGATGCGCTGGCTGCGGTTCCAGTTTTCCTGCAAAATCTTTGCCCATCCCTGCTGGCCAGTGAGCGATCAACGGAGAGCTGATACCGCCTTCATGCTGCCAGTGCTTGTATTCTCGAAATGGCGTGTTGCTGACATTGGCCCATGACTGACCATAGCCAATGTAAGTGTCCGCCGCGCCGGGAATAACGCCTTTTCCCTGGCGTACTGGGAAACCATCGCGTGTCTGTTTGGGGATCATGTCCGGCTGAAGGAATTCGTTGGAAAGCGGAGGCAGAGAAGGTTCGTTCGCACGATCGACAAATGGCCCGCTTCGCCCCATGCCTTCTGCACAGCCGCCATTGTCCTGCAGATAAAGAATGATGGTATTCTCAAATTGTCCGTTTTGTTTCAGCCTGTCAACAAGTCGGCCGATGCCCTGATCCATGCAATCGATCATTGCTGCGTAGACTTCCATGCAGCGAGCCTCCCAGGCTTTGTTTTCGACTCGGCTCCAGTTTCCTGCTTGAGGGGAGATCTGCCATCGTGGATCCAACAGGCCGAGCGACTCCATCTTTTTGAGACGCGTTGCTCGAATCGCTTCGTACCCCTGATCATAGCGACCGCTGTACTTTGCTATGTCGCTGAATTTCGCGTGCATCGGCCAGTGAGCGGCCGTGTGGGCCATGTAAAGAAAGAACGGCTTGTTGTCGGCAGCCTGTTTATGTTCTGTGACGAATCGAGCCGCGTGGGCGTTGATGGCATCGGTGTAATAGAATTCTTCTGGCCGATACTCCGGATCCGCGAATGGAGAAACGAATGTGTTGTCTCGGGTGAGTGTGTTTGGGTCAAAGAAACTGCCTGCTCCGTGAATCGTGCCATAGAACCGGTCGAAACCTCGCTGCAACGGCCAATTGTTCTTGTCGGTCACATTTTTCGGATCTGTTTTATTTGTCACATGCCATTTTCCGGCCATGTAAGTGCTGTATCCGGCTGCTTTGAGAACTTCGGCAATGGTGACTGCCTTGTGACTCAACTCGCCGGTGTATGCGTTTCCTGCTGTGGCGCTGTGATCCTCCATCATGTGGCCTATTCCGGCCTGATGGGAATACAAGCCCGTCAGCAAAGCGGCGCGAGTCGGGCAGCATCGAGCCGTGTTGTAGAATTGAGTGAATCGTACTCCGCTGGCCGCCAACGAATCCAGATTCGGTGTTTCGATTTCTCCTCCGTAACATCCGATATCCGAGTACCCCATATCATCCGACATGATCACAATGATGTTGGGGCGATCAGCGGCCGATGTCGTGCCGTCGACCAGAACAATAACACAGATGAGGAAAAAGTACGCAGCTCGTGACATGGTGGGCATTAACATATAGGAAGCCTGGAGAGTTCTTACTGAGGCTGGCGAAAGATGCGATGTCTTGAAACGGCTTACACTTTATAGTCGTTGATCGCTCCGCGATCAAAATGGATTGTGGAATGCCGGCTTGTTCGCAGATGCGAGTTGTTTCCGCAGCCATTCTTCTGACTGGAGCGTTGTTTCCTGCAGACAAAGCACATTGGGTGCGGCTTCTGCGATTGCATCCAGAACCTGATCGCCTCGAGTATTCGCGAAGTTGACGTTGTAGGTGGCAATTCGGAAGTTCTGGGCAATGGTTTTTGCGGGGCCAAAAATGACGAGGCAGATGATCGCCAGCGCAGCCTCAGGCATTTTCATTGATGATCTCCGACGATGTTTCAGACATGCAGAATTGAGAACGGATGATCAGCCCACAGCTTTCAGATAAAACATCAGGATTGCAACATCCGCAGGCGTAATTCCGCTGACTCGGCTGGCTTGTCCCACTGTCGTAGGCCGTAGTCGATTCAGTCGTTCGCGTGCTTCAGTACGCAACTGAGGCACTGCAAGATAGTTGAACGTCTCCGGGATCCTGACTGAATCGACTTTCTGCAAACGATGGATCTCCGCTTCCTGGCGACGCACATAACCGGCATATTGAGCTTCAATCATCATTTGGCGTTTTGTGTTTTCTGACAAGTTGAATTCAGCAACTTGTGGAAATAGTGAGTAGATATCATCCCAGGTGATCGTGTTGCGACGCAAATGCTCTTCCAGCGTTTGCCCCACGGCTCGAAGCTTTGTCATTGCCGCGAATGCCCGTGTCAGCTCTTCGTCGTAGCGACGAAATCGGTCGGCTCGTTCCGCTGTAACGCTGCCAAGTTCGATTCCCAGTGGAGTCAGTCGTCTATCGGCATTGTCCTGACGCAGCAGCAGGCGGTATTCCGCTCGCGATGTAAACATGCGATACGGTTCATCGACGCCTTTCGTAACAAGGTCATCGATCAGAACTCCGAGATACGCCTGACTGCGGTCCAGAACGAACGGTCCCCGGCCCTGCAATTTTAAAGCGGCATTGAGACCGGCCAAAAGTCCTTGTCCAGCCGCTTCTTCATATCCCGTGGTCCCGTTGATTTGTCCAGCGAAGTAAAGACCTTCGACGAGACGTGTTTCAAGTGACGGGTAGAGCTGCGTCGGAGGAGCGAAATCATATTCCACTGCGTAGCCGTAACGCATGATCTGAGCATTCTCACAGCCCGGGATGCGGCGAATGATCTCATCCTGCACATCGCGCGGCAGACTGGTCGAAATGCCGTTCACGTAAATTTCCTGAGTGTTGCGGCCTTCTGGTTCCAGAAAGATCTGGTGCGACGTCTTGTCTGCAAAACGCACGACCTTGTCTTCAATCGATGGACAATAACGTGGTCCTGTCGACCGTATCTGCCCCGAATACATCGGCGCGCGATGCAGGTTGGCGCGGATGATTTCATGAATTTCGTGAGTCGTGCTTGTCAGATAACAATGGATCTGTGGCTGATCGATGCGGTCTGTCATGTACGAAAACGGTTCCGGCTTCTCGTCGCCAGGCTGGGGTTCGCAGCGAGTGAAATCGATCGTGCGGCCATTCAGTCGTGCGGGAGTTCCAGTTTTGAAGCGACGCAGTTCAAAGCCCAGCGATTTCAATGCACCTGAAACTCCGTGGGATGCCTTGTCGCCCGCTCGACCACCTTCGGCTTTGGATTCGCCTGTGTGCATAATGGCTTTAAGAAAGGTTCCGGTCGTCAAAATCACCGCGCGCGTTCGATAGAAGGCATCTCCTGCGACCCGAATGCCAGTAATTTTTCCATTCTCGGATTCGATCGATTTGACCGTTTCCTGGCAGAGCGTCAGGTTCTCCTGCAGCTCAACCCGATTCTTCATCTCAAATTGGTAGGCCTTCTTGTCCGCCTGCGCTCGCGGACTGTGCATCGCCGGACCCTTGCCACTGTTGAGCATGCGAAAATGAATGCCGGTCTTGTCAATCACGCGGCCCATTTCCCCGCCGAGCGCATCGATCTCGCGAACGATCTGACCTTTGGCAACACCGCCGATAGCCGGATTGCAACTCATCTGGCCGACGGTGTCGCAGTTCATCGTCAACAGTGCCGTCTTTGCACCCATGCGGGCCGACGCCAAAGCGGCTTCAGTCCCGGCATGTCCGGCTCCGACGACAACGACATCAAAATCATAAACGCATTTCACGGACATAGTTACTCTTACCTTGTTCCCGGGCTCCGGCCCCATGGCACTCACTTTAACCAAAAAGTAGCAGGCTCACTCTGTGTGCCGTCCGCTGTTTTGGCCGTTTCCGGAGGCGACGGCATTTGGAAAATGCGTGCTGCTGTCGGAATGCGTCACAGTGTAACGGCATTGCCAGGCAATTTCGGCCGAACAGCAGCGGAACCCGCAGGTGACCAGAAATTCCGCGTGACTGGAGGGCCAATCGGCCATTGTTTCGACATTGTGGACGGTGATACATCTCATTCTACGCTCGCTGATCGTAAAGCTGCGTCCCGGCGGACTCTCTGAAACTGGATGATTTGCATGCTTCGATCGCAATTCATGGGCGTCTTTTTGACACTCGCCGGAAGCGGATGTTCGATGCTCACCCCGTCAACCCAATTGTATTGGGAGTCCTCGCAGGTTCCGGCGGAAGACGCCAACTTTGATCAACTCCACAAAAGCAAATTCGATCGAGACGCGAAACAACTGTCGCAGGATTGCCTGAAGGCTGGTCAGCAGGTTCAGTTGTTGCTGGTGGACCGCCAATTCGCGGAGAAGGGGCGGCTTCCCGAAGTTCGCTTTCACATGACGCAGTATATAGGCACTGTGGAATCAGTCGATGGCCAGAATGTGGTGCTCAAGGATGCAATTCAGATTATCGAAGGTCGTAATACACAAGCAGTTCCGATTGTCAGTAAAGTTCCATACTTTAGTCGCCTGTTCCGCAACACCGGCGTCAGTCGTGAGTCATTCAGGATGCCAGACGATGTGGTCGTCCCTCGTGACAGAATTGCAAGAGCGTTTGAATTGTCTGCATCCGGCGCAGAAACTCTTATACTGCTCCAGCAAGTCGAACGGATCGGCGTTGATTTCGAAGTAGACTGAACGTGGTTGGGCCCTGGCATCGGGAAAATGGCTTCCACGTTGCGGGAGCTGAAGTTTATTCACCGGCCAGCTTCGGAGTTTGCTCGTGGTAAAGGTATTGAAAACAAGTGGCCTGTCATCGTCGATTCTCAAAAGGCTCGTTGTTGTCCTGTTGCCGATTCTTCTCTTTCCGTACTTGGTCACAGCCTCCACTGATGACTCCGTACCGGATCGTTGGGCTGTTCCAATCGCGGAATCGCCAGCGTCAGCACGAAGTGGCAGCCAACTCGTCATGGACTTGACTCCGCTTTCCAGAGAGGATCGGGAGCGAGACATCGAAACCGAGATTCGCAGAGGAAATGTCCCACGTCATTGGACGAAGTTTGTTCCGGTCAGGATCGACGCAAATCTCAACGGCAAAGAGCAAGCTCTGATCATGTTTGTGGCTCCCGACTATCTTTCGCTGGGAAGCGATGAGGATTTCCTGAGGATGCCGCTCTCTCCGTTTGTCGCTCAGAGGGTGGCAGACCATTTGGAGTGCCTGCTGCCGACTCGTCGCATGGTGAACCAGATCTATGCGGCTGCTGAAATCGTGCTCAAACCTCAGCCGATGGCACCGACCGACGAGATGTCTCGAGTGAGCTATTTTGTCAGGCACAATCAGGGAATAGAGAATCAGCTTATGGAGCGTTACCCACAGCGTCGTCCTGGGCAACTGGTGGCAGGGCACAAGAAGGATGTCGTCCTGACGCCTCGGCTGGCGGAGTCTCCGGGTCGTGTGGCAATTTATGGCTGGCACGAGGCGAATGACCGTCCCATCCAGCCGCTTTATGTTCGTCATGCAGAAACCTGGGTTGATTACAGTCATGGAATTCGACTGGTATCCAGAAAAGGGTTTCTGAATGGAATGCCATGTGACCTTCGAGACGTGCTGGCGGATGAGACGCTGCACGAGCTGCTGAGTGATGAAGGACCATTGAAAGTCACAAGTTACAGCCAGCCGTGGCAGGAAGAATCAAGCACGTCGGCAAATGATGAAACGACAACTTTTCTTCAGTGGACTCGTGATGTTCGAGTCTGCATCAATGATTCGTTGGCAGCAAAGCGAAAGCCCTTGGAGAAGACTGAACTGTTGTTTTATGCTCTCCCCAACGGCAACACCATTGAGCAGACTCTGGGTAAAAAAATGCAGCCAGGCGATGACTGGCACTTCAATATTCAGCACATTGTTGCACAGGTGAGATTTCTTCGCCGCGAACAGCCCGAGAAAAACATTGTACTCATTCTGCTCGAAGCCAGGGGACTGAGTTGGCCGGCATGGCGTAAGACGCACAACGACGAGTTGATTCCCGGGCTGATCGCGGGCATGCAGGCAAGATACTCCCCGAAAGATACTTCCAGCGTGCTGAGCGGGCACAGTGGAGGAGGAAGTCTGATCTTTGGATATCTCAACGCCAGCCAGGAGATTCCCCGGGATGTTGTGCGGATTGCGTTTCTTGACGCAACCTATGCTTATGATACGGAGCAACATCAGTTGAAGTTGGTGAATTGGCTTCGGCGGCCAAAGACATCGCTTTGCGTATTGGCCTACAAGGATGACGAGGTCACTCTGAATGGCAAACGCATCGTGAGTGCCACCGGCGGAACGTGGTATCGTAGCCGACTGATGTGTGACGACCTGAGGCGGTCATTTGAACTGACGGAAACAACCGTCGGCGATCTGCGGAGAACTCAAGGTGTTGACGGTCGGATTCAGTTCCTGCTCCACTCAAATCCCGCAAACAAAATTCTGCATACAGTTCAGGTCGAAAAGAACGGCCTGATCCAAAGCCTACTATCAGGAACGCAGCTCGAGCAACGTTCATATCGTTACTTTGGCGAACGAGCATATTCGGAACTGATTCGATGATCGGGTGACGACCAAAAGCGATTTGCAAATGCTTCGTCGAAACGTCAAAACAATTCCAGCTGATCATCAGGAGAATCCAACTTACTCTTCGACGGTTTGCCCCTCGACTTTTGCGAAATCCCCAGGTGAGCAAGTGCTTTGGCGGTGACCATGCGTCCGCGAGGCGTGCGCTGGATGAAGCCCTCGCGCAGAAGAAACGGTTCTACCTCGTCTTCCAGGGTGTCGGCTGGAATATTCAGCGTGTGGCCGACGGCCTGGACGCCGGCCGGGCCGCCACTGAAAACAGAGATGATTGTTTCAAGGTACCGCCGATCCTGTCCTTCCAGACCAGCATCATCCACACCTTTCATCTTCAACGCGGCTCGAGCGACGTCGAGAGTAATTTTCCCGTCCGCTCGGGCGTCCGCAAAGTCGCGAGTCCAGCGAAGCCAGTTGTTGGCTTTTCGCGGCGTGCCTCTCGAGCGGATCGCTATCTCATGAGCGGCCTCGGGAGCAATCACTGTTCGCAGTTTGTTGGAGTTGCGAGTGATAATTGTGGAGAGTTCCGACGTTGTGTAAAAATCCAGGTGCTCGCGATTAACAAAGCGATCGCGCAGCGGAGCCGTCAGCATTCCACTGCGAGTTGTGGCACCGATGAGTGTAAACGGCTGAAGCTTCATGTTGATCGTGCGAGCGTTTAGACCATCGCCGAGAGTAATGTCGATGCGAAAGTCTTCCATCGCGGGGTACAGGAATTCTTCGACCGTTGGCGGCAGCCTGTGAATCTCATCAATAAACAAGACGCTTCCATAGCTGGCGTTCGTCAGGTACGGCAACAAGTCTTTGGGCGCACTAAGCGATGGTCCAGCTGTGATCTGCAGTTCCGTCCCAAGTTCGCGAGGGATCACGGTGGCGAGTGTTGTCTTACCGAGCCCAGGCGGGCCGTCGAGCAGAATATGCCCAAGTGGTTCCTTGCGCTTCTTCGTGGCTTCGAGCAGAATTCGCAGCCTCTCGACGACGGCCATTTGGCCGACGACGTCTTCCAGTTTTGAAGGACGCAGTTCATCATCGAATCGCTGCTGGTTGGGGTCCTCAAAATTCCCGGCGCCAGTCGTGCTGCCGAAACTCGGACGGGCCGGATCTTCCGGGGCGTCGTCGTCATTTCTGATCGTGGTCTTCCGTGCCATGGTAGATTCTAAAGTTTTTACTGGTTACGAATGACAGCGTAATACGACTTCGAGGTTTTCATACGGCAGTATCACACTGTCCAGAAAGGTTGCCCCTTCATAACAGCCAACGACGATCTCGCGATTTTGCGGCGCACCCGACCGTGATTGCTGTTCCGTGCAACGTATGGCTGTGATTATTTTTGATTTGCCTTATTCACGTTGTCATCTGCATTCGGTTTTGTGGAGTCGCCAAGTTTTTCCAGCAGCCGCTTCAGGACAGCTTGATCCGGCTGCTTTGCTTTTTCTTCAACCTCGGTCGCCGTCTTCCATAAAGCTTTGGCCTCATCGGTTTGCTGCAGGGCCTTGTGAACATCAGCCTGATGTTCGAGTAGAGTCGCGTCCTGATACTCCGGATCCGAATTGGCCTTCTTCAGTGATTCCAACGCTTCTTCATTCTTGCCCTGTTTGAACAATACCCATCCAAGGCTATCCAGATAGGCTGGATTCTCGGGCTGAGCCTCAACGGCGATTCGAATCATCTTCTCAGCTTGCTCTAGTTTCTTTCCCTGATCAGCGTAGAGATATCCAAGGTCATTGTTAACACCTGGATCAGTCGGATCTTCTTCGTAAACTTCCTCAAGGACTTTTTGTCCTTTTTCCATATCGCCACCCTGAACGAAGGCATTGGATAGTCCCATACGGGCCAGCCGTACGGTCTCCTTTTCAACGGATTCCATTGCCAACACTTGCTCGTATTGCTCAACGGCATTGTCCCATTGATCAAGCTGGGAATAGAGTCCTGCGAGTCTGAGGTGAGATTCAATGAGTAGCTCCGTATTGTTCTGCAGGCCGGCAATGGATTTTTGCATTAGCTCAACAGCGACGTCTAATTTTCCATCGGCTGCTTCCACCAGGGCAAGGCGACCCAGCAATTGCGGCTCATCAGGCACCATGAGCAAAGCTTGTTTCAGAGCCTTGCGAGCTGCTCCCAGATCTTCTATGGAAGCGTAGGCCGCAGAGATGCGAAACAGCGTATTCACTCTGGCCAGAGGTTGCAGGCCAGGTGTTTCGAGCATTTGCTCGAAGATTTTTGCGGCTTTCTGGAATTCGCCCTGCTTGAGCTGATTCATGCCATACTTATCCAGAGTCTGCATGGTCAGTTCCCGATCGGGATTCAACTCCAGAGTAGCCTTCAGCAATTCGCCCTGCTCACTGGCCAATTCCAGTTGCTCGGCGACGAGCCCGCAAAAGTAAGGAACGGCCGGATGTATGTCTCCAGGCTTGTCAGCAATCATCTTCTGGCAGGTCTTGATGGCTTCTTTGGCAAAATCATCGGCCGTCGCAATACTTCCAACCAGCGGAGCCATTTCTGTAACCGAGATGCGAGATCTGGCCGCACGATTAATTGTGGCAATCAACGCACTGGCATTACGGTTGACAATTTCAACTCGAACCAGTCCCAGATAAGCATCCGCTTCTCCCGTCGTGTCCAGGATCGACTGATAAACATCGGCTGCGTCTCCGCTCTTGCCCTGATCCAGTAGGATTTGCCCAAGAAACATTTTTACTGCGGCAACGTCCGCAGCGTCTTCCGTGAGTTCCTGCAATCGGTTTGTCAGAGAGTCAGAGCGACTGGATGCTTCATAGAGATCTCTCAACAGCAGCATCGACTCATTGCTGCGACGGCCAGTTTCGAAATACCGATTGAGGTTTTTTTCGCAGGCATCAAGTTTATCCTGCTGGAAATAAGCACGAGCAAGAAGCAGGTTATGTTCACCTGCAACATCTTTCTCGGTTCTCGAAAGAGCCTCAAATGCCTCGATCGCCTTGGGAACTCGGCCTGATTCCAGAAGAATTCGTCCCGTGACCTCATAGCCGGTCATTCGATTCTTCAGAAGTGTCTTGTGCTCGCGATCGCTGAGCTTGAAGTCTTCCGGTCGTTCCAATGCCTTGAGGATTATTTCATAACTGTCTGCCGCCGATGAAAGATTCCGCATCTCAAGAAGTACAGCGGCACGTACCTGATGCACGTGAATAAAGTCAAAGGACTCTTTCCTGAGGGACTTTGAAGCCAACGCTTCTTCGAGTAACTTTGCTGCATCCTCGAAACGGCGATTGCTGCCTCGCAGGATGGCCATTTCAAGACGTGTTTCGTAATCATCCGGATCCAGCTGCATGGCTTTTTCCGCTGTGTCGTTTCCTTCTTCAATCTTGCCCATTCGAAAAAGGACCATGGCCAGGGCACGGACGGGCACGGCAGACTTCGCGTCAGCTTCAGATGCCTTGTTGAATGCCTCTGATGCAGCCTCCAGATCACCTTTCTTTAATGCTTTCTGCCCCGACATGTACCAGGCAAGTGCATCTTTGTTTGTTGGATCGATCGAGTCGCTTTCGTCCTTCACTTCAAGAGGCTTCTCATCGGGCTCACGGAGTCCCTCAACGGCAGGCTTTTCGACGGCAGGCTTTTCCTCGTCCTGTGGCTCAGCGTTGGGATTCGAAGGCTGATCTTTCTTGCCCTGCGCTTCGTCGAAGGGCAACGGCAATGGTTTGGCGATTGCTGCCGCTGTGAGCTGCATGACTAAGGCGAAAACGATTACCGCCGGACTACAATGACGCGAAAACGCTGACGGAGAAAAATCGGGACGCTTCATAATCAGGCTCTGCGAATAAAGAGGTACAACCACAACTTGAACCAAGTATGCCCATGCATTATTGGTATGTCAGTTGACTCTGTCGAGTTCGGTTCAGCGGGTCATCCAGAAACCGCACGCTCAGGAACTCAGTTTTTCAAAGGGTTTCACTCTTTGAATAGGCAGGAGCAATCACAAAGAAATCATTTCTTCGGTTTCTTTGGCGTCGGTTTGTTCGAGACAATCGCCGTTTTCTTACCGCTGGCAGCCTTTGTCGCTGCTGTTTTACTCGACGATGCGGAGCCAGAAACAGGTTTTCCGGTGGCCTTTGCGACAGTCTTTGTTGATGTCAACTTGTCGGACGGCTTTACTGGCTGTGACTTCGCAGACACTGAAGCAGGCTTTGCAGGGGATTTTGCGGCCGTCACTGCTCCTTTAACAATAGTGGACTTCGATGGAGGCGCGGCGACGTGAGGCTTATTGTTTGCCGGCTTTTCGTGAGCCACGTGAACGGCAGGCTTCTTCGCAGTCCCAGCTTTTTCTGCCTTGGGCGGTTCGACAGCAGCAATTGGCTTCGCTGGCTTCTTTTTGGGCGGAGACTGGAGTTCAAGCAGGCGATCGGCAACGTCGTCCATAGACAATTCGGTGTCAGGCGGATCGGCAAATCTGTGGATGAACTTGGGATCTGTGGCCAAGCATCGCAGCATGTGGCAGAACTCACTGACTTCTGACTTCTTGATTCCACCCTTCAGGAACTCAGAGGCTTCATTCACGTCGGCCTTTGCTGGAATAAGCCCGAGCCAACGAGCGGCTGTCATCATAGAATCATCAAGACAAATCACATGGCCGCCAAGAATCTCATGCAAGATGAAATCACGAATAAATGGCGTGATATCGTTGACTTTTTTCAGCGTTTTGACCGCCTGTTCAAGCGTCTGTCGGCGGAGTTTTTCGTAGTCATATGAATAGGTAGTTTCGAACACGAATCGAAGGATTGATCGAATTCTCAATCCTTTCCAATCCGCATCTTTGAGAGAAGCAAGGGTGTGCTCCAGTTCAGAAACGGAACTCACGCGGATTTCGTTAAGGTCAAAATACGAAGTAAGAACTTTCTTCAGGCTGCTTTCGGCCAAAGCCCATGGATTGTCCTCTAAGCAGGCTGCAAACAGCATCGTCTCTACAACGGAAAGTTCGATCTTGGGTACGGACTTGCCATACAGCTTTTGTAAAGCCGTCACAAGCTTGCGACAGACCTGAGACTTGTCGGCTGCCTTGGTGGCTTTTGCCGTTCCCATTGTTTTTCCCTGCTGATCTGTGTTCAACTAGAAAGAATGCTTCAAAATGTTAACGTGGTCTGCTTGGTCAAGTGAGCCGGGAGACTCTAGGTTTCCCGGACGTCCTGAACCGCGGTGTCAGCGGTTTCTGAGTGGTCATCCTCAAGCAGTCCAGAATCACCAGGATCTGTCTCGCCTTGCTCTGAGACTTCTGAGGCCGAGTCAGTTGGCAGTACGTCTCGCAACATTTCTGCTGTTTGAATAGCCTTCTTGACACCATCATCCAAAACGAAACGCAGTTCAGGAGTATATCGGCTCTTAATGTATTCTGCGACTTTCGACTGCAAAAAACCGCGTGCAGAAGTTAATCCGTGCATCGTCAATGCCGCTGATTTTTCGTCACCCATCACGGAAATCCGCACGCTGGCGTATCGCAGGTCCGGACTTACGTCTGCACCAAGTACTGTAACGTTTTTGATTCGCGGATCGCGAAGTTCGAAAAGAATCGCGCTGCTGACGACCTCACGAATCATCGAGGCCACGCGGGCTGTACGGCGTGCAGACATAAACGGAGCTTTCCAGAAGAATGAGCTGAATTCGACACACCAATGAAGTCAGAGGTTCATTTGAATTGCGGTTTTTTTGCTCAATCACCGAACCGCATCAATACCGCAAATTGGCTGTTGGGAAGCTATTTACAGGCTGGCATCACAGCGTCCGCTTAATCTCATCAATTCGATACGCTTCGAGCAGGTCACCCTCCTTCACGTCGTTAAACCCGTCCAGACGAATACCACATTCCATTCCCTCGCGAACTTCCTTCGCATCATCTTTCTCACGCTTAAGCGATCCCAACCGGTAATCGTTCATGACCTTCTGGTCACGAATCAGATGCACACGACTATCGCGTGAAATCGTTCCGTTTAAAACGCGGCAACCGGCAATGGTTCCGAAGCGACTAATGCTGAATGTCCTCAGGACAATCGCACGGCCTGTGGAAACTTCAACTCGTTCCGGTCGCAGTAGGCCCTGCAATGCCAGTTTAATGTGTTCAGTTACTTCGTAGATGATGTTGTAGCGGCGAATCTCAACGCCCTGACGATCCGCCTGCGATTGAGCACGATCTTCTGCAATCACATGGAAGGCCACGATGATCGCCCCAGCAGCACTCGCGAGTGAAACGTCGCTTTCGTTAACTCCACCTACCCCCGAGTGGATAATCTGGACGCGGACTTCGGGATGCTCAAACTTGCCTATTTCACTACGAAGCGCCTCGATAGATCCAGGAGAGTCGGCCTTAAGAATTACAGGCAATTCCTGGACGCCGTGGCCGTCGCGTGGAGCAGAAAGAATATCTTCCAGAGTTCGTGGCGTAACACGGGAAGACAGCGTCTCCGTCCTGCCCTCGTGAAGTCGACTTTGTGCTGTCTCACGCGCTTCTTCCACGTCCTTCATAACGAAGAAGTGATCGCCAGCCCCTGGGACTTCCGAAAGCCCCGAGACTTTTACAGGCATAGAAGGCCCGGCCTCTGTAATTGCCTCATCACGGTCGTTGTACATTGAGCGAATACGACCGTATGTCGAACCGCAAAGGACCACGTCGCCGACTCTTAGGGTACCCTTTTCTACGATCAACCATGCGATTGGACCACGTCCCTCGTCACGGAATGCTTCAAGGCAAACACCAAGTCCTTCACGATCGGGATTGGCCTGAATCTCGTGAAGTTCTGCAGTTAAGAGCAGCGTCTCCAGGAGTTTATCAATTCCTTTGCCCGTCGCCCCTGAGGTGCGGACAACTTCGTACTCACCACCCCATTCTGCTGGCAATAGTTCATGTTGAGCAAGTTGTTGAAGAATACGCTGTTCGTCGATACCCGGCAGATCAATCTTGTTGAGTGCAACAACAATTGGAACTCCGGCGTTCTTGGCATGGCTGATACATTCGACCGTCTGCGGCA
The DNA here is from genome assembly GCA_031424595.1 of Planctomycetota bacterium. Classification (GTDB taxonomy): domain Bacteria; phylum Planctomycetota; class Planctomycetia; order Planctomycetales; family Planctomycetaceae; genus SXXK01. Next base: position 17,990 of record JANPHT010000103.1, read on the forward strand.
TGACTCCGTCGTCGGCGGCAACCACCAAAACGATGATGTCAGTCACATTGGCACCGCGTGAACGCATTTCACCAAAAGCCGCGTGACCCGGAGTATCAACGAATGTCAGCAAATGGTCCTGGTAATTGACTTGATACGCAGCGATATGCTGAGTGATCCCGCCTGCTTCGCCTGCAGCCACGTTGGCATTGCGAATTCTGTCCACCATGGTCGTCTTACCGTGATCGACATGGCCCAGAATCGTGATGATTGGCGGCCGCTGACGCATAAGTTCTGGCGGATCTTCGTGATCGAGTGAGGCAAGCAGCTCCGCTTCGATGTCACGACTTCGCTTGAATGACAGGTCCACACCCAATTCCATGGCCACTTCCATGGATTCTTCTTCACCAAGCTCGTCGTTGATCGTTACCATTCGGCCCTGCTTGAAGAGGATGCCAAGAATGGACTTCGCTGGACGCCCGATGGCCTCTGATAAAGCTCGAACGGTAATCGGGAAGGAAATCTGAGCGGTTGTTCGCAGCTCAATGCTTCCGCCCTTCTTCTTTCGCTTGAGCTTCTTGGCTTGACGCTCCGCCTCACGTGTTTCGCGAAGTTCCTTCAGCAGTGAGCCACGATTGGCCTGACCGCGAGGTTTAAGTGCCGGAGCGGGTCCGCCTCCTTCATGCTCTTCACGGGCTTTTCTGAGCGCCTTTAACTGCTCGGAGAGAGGGCTACTACTGTCGACAATGCCCTTAAAGGACATATCAGGCTTCTGGGCTTTCTCCTCTTTTGGCTTGACCTTTTTTACCTGAGTTTGTGCGATCACAGGCGCAGAGGCAACAAGTTGTCTGGCCGGCTGGCGATCTTTGCCGACCTTAATTGGACCACTTGGTTGAGGCGCCTGACCACTTGGCTGAACAGGTTCTTTCACAGAGCCGATTGGTCGCATCTCACGAGGCTGCATCGTGCGAGGACGACGCATTGCATCATGGGGCAAAGATTCTGCAGAAGTTTGTGGAGCGACCGGGGTTGAAACTGTCAGGGCTGGTCCTTGAGAAGAGGCTAGGGCTTCATCAACAACAGGCTCTGCAGAACTCAGAACCTCTGGGGCAACGATAATTGCTTCGACTGATTCGGCAGCCTCTGGTTCGGCTGCCTCCGCAACGTCATTGACAGGTTCGGGCACCGTTTCAGACGCTAACGGTTTTTGTTCTTCGAAAGATTCCGTGGCCTCGTGGCTCTCGTCAGAGTTAGCACGGCTACCCTGTGATCGAACGCTTCCCGTACCGATCACACGAACCCGACCGCCATGCGGCGTCGCCTCACGTACGGGTGTAGTTTCCGTAGCTGGGCCCGGAGGGTTTATCGTAGTGCCCTTTTTTTGAACGTAGGCCACAACCTGGTCGCGCTCTTCTTCACTGATTGTCGCCAAAGCGTTGCGCAATTTTACGCCAGCTTCTTCACACAGCTCAATCAATACCTTGCTGTCGAGGCCCAGGTCTCTGGCAAGGGCAAAGATTCTTATCTTCAAAACATAACCCCTTAGGCCGACAAACTGCACCACAGGAAACACACCGTGATGCACGCGGCACAGAACCTCAAACGACTGCTGGTCGAAGATTGTGGAAAATCAAATTCCCATGCTTCAGGTCATCCTTGAATTGGATAATCTGATCCCGAACAGCATTCCGGCGAATGCCGATTACAGCCAAAACGAAGACACGTGACAAATACCGACGAACAAGTTCAGTTACTGAAGACCGTGTCTCCTAAGTTTTGACATTCGCTCTGGTGTTGCGAAAATCAAGGTAAAAAACGGCCGCGAATTCTTCACAGCCCATGCTTTATAATCGTCAGGATTCTTCAACTACGTCTGAAGAATCGTTCACAGTTTCCGGAGGTACGGTCTCCGGTCGAGCCAAATCGGGACTCGCAAGGACCTTTGGTTTAGGGATGTCTGCCTGAGATGCAGACTGTTTTCTTAAATCTGCAGCATTCTTTTCTTCAATCTCAAGACGCTGACTCTCCCTGTCGGCGTAATCAACGATTTTGTCACAATCTTCCTCGGAAAGACTGCCAATTTCGGCCAATTGATCAGGTTCAATCACTGAAAGATCGTCGAAGGTGAAAAACCCCTGAGAAACTAGGTTTTCTGCCAATTCCGCAGTGACTTCGGGTATTACACAGAATGCTTCAATGGACTTATCAAGCTGCTGATCCAGCAGATCCTGTGTCATCACATTGATGTCCCAGCCAACAAGCTTTGAAGCCAAACGAACATTCTGACCAAACTTACCGATGGCCAGAGAAAGTTGGTCTTCACGAACCAACACGATCACTTTGCCCAGCATTGGGCAAAGAATAACGTCCTCAACTTCTGCAGGTTGAAGTGCATTGGGTACAAGGATTGACAGAGAGTCATTCCAGCGAACAATATCAATTCGTTCTCCGGCAAGCTCTTCAACGATTCCCCGGATTCGTGCTCCACGAACCCCAACACAGGCGCCGACACAATCTATCGATGCGTCACTACACGAAACTGCAACCTTTGACCGATTTCCAGCCTCGCGAGCAATGGATCGAACTTCGATGACTCGATCGTTGACTTCAGGAATCTCAACTTCAAATAATCGCCGCACAAAGTCAGCATGTGTGCGTGAAAGGATTACTCGCACGCGCGATCCAGCTTTCCTCACATCCAGAACGATGGCGCGAACACGATCACCGGTTCGATAGTTTTCTTTACGGATCTGTTCACTTCGAGGCAGAATTGCTTCAACCTTACCGAGACTGACGATGACTGTTCCGCGATCGACGCGAGTCACCTGACCAGAAATGAGTTGACTGCGGAGTTCTAAATACTCCTCATACAACGTGTCGCGTTCGGCTTCACGGATCTTCTGAATCATTACCTGCTTGGCGGTTTGCGCAGAGATTCTCCCCAGCAGATCGCCCAGCAGTTCTGGATCAAGCATGCGACCGTCACAGATAAGTGCGGGCTCACCTGTATCGCGGTCAATGCGAACTTCAAGCTGCTCCTCCTCTGAGAAGTGCTTCCGAGCTGCTGATAAAATTGCCTGTTCGATTCCTTCAAACACGATCTCGGCATCAATAGCCTTGTCGCGATGGATCGCATCGACAATTCTGAGGATTTCCGTGCCGTTCATGACTGGGTGTCTAGTTGTGCTGTGCGTGGTTAAAAAAAAAGCGGGAGCAATGTCCCACTTTTCGAAGTCGACAGCAAATGCTGCCGAATACCTTCCCAATACTTATGCGCAAGTCACCACGGGTGAATCGCACTGGATACTGGGGAAATGGAGTAAGACCTACATCTTGTCCATTTCAGGTTCCTCGAAGGCGGTTCTGGATCTGACAAACAGCAAACTTACCTGAGAATTCAGCGGTGCTGGCGGGAAACTGACCACCGTTACGCTATTTTCCCAAGGTTCAGGCCGGAAAATACTAGCATTCCGCCAGAGTGTCAAGCATCCACAGGCTCAGGAATGCCGGGTTCCATGGTTCTTCATGGTTTCGATCAATCTGGGGATGTTCTCTAAACTGCGACAGTGGCACCCTATCCTGCAGCCACGGACTCCTGTCGCCTACCGTTTGGCGGTGAAATTCCGTTTTCGCCACGGTCCATTTGATCGGGAGGACTGTCTAATAGGTACTCGGAATGGGTTTCGTGATCGATCTTGCGGCCTGAGGCAGGAAGTTCCACCTTACAGCGTCGCATGTTTTTCCCATGCAATTTTTATGGAAGCTGTAGATTATCCATTAGGGGCGATTTTCATTGGCGGATTAATCTTTCGAATCCTTTGGGAAAGTGTGTGGGTTCGCCGCGATAATCCTGACAAGGCACTTCGTAATGGCCTTGGCGTGAATGGCAGACTGCTACCTGAGTCCGATGGATTTTCTGAACCCCGAGTCCGGGAAAGATTTCAGTTCGCGAAAAAACTGAACGAATTTCCTCAGCCTTCGTTGGGGGCAGACTGTGCATTACCGGGCTGAATACACTCCCTGGTGACTTGGCGAGCCGCTTTCCACGCATGTCGAATAGTAAAGAGGCGTGATTCGATTTGTTCTGCCGTGAAATACTTCCCGTGGTCGCTTTCGGGCAATCCTGCAAGTGCGAGTGTCAGGGGCAATAGGTCAAGAAACTCGCGGTATTTTCGCTGGACATCGTTTGGTTCGGCCATGAGTGAATCTCTCCAGGTCTCATCAGCGAAGATCAATTTGTCTTTGCAAACGAAGAGCGGGCTTGAGGATCAGCCACAAGCCCGCAGGTTGAAAGGTGATTTAGAATTTCAGCTATTGCCTGGCCGACGTCCCATGTACTGCTTGATAATTGCATCCGCAGCACCAGTCGGCTTCGCGGTGTCAGATGTGCTGGAACCCGTGCTTCCTTTCGCGACTTCTGATTCTTTAGCACCAGTCATGGAAGGATCTGGCAGTGCGACTCCGACCGCAGTTGCTGGATTGTCAGCCGGGGGGGCCGGTGCTGCGACCTGTGCCTGAGCAGGATAACCCATTTGCGGCATCATCTGAGGATACATTTGTCCGTAGCCCGGCATCATCTGGCCATACCCCGGCATGCCTCCATACATGCCGCCAGGATATCCCATTGGCTGCATCATAGGTTGCATCATGGGGTTCATCATGGGCTGATAAGGATATTGACCTGGCATCAACTGGCCAGGAGCCATCACCATTGTTTCGGCCGTACTCACTGGAGGGGTTGCTTGTGGAGCAGCAGCGATTGGTTGAACAGGCAGCGATTGAGTCGTTGTAGGCTCGGGGGCCATGATGGGAGTGGTTGGAATCTCCAAAACAGTCCTGGAGGTAACTTGGGTGTCTTCATTTGTAAGAGGGACTGCAGCCATGGGCTTGCTGTCTGTGTCAGACACAGACACCCCTTGAAGAATCACGAGTTCAAATTCCAGATTTCCAATAACAATCCGGTCACCAGAAGCGAGTACGGTTTCCTTGCGGATCCGCGCGCCATTGACAAGAGTTCCGTTGGTGCTCCCCAGATCTCGCAAACGTACAGAGAAATCGTCAACACTGAATACACAGTGGTGACGACTTACCATATCGCTATTTGGGCGAAGCTGGCAATCCTGTTCTCGACCGATCAAAAACTTCCGGCGATTCAGGGGAATGACCTGACCGGCATGTTTTCCACCGGCAACTTTCAGTTCCGCTGCGACCATAACTGGGAAACTCCGAAGGAATGAGAAGCCCGTCCGAGAGATTCTCGATCACAGGACTTCGACGCACAGAGACAGGATGCGGTCAGACTCGATAGGGTCAGAATGTAGCAATCCATTTCACAACTGCCAGCATTAAAAGGTTGAACGCTTGCACAAATTTGCCGAAAACACGTTGAAGGTTCTCCCGGATCGGGCCATGACGAAGGAACTAGCCCGACAAGGCGGAACATTCACCCGTTTTACACGCCTTACTGACTTGATTCACAAATCGCATTCTTACGGTTGCTTATGACGGTTAGTACAATTCTAATGGTAGTAGGGAGGCTGGAAACCCCTGTCCCGGCTTGGGCGGTGGATTCCACAAAGAGTTAAAGATGCAGAATCAGTTTAGTCAACGGACTTTTTGAACTTGCACTGCAAAAAATCTGTGTGCCTATCTGGGGTCAGCGGTCACGGATTCTTTAAAAAGCCACCCGCTATTTCCAACTCCTCCCTATCATAGTCACGAAATTCCCAACGAGTACTTACGGATTCTCCGATTGCCGCAGGCAATTCATTCTGAAATCTTTGAGCGTCAAATCGGGGGCAAAGTTGCCGGATGCCAAGGATTGTTGGCATCAGCGTCGATGTGGACAGCAGGATGCTTCCGTGTTGCAGAGTGATTCCTTTGCGTCGGCGCTGAGCGCTTCCGACAATTTTAGCACCGGATGAATCCACAATGTCGTTGGGATTGCTTCGCAGGAAGCACAAAAATGGCTCCGCTGCAATCCCCATGGTGTTGTTCGGATTGTTTTCACTTTTAAATGTCTGCCGGAGCATGCACGTAATTCCGCATCCAGACAGAAGTTGAATCAGCCTGCTATGAATCACTTCGTAAAGTTCGG
>JANPHT010000104.1:0-19591 GCA_031424595.1 Planctomycetota bacterium
CAGCAAACAACTGGATCAGTTGTCGTCCTTTTTCGACCGTCGCATTTTCGTCGAAGCTTAGTCGGGCATCTACTTCTACAGACACACGCCCCGGCACGATCTTCAGAATTCGCAGGCCAAAAATCACTGAAAGTCGATCCAGAATTGCGTTCAGCAATTGCTGTCGGGAATGCCCGGCGATCCTGGCAGCATCATTCTGGCCGGCCTCGACGGCTTCAGTAATAAGTTCTGCGTACTGCGGCATCTGAGCCGCTTTCGCGATCAGCGAGGGATTCGTCGTCGCATCCTGCGGTTTGTTTCGAGCGATAGAATCAATGTCGCCAGTGTCAGCGACAATGACCGTGTGCTGCTTCAGTCGATCCAGAGAATTCATGCCAGGCCTTTTAGAGGGTGCAGGTCAGGTTTCGGAACCCATAGCCGTCTTGCCGTCTGGCCGAGGGCAGAGGCCAGAGTCAGAAAGTCTAACGTGCAGTCGCAGGAAGCTGAAGCGCATCCAGAATACGCTGGCAGGCATCCGATTTGTTCAATGCGTAAAAGTGAATTCCCGGCACACCAGCACGGATCAGTTCCTGACATTGCTGAATAGCATGCTCAACTCCAATTTCAAACTGTGCAGCATCGTCGTCCTTAACGGCTTCCAGCCGCCCAGCCAGGTCAGACGGGAACACGGTCCCACACATTGAGGTGATACGCTTTATGCGAGCAAAATCGGTAATGGGCATGATCCCGGGCACGATCGGAATATGCACTCCCATTGAGTCGCAGGCGTCGCGAAAGCTGAAGAAATTCTTGTTCACAAAGAACAACTGAGTGAATATAGCGTCAGCGCCGGCATCCACTTTGCGTTTCAGGTTCACAAGGTCCGCCTCCATCGAAGGCGCTTCGATGTGCTTCTCCGGGTAGCCGGCGACACCAATACCCATCTGAGGATGTGTTTCGCGAATCAGCTCCACCAGCTCATTTGCATTCTTCAACCCGCCTTCCACAGCGTTGAAGGATTCCTGCCCGACGGGTGGATCACCGCGCAGGGCCATAATGTTTCTGACACCGGCGGACCACGCGGTGTCCAGCCAGTCTTTAAGCTCCTGGCGAGTCGAGCCAACGCAAGTGAAATGAGCCATCGCCGTGCGGTTAAACGTGTCCTTAATCTCTCGACACCAATAGGCTGTCCGATCCCGAGTTGACCCGCCTGCGCCATAGGTGCATGACACGAACGCGGGATCATAGTCCATCAGCGTCTGCAGATTACGCTTCAGTGCGGCGTCGCCTTCCGCCGTCTTTGGCGGAAAGATTTCAATCGACATTACGAATCGCTGACTCTGGAACAGTTGTGGAAGTCGCATTTTTGATCAGGGCTTGGGGAAGAGATTTCAAAAGTAGGCAAAGCACGTCCGTGGCACAGAAGTTCCGTCGTATCGGAGACGGCTGGCAGGGGAAAATATGGTATCGAATTGACTCACGGGGATCATAGGCTGTTTCTGAAAGTTCACCAATTCCTGAGGCATCCGTCGTCGGGAAGACTGTTTTCGAGGATAATTATCCCCCGCAGGCAATGCCTGCAGACAAAAAAAAAAGCCCGGGCCTCAGTGGACTGAAGCCGGGCTTTTGAATTGGTCGCATGAGCGCGCTCAGTCTACATTTCCTGTCCGGTCAGTCTTGCCACTTCATTCACATCTTTGTCGCCACGTCCGGACAGACAGACAACAATCACGTCATCTTTGCTGCGATTTGCGGCCGACTTCATTGCGTAGGCAATCGCATGCGACGTTTCAATGGCTGGCAGGATACCTTCTGTTTTCGCCATTGTGCTGAAGGCCGATAAGGCTTCGTTATCCAGAATATTCACATAGCTGACTCGGCCACAGTCTTTCCAATAACTGTGTTCCGGCCCTACACCCGGATAGTCCAGTCCGGCGGAGATGGAATGCACATCCGAGGTCTGACCATCGTCGTTCTGCAAAACATAACTGTAACTGCCGTGCAGAATTCCGGGCTTACCGTGAGTCAATGTGCTGGCATGGTCACCCGGCTTCGAGCCACGTCCACCGGCTTCAACGCCTGTTATCGCGACACCCGCATCGTCAATGAATGGGTAAAACATTCCCGCAGAATTTGAACCACCTCCCACGCAGGCAATCACTTCATCCGGAAGTCGGCCCACCTGGTCCAGACACTGCTCACGCGCTTCACGTCCGATGATTGCCTGGAAGTCTCTTACCATCATCGGAAATGGGTGAGGCCCGACCACGCTGCCGATGATGTAATGCGTGTCCCGTACCGACGCCATCCAGTCGCGCATCGCTTCATTGATGGCATCGCGAAGTGTTCGGGATCCTGTCGTGACTGGACGAACTTCAGCCCCCATGGTTCGCATGATGAAAACATTCAGCTTCTGACGCCGGACATCTTCTTCGCCCATGTAAACCACACACGGCAGTCCAAATCTTGCACATGCCGTCGCCGTCGCCACACCGTGCTGCCCCGCGCCGGTTTCGGCAATGACGCGAGTCTTTCCCATGCGTTTTGTCAGCAGCACCTGGCCCATCGTGTTGTTGATTTTGTGAGCCCCGGTGTGATTCAGGTCTTCACGCTTGAAATAGATCTTCGCTCCACCACACTTTTCCGTCAGACGTTCGGCAAAATAAAGCGGATTCGGTCGTCCCACAAAGTGCTTCAGCAGATCGCGAAGCTGACGATCAAACTCCGGATCCTGTTGAGCCTCCGCGTAAGCATTTGACAATTGTTCCAAAGCGTACATCAGAGTTTCAGGAACATATCGGCGACCGTAGTCGCCAAAACGACCACGATCATCCGGTACCGCACTGATAAGGGAAGTTGTGGCGGGGAGTGCTTTTGCAGTTGACATGCTGTTCTCGGTAGGAGTCTGACTATTCGTTGAGGCTTGCGTTTCTCGAAATGCGAAAAATACCAGCGGGTTAGTCGTTCTGAACGGCAGTCTGCAGCGGCATGCGCCTTGCCACCAATGGCCAGAACGGATAAATGAAAATCACAAGGAAGCTCGGTCAATTCGCCATAAATTGCTAGCACAGCCGATGGAATCTGGTCAGATTATAGCCGTGACACTCAAAACAGGCGGCCCGACTCCATTTTTCCCGGAAAATTCCGTCGGTGCCTGTACCGTGCGGGAAAAAAAATTGCAGCGAAGGGCATTTGCGACAGCCGACGTTGTTTTTTCGCGTCTCGAATGCAGACAACATAAGATCGTTGAATCAGCGTTCTCCAAATTCGTCCTGTGGCAATGATGCCGAGGCATTCCCACCCCAGTACCATAGCAAAAATATTCCCATCCACGCACTCAAATCAGATTGAACCGCCAGGGCCTGCGTCCAAAATGACTGACTTCGCTTCAGCTAATCCCGCAAGACTACGATCGCTCGATCAGTTTCGAGGCTATACGATGCTGGGAATGCTGCTGGTGAACTATTTGGGTAGCTTCGAGCTCTGCCCTCGAATTCTCAGGCATACAAATAATTATTGCAGCTATGCTGATACCATCATGCCGCAGTTTCTATTTGCTGCGGGGTTCGCCATGCGGCTGAGCCTGGGCAAGCGATGGAAATCTGATGGCCGCTTGCCATGGGTCCGCGTGATCAGAAGGATTCTGGGGCTTGCGATGATCGCAATCGTCTGGTACTCGATCTGCGACCTGGGCGCAATCATCCAGCAATTCAGGACGGAGGAATTCTTCACAGTCATCGGACATTTGAGCAAGCGATCGTTTTTTCAGACGCTCATGCACATCGCGGCCACGTCGCTTTGGATACTTCCGGTCATCGTCGCGAGTGCTCGATGGCGGTTATTCTACGCGGCAGTCTCGGGGCTAATTCACATTGTGTTGTCGTGGGCGTTCAATTTTGCATGGGTGTGGGCGAGTCCAGCTGGAATTGATGGCGGGCCGTTGGGGTTTCTGACGTGGTGCGTTCCTGCTTTGGTGGGCACCGTGGCCTCTGATTGGGTTCAAACTCACGGCGTTCGCGCAGGGGCTCGAATTTCTGGATTCGGCTTGGGCCTGATGCTGTTCGGCTGGTTGCTATCCTCTCTGACTGTTTTGTATGACGTTCCTGTGGACTTGCGAGACAGTCTGAAATCTCAAAAACTAGCCAGCGACCCGGTTTTTCCCGAAACATCTCGATGGGAACGATGGAATCTTCAAGTGGCTGAACCGCCGTTTGTTCCACCCCCCGAGACCAACGAGCGAAAGGGCAATTACTGGATGATGTCCCAACGTGCCGGATCACTGTCGTACACAGTTTTTGCGGCCGGGGTGTCTCTTGTTGTCTTCGCCCTGTTCCTTTGGGTGTGTGACAGCCGCGGATTTCAGCTGGGAATCTTCAGGACGCTCGGCACAAATTCACTGGCAGCTTACCTCCTTCATGACATCGCATCGTGGATAGTTTCGCCATGGTTTCCCTCTTCATCCAGCGCGGCAATGACATTTACGGGATTCGTTGGCTTTACGGCACTTGTTTACGGGGGCTGTCGTTTGCTGGAAGCCAGGAAGTGGTATCTGCGAGTTTAGTTCTCGGTTTGGCGTCTCAAGGTTGCGTCTGCCTTGGCGAAAAAAACTCCGTCGCTGTCACGCTCGGGAGCGCAGCCACACACTTGGGGACCCGCGTCGAGGCAGCATAATGGACGAAATCGCAGTGGATGCATCACAATCAATTGCTTCCCATGATCGCTGAGAAAGCATCAACATTGAGTTTTCGATGAAACTCGCATATTCGGCTGAAAATGGCATTCGCTTGCGTTTGCTGGTCAAATCCGGACACTTCCGCCATCCAGTAGGCGGCCTTCAGAACGGCCCCTCGTATCAATGTCCTTCAGAATCAAGAATCAGATCATGAGCAAGAATCGCAGAGCAGAAGTTGACGCAGCGCTAACGGATGTCGACTTCAAAAAGAATGACTACCAGATTGAATTGAATACAAATCATGGAAAGATCCTGCTGAATCTGCTGCCGGATATTGCTCCGGGCCACTGCTCAAACATCATCGGGCTCACGAAGATCGGCTACTATAATGGAGTGACATTTCATCGCGTCATCAGTGGCTTCATGATTCAGGGCGGATGTCCACAGGGAACGGGTACCGGTGGTCCGGGGTACACAATCAAAGCCGAATTCAGCCCAACTTCCCATGTGGCCGGCGTTCTGTCGATGGCACGAACAAGTGATCCGAATTCGGGTGGATCGCAGTTTTTCATTTGCCTTGGCACGCAGGCATTTCTGGATCGCCAGTACACAGTTTTTGGTCGCACGGCCGATTCAGCCAGTCTGGATATCGTCAATAAAATTGGTGCGACAAAGACCGATCGAAACGACAAACCCCTGGAACCCGCCACTATTCAGACTGCGAACGTCATCGTTAAGCCAAAGGCATCATAAGTTCGAATCGCAGTGCGTAAAACTCTTTCGAAAGACAGCACGCACGGGCGGTTGTTCATGACCGCCCATTTTCGATCCTGTCCCCGACTCGTGCGTTGCTCGTCGTTCCGTAACAACAGGCAAATATTTGTTTCCGCTTTGAAGCCCGACCATTTCCCCATCGAATTCAGATATTAAAATGACCTCTGAAAAAATGCAGAGGAAAGGTATTTGTGCATGCGACGGTACTGGCTGTTTAAATCCGAACCCGATGTGTTCTCCGTTCAGGATCTCGCAGCGAGTAAAGGAAAGAAAACATCGTGGGAAGGCGTAAGGAACTATCAGGCTCGGAACATGTTGCGGGATGACATTAAGACAGGCGACGGTGTGCTGTTTTACCACAGCAACGTCGATCCCATGGTCATTGCCGGTACCGCTGAAGTTGTCAAGGAGGGTTATCCGGACTCATTTGCCTGGCAACCGAACCATAAATACTACGATGACGCTTCAACACCAGAAAAACCGGTCTGGTATATGGTCGATATCAAATTGTCACAGGTCTTCCGATCACCAGTGACACGTTATAGCCTCGCGGAAGATCCGGTATGTTCTCAGATGATGGTCTTAAAAAAGGGTAGTCGGCTTTCCATTCAACCTGTCACGGAGGCGGAATGGATGGCAGTGCACAGACTGGCTGGACAAAAGACCTGACGGCCCCCTCAGATGGATTGCGATGCAAAAACCAGGAAGAGTTTGGAATCAGGTCAGAGCATGATTAATAGTTTGAGATGACCTGTGCACATGGACAAACTGCGAACCGTGAAATCCTCGTATGGCTGAGTCGTTGTCGAATCGACGTCGTTCGTTGCAAAGTACTGACCCTTTGAACCAGACCGCACTAACTCTTAGTTCAGGACCGCTTCGAATCGCGGCGTTTACGTTTTCGTATTTCCCTATGATGACAGGGATTTCGTCACTCGTTCATGAAAGAATTGCCTGTCTGCTTCGACGCGGGCACACAGTTCGACTGTTTCACCCACAAGTTCCCGAGGGAGATGAAAGCCAGGCCTCAGGCTGTGCTGGCCTCGAAGAGCTACGAACCGCCGGCGATTTTTCCTCTGTCACATTTCCCACTGTGCGAAATCCGCTGCGGCGATCGTTTCCGGAAGCGGCGTCACATCGCGTCTGGGACGACAGTAGACTGCTGGCTGATTTTTCCCCTCAAATCATTACAGTGGATGAAGCAGCAGGCCTTTACGGAGCAGCGTCCGGATGGCTTCGGGGTTATGGAAAACCGGTCGGGGTTCGGTACGCGAAACAACACCGAGTTCCCTGTGTGAACCTGCTGCAGACAGACTGGCAGGGTTATTGCGAACATTATACGGGAGTGATGCCGTTTCGATTGTTTGTGCCCATGGTCCGCCGGATTATGAAGCCGGTTACCACAGGGTACGATGCCAACCTATCACCTTCCAGTTATTTGATGGAACGAAATCTTCCTATTTACGGTGAGCAGGTCAAACACCTGGGATTTCATGGCGTCGATTGCGAGAGATTCTGTCCGGAAAACGTGCGATTTAATCCAGTGGCTGGTGACAGCTCGCCCATCATCCTTAGCACTGGTCGAATCGCCAGAGAAAAAAATGTCTGGCAACTGCTTGAGGCGTTTCGCCTTGTGCAGTCGCAGGTGCCGGATTCTCGTCTGGTGATCCTGGGACGCGGCCCGTTGCTGCAGAAGCTGCAATCCCGAGCAAAATCACTGGGTGATCGTGTGCACATTCCTGGAGCCGTTTTTGGCGAGACATTGAAGGGCTGGTATGCTCAGGCCAGCGTATATTGGACTGCGTCGCGAACGGAAAATTTTTCAGCGTCCGTTCTGGAAAGTCTTGCCTCCGGAACGCCGGTCGTGGCAACGGCAGCCGGTGGCAATGTTGAACAGATTATCGATGGAACCTGCGGCCACCTTGTCCCGGTGAATGCGACTTCGCAGATGGCGGAACGCACAATCGAAATCCTTAAGAACCCTTCAAGACAGCAGGCCATGTCAATGGCCGCTCGACAACGCGCACTGGAACTGAGTCTGGAGAATGCAACAGAACGGCTCGTTGAATTCCTGCGAAACCTGATCGATTCTTCGGCGGCAACTCGTCACTGACAAGTGAAGTCCACGAGCGACATTACTTCCAGATTCGCTGACGTGAAGTCGCACGCGAGGGATCCTGACGCCAGATTTTCCGTGAACGGCTTTTATCGCTTCAAGCCGCTTGCCCAATCAATTCAACGGCTTTACAACTCGGCGTTGTATTGCCGGTCAGGTACCTCGTCCCGGTTTCCCCGTGCTTAATCCGTTTTACCCGTGCTTAATTTCGTGAGTTCAGCAGGACCAACAGTTGCCATGCACCCCGATGATAAAGCCCGCGAATTAGGCGTCAGTTTTGAACCATTGACTCCTGGATATCTCAATCTTTGCGTGAAATCCGGAAAACAGCTCATTACGTCCGGGCATGTCAGCGATCTGAAGGGTGTTCTGGGCAACGGGCTGACAGTCGAACAGGGATATGAAGCCGCTAAGGATTGTGCCAGGAAAGTGCTTCGCTCTGTTTACAACACGCATGGATCACTCAATGGATTGCGAGTCCTGAAGGTTCTGGGATGCGTTTATTCGGCAGGCGATTTCACAGATCAGCACCTGGTGATTAACGGTTGCTCTGACCTTCTGCACGAGGTTTTTGGAAAAACAGGGGACGGCTACCACGCTCGCAGTGCATTGGGATTTGCAGCATTGCCGACTGGAGCCGCGGTTGAGGTTGAGGCGGTTTTCGAAATCAAAGACTAATCGCCACGGGCGACCCTGTTCATGAAGAGCCGATGAAAACTGAGCGGAATGCAGTGGTTCACTTGGCGAAGCTGCGTTCGTTTGGATATCCTCTCCGCTTCGTTGTAACCAAACGGGACCAACGCTGGTTGGAATTGGGATCGGGTCGGTCCAGTTTTCCAGTTCGATGTCGATGCATTTTTGCCCTCGGCGCTGGACATTCGGCGGCAAGTTTGGGATTCACCGTAACAACGAAGTGTTTGCACTCTCTCTGGATTCTGCAGTCAGACGGATTTCCGGGGAATTTGTTGACGATCATTTACAGTTTTAATCAACAAAGTCGGCTCTGACAGGACCAGATGAGATGACAACGGATCCACCAGCACAAGAAGAGTCCCAGCCTGCCCCTATCACTCCTGAAATTCCCGTCGCCGCTCAGGCTCCAGATGCTGCGACCGCTTCAGGAGAAACAGCCGTTCCTGCAGATGTAATCGCGGCAGCTCAGGAAGCCTCACTGGAAGACCCGTCTTCCGCGGCTGTGCGTGTTCGTGAGAAAATGGCAGGGTCGGGTGAACGCCCTTCAGCAACTGCAGAGGCCAATGTGCCACGCTCCACTCCGCGACACGGTGGAGTTGAGATTCCAGCCGCTGATGATCTGGACTCCACTTTGGAAGCAGAGATTTCTGCTGCCATGTCCAGCAGCGATCTGACGACTCCTGTTGTACTGTCTGCGAACGCAGAAGAGTCTCCAGCAGAAGGCGCCAGGGAAATTGGGCCGGGAGCAAAGGTTCGCGGAACCGTTCAGGCGATCCATGCAGGTGACATTTTTCTGGATGCCGGTCTTCGTCACAATGTTGTGCTGTCTGTCACCCAGTTTGCTGAAGGTAAGCAGCCAGCCATTGGTGACCAACTGGATGTGATCATTGAAAGTGAGAATGCGGACGGACTCATCAAGGGCCGCATCCCCCGCGCTCGCCATCGTGCCGGTGGCAACTGGGATTCTCTTGCTGTTGGTCAGATTGTGGATTGCCTGGTCTCTGCAGTGAACAAGGGTGGTCTGCAGGTCACGGTCAGCAACCTTCGTGCATTTCTTCCCGCCAGCCAGATCGAAATGGGCTTCGCGGGAAATCTGGAAGGATATCTCAATCAGAAATTGACTGTTCAGATTACGGAAGTCAATGCGAAGAAACGAAATCTTGTTGTCAGCCGACGAGCCCTGCTGCAGGCTGAACGGGCTGAAGGCGAAGGCGAATTCTGGGCCAAGGTCGAAGTCGGCCAGGATTATAAGGGCGTTGTTAAGACACTGAAGGACTACGGTGCCTTTGTGAATATTGGCCCGGTGGATGGCTTTCTTCACATCGGTGAAATCAGCTGGTCGCGAATCAATCATCCCAAAGACGTCCTGTCCGAGAACCAGGAAGTCGATGTGAAGATTCTAAAGCTGGATAACGACAAGAAGCGTATCAGTCTGGGAATGAAGCAACTTGCCCAGAACCCATGGTCTAGTGCTGCCGAGCTTTATGCGACTGGCCGTACGGTTGCTGGCAAGGTGACAAGACTGACCGAATTCGGAGCCTTCATTGAACTTGAGCCTGGTCTCGAGGGCATGGTTCATATCAGCGAACTGGCCTGGCGACGCGTAGGCAGTGTCGGCGAAATCCTGAAAGTCGGCGAGACGAAGGACTTTCAGGTCGTTGAAGTGGATACGAAGCGCAAAAGAGTTTCCCTGTCGCTCAAAGCACTCGAGAAGCGTCCCGAGCCTCCAAAGTCAGAAAGACAGGAAGAGCCGGAGCCAACTCCCGTTGAGCCCCGAAAGCCTCGCAACACAAATCTGCGTGGTGGCACAGGGCGAACTTCAGGCAGCGGAATGTTCGGAAATCCTTCTGATTTCACCTAGGCCGGAATTCTGGACAGCAAGGCAGCACCGCAGTGCTGTCCTTGCTTGCCACGCTGGCAATCAAAAACACGCATCGGATTTTAAGCGTCGCAACTCATCTCTTGAATTGAGTTGTCAGCACTTTAGCTGCATCGGGTTTGCTTAGGCTCTGCATCACGCAGGTTGCCGTCTGTTTTGCTGCCAGTGCAATCAATGTCCCAGGTTCTGCAGGATTTCACTGTGTTCGATTTCGAACTCACAGACTTTGAGATCATTCAGGAACTGTCATCCTGCGCGTCTCGAAACGTCTATTCTGCAACCCATCGTGACGACAAGAAGCCCGTTCGACTGACCGTTTTTTCTACGGAGATGTCGCAAAGAACGGAGTTTCGTCGGGCCCTGAAAACCGACCGTGGCATGCTCGCAATGCTGCAGCATCAGGCGATTGTTCGCTTTCTCGGGAGCGGCGAGACGCATGGACAATTGTTTTTCTGGACTGAAGTATGCGACTTCGATTCGCTCAGCACGCAGTTGGCCCAGAATCGCCAGTTCTCCTCCGAAGATATTATTGAGATCGGATGGCAGGTTTGCTCCGCTTTGCAGCAGTCTCATAATCTGGGACTGGCATACGGTGGCCTGTCCCTGGACTCGATCCTGTTATCCGATAACCTGCAGGTTTTGCTGGTGGATTTCGGTGTTGCTCGCTGGTTAACGGCGGCCCAGCATTCCACTGACAGCGCTAATCGAGGCCCCGCATTAATTACCGTCAGTGCATTAGCCTCTCGAGAAGACGTGGAACAGGATCTCGCCAGCCTCGCTGAGATCCTGCGGCGACTGCTTCAAACGACTCCAGAGCCACGCGAAACATCCGACACTGCAAAAAGTTCAACACGCGTCCCGCTCGAGAAACTATTGGCTCGACTCACTTCGGCGAACCCAGCCCTGCGTCTCGTGAGCGCTCGGGAGTTCCAGGGCCGACTCGGAGAGATTCTGATCGGCAACGAGGATGATGCGATGCCGTTGCTGGACCAGCGAGAGTTTAAGGGCGGCTCGAAACGCTCAATCATTGTCGAGTTGTTCGAGCCGACAGAGTCAATTCAGCACATCCTGGGCACAAGCAGTCAATCGGCAGGTTCTGCCTGGCGTAAGCAGATTTTGCCGATCCTGTTTGTTGTGATCGTGCTTGTGATCCTCACCATGATTGCCGGTTTCCTCCGCTGAGCGGCGAAAGCGGCCGATGCGTGTTTTGCCGTTCGCCTGAAACACCGCGGTCGTCAAAACTTGAGTGAAGTTCCGATTTTCCTTCGGACGGATCCTGTTTAAGTTCTGCGGATCTCACCTCTCCTCGATCGGCATTCTTACCATCGATCGCATGGTTGCCTGTCGTCCGTTTTCCTGTCTCTGTTTCCCTGAGGGATCCTGTATGAGAGTTCGCATCAGAACCCTGCTTCTGACCGTTGCTCTGTTGAGCACACTATCATCGACCGCACAGGCTTGCTTTTGCATCCCGGTCCTTGATCCGTTTCATTGGCTGTTTGGCTGCGGTTGCTATCAACGCGGTGGCCACATGGCTCCACAGCCTTACGGCAATCCCGGATATGGGGGCTATCAGCCAAACTATCCCGGCGTCATGTCTCCCTGTGCGCCGTGTGCCCCGGCCTTTCCGCTCGGACCAACCGTCTGCCTGAGGCCGCTTCCGGTTCCAGCAATCTTTCAGCGTGCTCTGGATCCTTGCGGGGCTCAATGTGGGGCACCAATGATGCCTATGGCTCAGTATCAGCCGGCTCCGATGGCAATGGTTCAGCCTCAATTCATTCCGCAACCGCAGATGGTCCAGACCCCGATGGTGGATTATGGTTGCGACGGAGGTTGCGGAGCTGCTGATTATGGTTCAATGCCGGACATGGGAATGCAGATGATGAACGCCCCAGCGGATTCCGGATGCTGCGGTGGCGAGGAAATGATGGGATATGGACAGCCCGCCATGATGTCTCCTGGGGCTGTGGCGCAGAATTGGTCCGCCTATCCGACGATGGCATGGTCGCCGCAAGGCGCGTATCCCGGTGGTGGATTCCCAAGCATGGCTCGCCATGCGTCGTTGCCCCCGTCGGGTCTGGGGATGTTTATTCGTCCGCGATTCGCTCGACGACAGACAAGGTCAATGATCCGGGATTATCGACAACTGTATTCTCGACGTCTCTATGGTGCATCCCGGCTCCGCGGTCCCGTGATGGTGCCACCTCCCTACGGATACTCCGCAGGCATGTCTGCTCAACCCATGAACGCGCAAATGGGATATGCTGAAACGACCATGTATCCGCCTCAGATGCTTCCCTATCAAAACATATCCATGGCACCGCAAATGATCGGATCACAGGGTTATGCCGCTCCATCGTGTGGTGGAGTGTCTCCCGCTGTCAGTCCTCAGGGAACAATGCCAGTGCCGACAGCATGGTCCCCCATGAATAGTCCAATGTCTACACAGTCACTTGCAGGAGACATCATGGGAGATCATGAGTTCGCTCCAACAGCCACCGCAATGGTTCCGGTTGTGCCAAACTCATTCAGTGGTTCAGCAGCCTACCAGCGAGCATCGATGTCTCGGCCGTTGGTAAGCACATCGAGCAGCTATCACAAGTCTGTCCGCTAAGACCGTTGAACGCATCGGCAACAGTGATAAGGTGTTACTGTTGCCGACTGGTCGGCAACAGCGTCGCGAATTCAAAAATGCACGCCGCTGCAATGCACAGAACGCCTTGCCTGTTTAATCACATACGCTTGAATCCGGCTTTCCGCATTTAACCGCACGAACAAGCCAATTTCCTGACGGAACGGTAGAGAAATCCTGAATGTCCGTTGTTCAAAAAAAAGCAGTCCTCCGCGGGTTTCGACGTTCTTCAGGCGTTGGCGCCGCACCGGGCACACTGGATCGTGGCCCCAATCCAATTTCTGAAAAATGCCGTATCACGCGTATTTCTTTCAACGTCGAGAATGCTGATGAAGAGGTCATCGACACCGTCGGCGAACTGAATGAAGAAGTGCCAGCCGAAAGAATTTACTGGTTTCGCCTGGAAGGAATTGCCGACTCAGAGACTCTTATGGAATTGGGGGAAGCTTTCGGTCTTCATCCTTTGGCTCTCGAGGATGTGGTCAATTCCCATCAGCGTTGTAAAGTGGAGGATTACGGCGATCACTTGTTCATTGTAATCCGACTGCCTGTTTACGAGCCCAACGGCGAATTGGTTACCGAGCAGGTGAGCCTTTTCGTGGGGGATGATTTTGTTGTGTCTATCCACGAAGGTTCCAATGCGCTCGAGTCTGTACGGGAAAGAATCCTCTGGGCTCGAGGAAGAATTCGAGAGCTCAAGGCCGATTATCTGGCCTATACGATTCTTGATACCGTCATTGACAACTACTTTCCTGTGATTGAAGAGATTGGGAACCGACTCAACGCCATTGATGAACTGCTTGAAGGTGGCTTTGACAAAAGACACCGTCTGGAGATTCGGAATGTCCGGTCTGACTTGCTCCTTCTGCGGAAGACTGTGTGGCCTCAACGCGAGGCGATTGCTGCTCTGCTGCGAGACGAATGCAAGCTCATTCATGAATCGACAAGAACATATCTCAGAGACTGCTACGACCACACAATTCAGCTGATGGATGTTACGGAAACCTACCGTGAACTCTGCGCGGATCTGAGAGACTATCATCTGGCTGACATCAGCTTCCGCAGTAACGAAGTGATGAAGACGCTGACGATGATCGCAACCCTCTTCATGCCTCTCAGTTTTATCGCCGGATTCTACGGAATGAATTTCAAGTACATGCCGGAGTTATCGTGGCCACTTGGCTATCCGATCGTCATTGTCATCATGCTGACTGTTGCGTCAGGTTTCTTCTACTTCTTCCGTCGCAAGGGTTGGCTGTGAACCGTTGCTGAACGTCAGCGAGGAAGCGGATTCCCGTTAAGCAGAGTCTAACAGGAATGCTGCCGATTCTATTGATGACGTTGGAGTCTGCTCCGGCATAAGGCAGAAGTGCAACCGTATCCGGCACGTCGCCCGCACTTCCCGAGCCCAATAGCGCCTCCCTGGCCTGCCTTCCCGTCCAGGCGGCTTACCCTGCCGTCCGAGCGCGATCAAGTATTCTGGCAAGATGTCGGCACCGCAGGCATATCGCTGGCTCAATACGAAGTAACTGGCGAGAACGGAAAAAGGATCAGTTCCAATAGTGTTCGGCACGGATGTTGTTTGGGCGTAAGGCTGGTTCTCAAGCAAGAAAAAAGCAAATCTTTGGCAGGCTTTATGCGCATGTACCTTGCGGTGAATTCTGTCTGCCAACGTGACATCCCTGCCTGCATTGCAGCCGGCATCAGCGTTGGACAAAGTTCAAATGAAGCGGGGCGTCGGGCGCACATCATTTGCATCGTTTTCGGAATCCGTGCGTGTGTTTGACCGGAACCACGTTTATGTGATCCGGCGTCGAAGTGACGGATGTGCTCTGACATGCGCCGTAGCGTGGATTTGGCGACTGGTTCTTTGCCGTGAGCCGAAAGACTGACACGGGCATGATTCTACGGTCCGTTTTGATTGCGGAGCAATCAACGACAATGTCCAGACGTCGTTTTTCACCCTCCATATTTTTGCCACTCCATATTTTTGCCACGTGCTGAAGCCAAACGCCACGTTGCGATTGTCACTCCCCGATGTCATGCAGTCCGGCTTCCACCCAGATCCGACGGATTCTTTCCGATTTTCGTTCGATGGTTCGCTGAGTGCAGTTCAATTCGCTGGCAACTTCTTTGTTCGTGCCCCCTGAAACTTGAGCAACACGATCCTCCGCATCGATTCGTCCGCAATTGAAACGAACAGTTGAGCACAATTCTCAGAGACGTCTGCCAATGCATCGGGAGTTTAAGGGTTGCCTTTGATCTCGTTGATCCCACCGGGACCAAATTCGGTGAACCCGGATTCCCCGCGTACAAGCTGGTCAATCCAGCCCGAAACGGCTTCGCTTGCCATACCTCAATGTCCAGTGAAGTCTCGGCAGTAAACCGAAATTTTGATCGCCAAAACCTCGGGAAGTAATCACTGGAGGCATTGAAAGGTGTTTTCCGGAATAAACCTGCAGAATTTTTACGGTGGCCTGTCGGTCTTTCCGGTAGTTTGAAAATTAGTTCGAGCCCATCGTGTTGTGTTCTGGTTATCTGCGTGGGTTGAACTTCGTGGGCGACTGCGCGATCGTCGGGCTGTCTCAATGCCTGAGAACCGAACGTTCCAGGGATTGGCACTGGATGAAAACTTAAAGCAGCATGATGCCGAGCCGCATTGTGGTGTCGGCGTGATCGACTTGCGAACCGGCGACCTCGTGCATTGGCTGTGGCTCAAGGGCGTCGTTAACGAACTGTACGACGTCGTCGCACTGCCGGGCGTGAGGCGTCCATCGGCTCTCGGTTTCAAAACGGAGGGGATCCGGCGTACGATCCCCATTGGAAAACAAACCTGACCGGCCTGCCTCAGGCGTGCGAGCTTAATACGAACTTGGTCCTGCCGCCAGTAGTCTTTTATCGAATCGTTAAACGAAACTTTAAACCACGACCACTCATAAATCGCCGGTTCATCGCCCCGGCGCACCATGTCCTCTTTCGACACAAATTTCAGGACGGTAAAATGCATTTTTCTCACTGGCTCTCATCTTTCTCGCAGGAAGTTTTCGGCGGCAGTGGCCGTCAACTGCGTCGGCGAACTTCGTAGCGTCCTGGGCCGTCCGCTTCGAAAATGGTGGAACAGCTTGAAGGGCGACAAATGCTGACGACGATCGACCTGGGCGCGCTGGTGGCCGGTCAAGGGACGACGATCTTTGGCGCGGATGCGAGTGACCAGAGCGGCGTTTCGGTCAGCAGCGCGGGGAACGTAAACGGGGACGGCTTCGACGACCTGCTCATCGGGGCCTACCGGGCCGATGCGTCGGGCAACGGCAAGTCATCTGCGGGGGACAGCTACGTGATCTTCGGTCGGAATTTCACAACGTCGGTCACGCATCCGGGAACGTCGGCTGCAGAAACGCTGACGGGTGATGCCTTGGCCAACGTGATGATCGGCGGACGCGGCAACGATACGCTGATTGGCAACGGCGGGGCCGATGTGCTGCGTGGCGGTCAGGGGAACGACGTACTGGCCGTCAGCAGCACGTCATTCCAGCGTGTTGTCGGCGGGAATGGTGCGGACACAGTGCGGCTGGATGGCAGCGGATTGTCGCTCAATCTGACGACGTTGAAGGACAATCGCATCGTCGATATTGAAACGATCGATCTCACCGGCAGCGGCAACAACACGCTGACACTGAACAGCCGAGAAGTTCTGAATATCAGCGGCGACTCCAACCAAATTCTGGTCCGACGCAATGCTGGTGATGTCGTGAACATCGGCCTGGGCTGGACACAGGGAGCCAATCAGACGATTGGCGGTATTGTCTATCATATTTTCACTCAGGGAGTTGCGAGGCTCGGCGTGCAAGTGACTCAAACCGGCAGCAACATGCAGGTGGCCGGGACCACGCTGACCGTCACCGGATCGGCGTTGGCGGATGCTGTCACGGTCTCAGCCGCGACGAACATCAAGGTCGCCCTGAACGGCATCACAATGGACTTCACTCCCGTACTGGTCACGTCGATGGATCGTCAACGGCAACGATGGAGCTGACACGATCACGGTGAACAGCCTGCTCAGCGGAACATCATTCACGGCCAATGGCGGCAATGGCAATGACAATGGCAATGACAATGGCAATGACAATGGCAATGACAATGACAATGACAATGACAATGACAATGACGTGCTGACCGTGGCCGCAGGCGTCACGCGGCCACAACGCTCAATGGTGACGCTGACAACGACACGCTGACTGGGGGCGGTGGCAGCGACACGCTGACCGGCGGAGCGGGTAGCGATTCTCTGATCGGCGGGTTGGGCAATGACAGTTATGTGTTCGGCACGGCGACCGTGGCTGAAGCCGACTCCGTAACGGAGGTCTCCGGTGAGGGAACAGACACGCTGAACTTCTCTGGTCTGACCACCGCTGTGACGCTGAATCTGGGGACGTCGCTCATTCAGACTGTTCATACGAATCGAACCGTGAAGCTCAGTTCGTCGGCGACATTTGAAAATATTACCGGGGGATCCGGCGATGACGTTCTGTTCGGGAACTCTGCGAACAACGTGCTGAATGGCGGTGCAGGCCGAGACATCGTGGTAGGGAACTCGGGCAATGACACGCTGAACGGGGAAGCCGGACGCGACGTGTTAATCGGCGGACTCGGGCTGGACACCATCAACGGCGGCAGCGCCTACGACATTCTGATCGCCGGACGCACTACCAACGACGCCAACGTTACGGGATTGATCGCCATTCGCACGGAGTGGATTTCCGGCGGCACCTATGCGAGCCGCATTGCCAATCTGCGATCAGGTGTTGGTGCGCCGGTTGTCTCACTGAAGGCAAGGATCAACGTACTGAACGACGCTGGCGAGGATGATGTGCTGACCGGCGGATCGGAGACCGACTGGTATTTCAAGGCGCTGGACGACGTCATCACGGACCTGTTCGGCGTCGAAATCACCGACGTGCTCTAAACCGCATTGGCAAACACCACGTTTTTGAGTATCAGACGGCGAATGCGGTGCACGGAGACGCCCCTACGCCCTGCAGATTTGAGCACCATGCGGGCGGAATCTCGCATTCTGACTGCAAAACGATTGCCAATTCTGGTTAAAGTTCCGTACACTCACAGTCCCGCGAGGATCAGAAAAGCCGATTTCAACAGAGACGACTCGTCTGTCCCACAACTCCGCCCGCCCAAAATCAGGAGCCAAGAATGCTTGTAATTCCCGGACGATACGGCAAAGACACTTGCGACGGATATTCTCGTCGTGCCGTTCTAAGAGTCGGAAGTTCTGCACTGGCAGGGCTGAGTGTCGCCACCTTGCTTGAGAATGCCGCCAAGGGAGCGGAAGTCAGTGACGAGGAAGCTCGTTACGGCGGAAAAGGGTTTGGGGCCGCGAAGAGCGTGATCATGCTCTATCTTCAGGGTGGCCCGAGCCATCTGGATCTGTGGGATCCAAAGACAAACGTCCCGGACAATGTGAAGAGTATCTTCAAGCCGATTGATACTTCAGTGCCGGGTTGTCAATTCACCGAATTGATGCCCAAACTGGCGCAGCAGATTCATCGAGCGACGTTGGTCCGTTCTCTCAGCTACACGCCGATTGGTTTGTTTAACCACACTGCGGCGATCTATCAGATGTTGACGGGGTACACAGCTGATAACGTCAGTCCCTCGGGACAACTGGAACCGCCAAGTCCAAAGGACTTTCCGAACTTTGGTTCCAAC
This sequence comes from Planctomycetota bacterium, assembly GCA_031424595.1. Classification (GTDB taxonomy): domain Bacteria; phylum Planctomycetota; class Planctomycetia; order Planctomycetales; family Planctomycetaceae; genus SXXK01. Next base: position 18,464 of record JANPHT010000104.1, read on the forward strand.
ATCGTGAAGTTGAAGCCGCTTCAGACTCCGATGCTGCCGTTCGTTATGATGCCCCGCCCACTCCAGGAGAGTAACGTCATTGGCAAAGCCGGCACGGCCGGTTTTCTTGGTCGTGCATTTGACCCGTACTACCTGTACCCGGCAGGTGACGATATGGACATGGCCAAGATGGAACGTATCCGTGTCGACGACTTAACGCTGCGTCAGGAGGTGCCTCTCGATCGCCTTCAGCGTCGGGCGTCTTTGCGGGATACTGTTAACGCCGGCATGAAGAATCTGGATCGTGCCGTGGAACAGTATGCACTGAACGAGTACTACGACAAGGCCCTCAGCCTCGTACTGTCTGGCAAGGCTCGTGAAGCTTTCAACCTGAGTGCTGAGTCGAACGAACTTCGTGAAAAGTATGGTAAGAACACCTTCGGACAAAGCTGCTTGTTGGCTCGCCGACTTGTGGAAGCCGGGACTCGCGTCGTGGAAGTGAACTGGCCGAAAGTTGCCAACAGCGACAACCACTCATGGGATGTTCACACTGGCCTGAGTTCAAGAATGAAGGACCAGTCCGCACCCATGCTGGACTCGGCACTTTCAACGCTGCTGGAAGATCTGGACGAACGTGGACTTCTGAAGGAAACGTTGGTTGTTGCTGTGGGCGAATTCGGACGAAGTCCGAAGCGAGGCGTCAGCACTTCCGGAAACAGCAACAGTGACGATGGTCGGGACCACTGGCCTTACTGCTACACCGGCGTTGTGGCGGGTGCCGGAATGAAGCGAGGCTATGTCCATGGTAAGTCCGACGATACTGCGTCGGCTCCTGCGGATAACCCTGTTCATCCGGGTGAGTTGTTGGCTTCGATTTACCATTCCGTGGGGCTTTACCCGCGACGTACAGTTTATAATCATCTCAATCAGCCTCGGGAGATGGTGAAGTACGACGCGGCGATGGAACTGTTCGTATAAGCAGGCTGAAATGATCAAGGTGAAGCTCAGCGTTCAGTGACGCTGGGCTTTTTCTTTTTCGGCATCAACCAAATCAAACCAGACGTGCCATGATTGCTGTCACTGGAACTTGATTATCCGATGTGCAATCGGTTCCGGCACGACAAAGGAATCGCCGGATCAGACATTGTG
>JANPHT010000105.1:0-3590 GCA_031424595.1 Planctomycetota bacterium
CATCGCGATGCTGATCTGTATGTTCAGCCTTGTCGGGATGCCACCGTTTGGAGGATTTGTGGGGAAGCTATTTATCTTTGCTTCTGCCTTCAAAGCGGGTGAGATTCATTGGTTCATGTACGTCGTGGTGGCTTTTGGAGCGTTGAACACAGTATTCAGCCTCGTCTACTATATTCGAGTATTGCGGACAATGTTTCTCGAGGTTCGCCCAGAAGACGCTCGCCCGGTGCCCGTTCGATTGGCTTCGTGGGAATCTGCGTTTGTTGTAACATTGGCAGTCTTCGTGCTTCTGCTTGGAATTCTGCCTCACATCATGAGTCAGACCGCGAACGATGCCGCTCAGTCACTGGCCACGTTTCACTAGCTTTGTTGCATTACTCCGCTGATTCAGAGAACTCTCCGTTCATAAACAGGTTTGGAAATGACGTGCCAGGATAATGAGATCCTTCTGAATAACACGCTGATACAAATGGCGTGCAGCTTTCTGCAATATGTTGCCGAGTCTTCGCCATGGGTCCGTTTGGAGTCCAGTTCCGTAGAAGCTCAGGTTCCTGTGCTTGCCGCACGGCAGCGTCAGGACGTTGCGGAGATCGTCGAACTTCTGACGGCCCGAGAACACTTCATTGATTTCGGTTCCTTCCCCACGGAATACACCGATCAGCAGTTTCTTTCTCTTAATGTTCTGATCGGACGTCTGAAGCACAGCCAGAATCTTGTCTGCAGTCGAATCGCCTCTGCCATTGTTTCATTAAGAACGGCTGGAGACGTTGAAGCAGCCGATTTGCTGGGGGCCGTCGAATCGCATGAGCAAGGCATCCTGAAATCACTCGGGGAGATTGAAAGGGACCTTGCGGTGCCCAAGGTAACGGCCTGACAACGGAACCCAGTCCGGTAGAGATTCGTGCTGCCGCTGGATAGCGGTGTTGAGCCAACTGACGTTGTTCACAAACAGGTAATCAGCTTCGATTCTTGCCATGGTGGGACGGTTGAACCTGCAAGACTGGCTGGGCTCGTTCGCCGCTGCAGATGACTACCAGCAAGTTGCAGATCAACTGCTCACGCTGATCGTCACTCATGTGAAGTTCGGCGTTTCCCAGGCGATGGACAGCGTCTTTCACAATCTCTACAGCACCTTCGACAATCGTCTTTCGGGCATCAATCAGTGCCATCGCCTGCTGACGCATCAACATCGCCTGAGCAATCTCAGGAGCATAAGTCAGATCGTTGAGTCGCACGTTCAGAACTCGGATTCCAGCTGCATTCACGGCGTCCTGCAGGTCTGCGATATAGGCATTCGTGACCAGCTGATTCTCCAGCTTCAGGCACGGTTCACTATGGTCCGCAGATTCGTAGGGGAACTGTGAGCTGACTCGTTTGATCACAGCGCTGGCCTGGTCTTCGATGAACTTGCGGTAGTTCTCGACTTCCAACGCCGCCTTGTACGAATCTTCCACTCGGTACACGACAATGGCGCTGATTTGAATCGGGTTCCCGTTCCGCTCAAGCACCGTGGTGACGGCGATGTCGTGGGTCATATCGCGAGTCGGGATTCGATGCAGAGCTCGGCCGACCGGATGAATCCAACAGATTCCTTGCTTTCGCAGCACAGTCACAAACTTACCAAATCGCAGCACGACGATTTCTTCCCGCGGATTCACAATGATGAATCCAAACAGCAGCACTATTCCACTGGTTAAGGCGGTTACCAGAATCACCAGGAACATCTCAAGAGTGCCCTGGTTTTGACGCATCTCATTTTCTTCAACTTGTTTCATCGTCGTCTCCGTGATTTTAAACAGACAAAAGCGAATTGTTTCGTGCTGGGCTTCAGATTTAGCATCGAGAACGGGCGACTTAGGATTTTGGATCAGTGAAAACTCGGCAATTCGTGTTGACATCGTCCAGAAGTTGGGAAATTGCTCCTGCGCAAGGATCACTACGATCGCAAGGAAGTTTTAGTACGGGCGAGTTCAGGATAGTTATTCGGTCAATTTTCCAGCGCTCCGTTAAATTCGTGTGTCAACAGTGGCGAGCGGACTCGGTATGGATACCATTCGCGTCCTGTGACGTATTCCTGCTTAAGAATTGATCGTGGAGAAGACTCTCGTGGGCAAATCGGTTGTCCTGGCGTACAGCGGTGGACTGGATACTTCGGTTCTGGTGGGATGGCTGCAGGATGAGGGCTACGACGTACACTGCTTGTATGTTGACCTCGGGCAGCCTTGTGAAGACCGTGACGCCATCATGAAGAAGGCGCATGACATCGGTGCGAAGTCCGCGCAGCTAATTGATGTCACGGAAGAGCTGTGTCGGGATTTCGCGTTTCCGGTTCTGCAGTGGCAGGCGCGGTATGAGAACATCTATCTTATGGGTACCAGCATCGCCCGGCCGCTGATCGCGAAGGCGTGCTTGCAGCGAGGCCGCGAAGTCGGGGCTGAAGCGTTTGTCCATGGCGCGACTGGCAAGGGTAACGACCAATGCCGATTCCAGCTTGCCGCTGAAGCTCTTGAACCCGGTATCCGGATCATCGCCCCCTGGCGTATGCAGAAGTTTCGTGATCTGTTTCCAGGCCGAACAGAGATGCTGGCCTATTGCGAGAAGAAGAATATTCCGGTCAAGGCGACCGCGAAAAAACCATACTCCAGCGACGAGAACTGTCTGCACATCAGCTATGAAGCTGGTGATCTGGAAGACCCCACTGTTGACGGCACCAGCGTGATCGATTTCGGAATGTCGGTGTCGCCTCAGCAGGCACCAGACAAAGAAGAAACGGTTACGATCCGATTTGAGTCCGGAATTCCCGTGGCCGTCAACAGCAAGAATCTGAGCCCTGCCGAATTGGTGGCCGAGCTGAACGCCATCGGTGGACGCAATGGCTGCGGCCGAATCGACATCGTTGAAAACCGGTTCGTCGGCATGAAGAGTCGTGGAGTCTACGAGGCCCCCGGCATGACGTTGCTGTACGCGGCTCATCAAGGTCTTGAACAGATGACTCTGGACCGCGACCTGACGCATCTGCGTGATTCGCTTAGTCCGCAAGTGGCTGAAATGGTTTACTACGGCTTCTGGTACTGTGCCAGGATGGATGCTCTGATGGCGTTCATCCGCGAAACGCAAAAACCGGTCACCGGTGAGGTGAAATTAACCCTCTACAAGGGCAACGTCCGAGTCAGCAGCCGTACGTCTCCGTACAGTCTGTACAAGGCCGACATTGCCAGTATGGAGGCAGGAGGTACGTACGATCAGACTGACGCCGAGGGTTTTCTGCGAATCATGGGACTTCCCGTGCGAGTGCAGGGATCGGTCCGACCTCGCAAATATTGATTCGGCGCACGGGGGGTGGTGTTTGTTCGCAGCCAGCGAAATGGAATGCCACCGTTTTCGCGAGGAGACGGCCAGAACGAGGCCCGATCATTTCTCCGTGGTCGGTTTTTTTTGACAGGTGATACCCAATAGTGTTAGGCACGATCCTTGCGGCGAATTGACGGTCATTCTCGCTGTCAAAAATTAAATAGTTTGGCACGCTTTATTGCATCCTGCAATTGCTGTGGATGTTCAGTCCCATGCTGACATCGCTGCGAGCACTGCAG
>JANPHT010000106.1:0-17035 GCA_031424595.1 Planctomycetota bacterium
GCAACATCGGCCAACCTTTACTGGAAGAGCTGTAATGCAGCGTTTTCGTCACATCCTGCGGAATTGCCTTATCCTGGCAATGATTCCGTTGACCGTGCTTAGCGGTCGTGTGGCACCCGGTTGCATTTGCTCCGACGGGCACTTTGAGCCACGATGTGGCGGTGGAAACTGCTGCTCCGCAAATGCCAGCCAGTCGAAGACTGATTCCTGCCATTGCAGCAAATGTTGGCAGTCGAAGCAGGGAATAGCAAAGTCCTGCTGTTTACACGTTGCTCATCCAAGTCACATTCGGCACTCTTCGAGTCCTGACAGTTCGAGTAAGTGCTGTCACCCGCTGGCTCTGTCACCGATGGTGGCTGCAGATGATGGGGCAGTGCAGTCGAGCGTAGAGTGTCCTGAATTCAGCGACACTTTCATCGTGGCGGTGCTCCCCGTGGTCGTGGAGCAAGTGGCGTTTGTCCCGCTGATTGACTCCGGGCCTTCAAGAGTGCGGCTCTATGTCTTGCAGAGCCTGCTGATTTAAGCCGCTCGTTGCCGGGCTCCGCTGCGTATTGACGGGACGTTGCCCAGTTCCGTCTGACCTCGCCGTTCATGTGTCATCTGATGACATTCTTTGACGCGGTGTGTGGTCCTGCTACGCCGCTTGTGATGACCTTACCACGCATTTCTGGCTTATTCCCGTGCGTCACTGTGGCTACTTTCCCCGCACAAGTGATTGATTTGGAATAGGCATCCTAAATCCGCGATGCCGGTATTCCGGAGTGATCTGTTGGCGCTCCCGCTTGGTGTCGCACGTATTTCCCACGTTCAATTCGATAAGGACCATGATCATGTTTAATCTCTTCACAACGAGTTTGGTTGCTGTAACGCTAAGTTTTGTAATGACCGATTCGGCTCAGGCTGGCAGTCGCAATCGATGCGGCATGAGACCGGGCTGTGCGGCTCAAGGCTGCTCGGCTTCAGCCAGTTCTTTGCCGATGGCTACTCCTGCACCTGCAGCAGCGGACCAAATCAACCATGCCGTGGCGACACCACCTGCCACCGCTCAGGGGAATTCCGGAACCTATCGGAGTTTCTCTTATGAGCCGACGGTGCCGCTCAGTGGAGGCGTCTTCAATGGCTCGGCTCCAGTATACCGATCGCGCCCTGCGAACCGTTCGTCACATTCAGAGACTCCACGCTACCTGATGCAGAAGACGGATCCGCGCAAGTACAACACCGGAAGGTGATTCAGCACTGATCGTCTGAATCACGCCTCATGGTCTGATCCTCCCATCAGGCCATGAGGTTAATTACGGCGATGACGGACTCTGGATTCAAGCTATCCAAATATTGATTGGGTGGGAACGATCTCAAAAAATGTTCTGAACTGCGGCAGTCGGACATGGTTGGCGGGTCTGCGTTTGCACCATGTCCTGAGTCAGCTTGTGTTCCGGCTGCCGCTCTTCAGCTCCTGAATTCAAGGCAAAGATGATGGCTGACGCGATCAACGGGGATTCGCACCTCGATTCCGAAATACTGACGAGCGACGAGGGCGGACTTCGAGCTCCGCCGCATCTTCACGGTTGGCGCAAATGGTGGTGGTGGTTTGACTTCATCATCCTGGTGAAGCTCGCTCGACTTCGTTTCATCGGCATCCTGCTGCTCATTGGTCTGATGATCACTCAGTGGGACCTTCTGCTCGCGCATTACGACAAGTGGACACGTCCGACCGTAACCGTGGATCCTGCAAGCAGCGGTGTCGAGTGGTTTTGCCCAATGCATCCGGCGATCGTGCGAGACAACTCAAAAGAAAAATGCCCGATCTGTTTCATGCCGCTGTCGAAGCGGAAAAAAGGAGTCGGCACAGTTGAGGCCTTGCCGGCTGGTATCGTCAGTCGCGTGCAGCTTTCACCGTATCGTGTCGTCCTTGCCGGTGTGCAAACCTGGGATGTGAAGTATCTGCCGCTCACCAAAGAAATCACGGCAGTCGGCTATGTCGAATTCAATGAAAGCGGCCAACGCAGCATTTCCGCACGGTTTGCCGGGCGGGTTGATGAACTGTTCGCCAACCAAACCGGCCGCATGGTTGAGAAGGGCGACATCCTTGCGTCGCTCTACAGCCCGGAACTGGTTGTTGCAATGAAAAGCCTTCTCGACGCGAAGAAAGCCGGAAACGAAGCATTGCTGAGCAGCACAAGAACGCGTCTGCAGTTGCTCGGCATCAGTGACGACCAGATTGATGAAATTCTGACGAGCGGTGTCAGCAACACGCACCTGAAGATTCGTTCGCCAATCAGCGGTCACATCATTCGCAAATACATCCGGGAGGGCCAATACGTCCAGGAAGGGATGCCCCTGTTCGATGTCGCAGACCTCGATACGGTCTGGATTCAGGCTCAGGTCTACGAAGACGACCTGCTGTTCCTTCCCGAAGAACTGGTTCATGTCAGTGGAGCGACTGTCACGGAATCACTGCCGGTGATTGCGACGACAAAGGCACTTCCGAACGAAGAGTTTCATGGAATGCTCACATTCGTCTATCCGCATGTCGATCAGCAGACCCGCACGGTCACTGTTCGATTCGAACTCAAAAACCCGAATCACAAACTGCGACCGGGCAGTACCGCAACAGTTGTCATCAAAGTCCCGCCGGAACGCTGGGCGTTGCTTGCCGATAGGAAGTCATCAATCGCTGAACACACCGAGCGGCTGATGCGGGGTGAGATGCTGGCAGTGCCACAGAGTTCCGTGATCGACACGGGCAGTCAGAAAATTGTCTATCGCGAATCCGGACCGAGCATGTTTGACGGCGTGCTGGTCGAACTCGGGCCGAAGATGACAGGCCCGGACAATGTGCCGTTCTATCCGGTGCTCGCCGGGCTGGAATCCGGCATGAAAGTTGTGACATCGGGTTCATTTCTGGTTGATGCTGAGACCAGACTGAATCCCTCCGCCGGTTCGATCTACTTTGGAGGCAGCGGCGGGTCGGGCGGCGACAGGAACCGCATGACAACTGTGCGGCCAACAACGCCAGATGATCCGGAGGCCACTCTCACCGCTGCACTTGCTCCGCTTTCACCGGAAGACCGTCAGTCGGTCGATTCGCAGCGATACTGTCCAGTGCTGACACAGAACCGGCTTGGGTCAATGGGGACTCCCGTAAAACTCAATGTCGGGGAAGAATCGGTATTTCTTTGTTGCGAAGGGTGCAGTGACAAGGCACTTGCAGATCCCTCAGGCATTCTTGCGAAAGTCAAAGAACTTCAAGCGAAAGACCTGCCACCTGCGCAAGGAAAAAAGGCGACAAAAAATTCGAGCGACCTCAAGCAGGAACAATCGATCAAGGAAGCACTGGCCGAGTTGGATCCTGCAGACCGAACAGTCGCCGAGACCCAGCGATTCTGTGCGGTGCTGGAGTTGAAACGACTGGGTTCGATGGGGCCTCCTGTAAAACTGATGATCGATGGACAATCGGTGTTTCTCTGCTGTGAAGGCTGCCAGACAAGGGCCTTGAAATCTCCGCAAGAGACGGTCGCGAAAGCAAAGTCGCTGGCCGGGAGGAGTCATGATTGAACGAATTATCGAACTCTCGATTCGAAATCGCTTTTTGGTCCTGATTGTCACCGCAGCAATGACTGTGGCTGCGATCTATGCGACCATCAACACACCGGTCGATGCGATTCCGGACCTGAGCGAGAACCAGGTCATCGTGTTCGTGGACTGGATGGGCCGGAGTCCCCGTGAAATCGAAGACCAGGTCACTTATCCGCTGTCGCGAAAGCTGCAGGGGCTGGCCGGCGTGCGGGCCGTCAGGTCATCGTCCGAGTTCAATTTTTCGATGATCACCATCATCTTCAAGGATGACATCGACTTTTATTTCGCTCGTCAGCGAGTGACGGAAAAGCTCGCACAGGCAAACACGTTTCTTCCGCCGGGGGTTGTTCCGTATCTCGCGCCCGATGCGACAGCGTTGGGACAGATCTACTGGTACACAGTCGAGACCGATCCTGCGCAGCCGTTAGATCCCGGTCGCCTGTGGGCACTCAACAAATTCTACATCGCACCACAGATAAACTCGGCTCAGGGCGTTGCCGACGTCGCAATCGTGGGCGGCTCACCAATGGAATATCAGATCGATGTCCGACCGGAAGACCTGCGGTCCTATGGCCTGACTCTGGGCGAACTGTATGCAGCGGTCGGCAAGAGCAACCTTCCTTCCGGCGGCGGCGTCATTCAAAAAAACAACGCCGAGTACATTGTCCGGGGCATCGGTTGGATTCGCGATAAGGAAGATATCGAGAACACGGTCATCCGCGAAGTGCGGGGGACTCCGATCTACGTAGGAACGGTGGCCAGCGTGCAACTTGGTACACAGTTTCGCCGCAGCGTGTACGAAAAAGACGGCAACGAAGTCACCGGTGGCGCAGTACTGATGCGGCATGGAGAGAATCCGCTTGCCGTGACAGAACTTGTGAAGGAGAAGATTCAGGAACTCCAGCCAGGACTGCCGCCGGGAGTTCATATCGTCGCGGCCTACGATCGTACGAGATTGATTCATGGGGCTATCCACACCCTGACGCAGGTGATGTGGCACGAGATGCTGATAGCGTCGGTCGCCATTCTGCTCATTCTGATGCACGTCCGCAGCGTGTTTGTGATCTGCGTCACTCTCCCTCTGGCCGTGCTGTTTTCGTTTTTGATGATGTGGCTGCTGCGAACGTTCGGCATTATCGATATTCAGGCCAACATTATGTCTCTGGCCGGACTAACGATCTCGATCGGCATCCTGGTGGATCAGGCGATCGTCATGACCGAGAACGCGACCCATCACCTGAAGGAGCACTTCGGCGATCAGAACGTGACGGGCGACATCCGCGAGTTGGTGATACCAGCCTGCCGCACCGTCGGACGGCCAATCTTTTTCTCTGTGCTCATCATGCTGTTGTCGTTCATCCCGGTGTTCATGCTCAGCGGTCGCGAAGGCAAGCTGTTCCATCCGCTGGCGTTCACAAAGAGCTTCGCGATGATCGGCGTCGCCATCATTTCAGTGACAGTGGTCCCGGCACTGATTCCGACCTTCCTGAAAGGACATCTCCGGCGTGAGGAAGACAACGCGATCGTTCGCAGCTTCATCCACATCTACAAACCGCTGCTGACATGGGCTTTGCCGCGTCGCAATCTTGTGATGTGGGCATTCGCAGTTCTGCTGGTGCTGGCTGCTGGCATGTTTCCACTCCAGGCCGTCATCGGACAGGGAACATCTGAGACGGCATGGCGGAGTACGTTTCTCGGTGTCTTTGCGCTGGTCACGTCGCTGACGGTGCTCTTTACGCGAGTCTGGTACTGGCAGGCATTGTCGCTTGTCAGCTTGCTGTGCATTGGTTTGTGGGCCTATCACTTTCCGAAGATCGGAGTGGCGTTCATGCCGGCCCTCGATGAGGGCACAACGCTCGATATGCCGATCACAGTTCCGCGAGCGAGTGTCACTCAGGCAGCGGACGATCTGAAAGCCCGTGATGCTTTGCTGCGGTCGTTTCCGGAAGTCGAATCCGTCATCGGCAAAGCCGGACGGGCTGATACACCGACTGATCCCGCACCGCTGGATATGGTCGAGACATTCGTCAACTTTCGTCCGAAAGAACTCTGGCCGAAGCGCGTGATTCGCTATCCGGACGCCGCCAAACAGGTCGACCGTGTCCTCGCAGTTCTGGAAAACAAGGGCTTCATCAAAATGGAGGCCTCGAAAGAGGACCGTGCCACGCTCGTCAACGATGCGGCACAGAAGTCGATTGAACGATTCGACGAAACGATCAGAGAATTGGCACTATTGAGATTTTCAGAGTTTGAACGTGAACTGGCTCCGCAACTCGTTCGATTTGCGATCGCAGACTGCCTTGGAAAATGGAGATCAGACGGATCACTGCACGCATCCTTTTCCGAATCATCATTGGACTCACTCACAACTGAATTCGTGCCTCGGTTTGGGGTATGGCTCGCCGAAGCTCCGGCACTCGAAGACGTCAGTGCCCTTGTGCAGACGCTCGCCCGTCAACTTGCACAGAAGGGCCACCTAGCGGACTCAGTGACGGCGCTGGAACTCAAGGAATCGATCGTCGCTGCTGCATGGGATAGCATCCGGCAATCGATGGGCGGTCAGCCAGCGACGTTCGCGGACGCAATCCTGAAATCGGTCACATCAGAACGGATGCGACTCTGGAGCGAGCGCGTGCATCAAGTCAACTGGGAGTTGTCCGATTATGGCTCCGAATCCTTTGTCAGCTATGCCATTGAAGAAGTGGTCCGAGTGGCGGGCAGCAACGGACTCCTTTCCGGATCGCCGCATGAATCCGAAACCAGGGCGTTTGCGGATGCCTCCGTCCAGGCTCAACTGGTTCGTGGTCCGGACCTTGCGAACTCTCCCTCCTTTATTGCCGCTGAATCTCCGTTTTCGGCAATTCGTGATGAGTTGGTCCCGGAGTTTCGGAAGTCCGTTTTCTTCTGGCCTCGGCAGACTGGACCGAAGGGAGATCTTGTTGACGACGAAATGAGTCGCGTGCTGCAGGTTCCCGGCTGGAGCAACATCTTTACTCAGCCGATTATCAACCGCATCGAAATGCTGTCCACCGGCGTGAGAACTGATATCGGTGTCAAGGTGTTCGGTCCGGATCTGGATACGATTGATCGGGTCTGCAAAGAAATCGAATCGGTGCTGAAACCGGTCAGTGGCTCGCGCGATGTCATTGCAGCTCCGATCATGGGCAAAGGCTATCTGCAGATTGACATCGACCGAAAGGCCGCCGCACGTTACGGCATCAGCATCGAAGACATTCAGAACGAAATCGAAGTCGCGCTGGCTGGTCGTACTGTGACGTACACCGTTGAGAAACGAGAGCGGTTCCCTGTTCGAATTCGCTATGCTCGTGTGAACCGTGAAGACGAAGAGAGTATCCGCAAACTTCTGGTCAGTTCCAACGGCATGTCGCTTTCCGCCGGTTCAGCAATGGGAGGTGGAATGAGTGGCCTGCCGGGCCAGAACACGTCGCTGTCGTCAGCTTCTGAGTCATCACAGCCAGCCGAATCGCTGACCGCACCGAGTGTCCCCGATGATTCGCATTCGGCCTCGCCAGCACATGCGCTTCGCGGGCAACCTCTCATTCCGCTGGGAGTCCTGGCAGACATCCGCATTGTCGAAGGACCGGCGATGATCAAGAGCGAAAACGGTCGATTGCTGAACTATGTCACTCTGAACGTCCGAGGTCGAGACATCGGCGGTTTTGTTGGTGAAGCTCAGCGTGTGGTTTCAGACAAAGTCAGGCTGCCGGAAGGCGTCCATATTGAATGGAGCGGCGAATTTGAACACCAGGTTCGAGCAGCTCGTACTCTGAGAGTCGTGTTCCCCATCGTGATCATCCTGATCTTTGTGATTCTCTACATGACCTATCACGACCTCGCAGACGCCGCGCTAATGATGCTGGCAGTCCCTGAAGCTCTGGCCGGTGGGGCATTCTTTATGTACCTGTTTCCGAAGATTACAAATGGGTGGGACACTCCTCCGATGGATTTCAGTGTTGCCGTCTGGGTCGGCTTCATTGCTTGCTTCGGTATGGCGACTGAGACCGGCATTATCATGCTGGTCTACTTGCGAGAAGCCATTGATAAACGTGGCGGGCTTGAGAAGATCCAATCGCTGGAAGAGCTGCGGCAGGCAGTGATCGAAGGCGCCGTCCATCGCCTTCGTCCGAAATTGCTGACGGAAGGCGTCGCGATTATTGCAATTTTTCCTATGGTGTTTGCGAAAGGTGTCGGCGGCGAAATCCTCGCTCCGATGGCCTTGCCGGTTCTGGGCGGACTGCTGATTTCCGATGAAGTCGTCGATCTGTTTCTGCCTGTTCGCTTTTACTGGGTTCGTCGCGCAAGATGGCTGAAAATGCACGGGCATGCTGACACAGGACATGTCACTCAATCGCATGTTTCGAGGGAAGGCTGACAAACGTTACCCTTCCGGCGTCATTGGGCGATTTGTACCAGCCAGCGGGAGTCGCTTCGAAAGCAGCCATTTTGAGAGCTGAGAGTTGCTATGCAGACTCTCGGAGGAGAATTTCCAGTGGAGTAGGAGGCAGGCATATCGAATCGGCGATCGATTGCACAAACACATGCCATACAGCCGACTCTGCCCCTGTTCTTGAGTCATTCCGCAACCTCCAACGACTACAACGGGCCACCGCACTGGCAGCATGACGACGTGGACACCGATACTTGGAATCCCTGTTTAGGGCTCGACTTGCATACAAATGATAGTTTCAACACGCTTTCCCTCCGAGGAGGCGGCTGCATAGTGCGGATTCGGGCGGATTGTAAGATCATTTGCGGGCATTTTTCGATCAGTTCCTTGCATGCTTCGCGTCCATCGACCGACGCAGCGAACGACCTGTCACCAGCGTGCGTCGGTCGCCCAGACGAATGGCGTCGAACACACTGAACTCTAAATGCCCCGGTTGCATCGGACCGTTCAGTCAGCCGTTTGAAATGGCCTTCGGCAACAAGGGCATTCCCCATCGTGTCCTTTTACCAAAGCCAGAAACGCTGACGGTTGCGGAATTGTCATGATGGCTCGGAACGCCAGCGGATCACGATGCGCATAGTGACGATAGGTGATACCGCCGACAGCGTGGCCAAGAGTCTCGACTGAGGATTCGGGAATGTGCTCATCGTAATATGTGGCGCAGGTCTTTCTGAGATCCTTGAGTTGCCATGGAACGACTTTGCCCGACTCCAGATCCGGCTTTGGCCGTATTCCCGCCAAATTGCAAAGTGATACGAAGCAGGAATTTGGTCGACTGCCGCCGCCAAGAAAACCGGTTCATTGGGCTACGGGCAATCGGGCTTGATATTCCTGATGTGCTCATACACAACGCGATTCATAGGTCGACAAAATGACTTCTGGGTTTTCACCCGGCGAAAGAAAATCCAGCCCCAGCGTGATCGGTCTTTTTGCCTGCCATCAGGAGAGCTCTGGTCCCAGGAGATATGTCGCCAAAGAATCGTTTCATGGATGGGAGTTGATTTCCAGATCGTACCTGTGTCTACGCCATAGTTGAAAAACAGAACCAATGCACTCCGCCAATATGTGCCAATTGACAGTGGCTCACTCCAGCCACGAGGTTTCCTCAACTGGTACGTCGCGAAGTAAAGAGCGTTGAGTTCCGCCTTCGTCAGGTAGTGCCGCCCAGCCACGTCTCGTTGTTCTTTGGGAGGAGGGATAGTCGTCAAGACAGCAGTGTGCGCCACCGATGCAGTTCCATCCACAAGTACAATTGCGTTCGGTGTGTCGGACCGAATTAGCGAAGAGTCGATGGAGGGACTTCTTTGGCAAGTGATGACATGCGGGTGGATGACGCCGTGAGGTTCAGTCGAATCAGCTAGGCATCGATTGTTGTCTCTGAAATTGGCTGAGCCTGGCAGGCGAGGATGATGTTTTTCTGTTTTTCGGATTTGCTGAGAGCGTCTTCGCAGTTCATGCGGACGTTGCCGGTAACGAGTTGGACTTTGCATTGGCCGCAGATGCCGGATCGGCATTCAAATGGAATGTCCAGTCCGCATTGTTCGGCGGCTTCGAGAATGGACTGATCGGATTCAACTCGAACGACTCTTCCGGAACGCAAAAACCGGATCGTCGCCAACATTCCTTCACCGGTTTCTTCAGTCGTTGATGAGCCTGCAGCCGGTGCTGTCATGGCGTTCACGAATGATGCAGTGGAATTGCTTTCGCCTGCGGCTTTGGATTTCGTGCCTCCGAAGGCTTCGGTATGAATCTGATGTGTCGGAACATTCAAAGATACCAACTGGCCGCGAACGAAGTCCATCATTTCGTTGGGCCCGCAGAGGAATACAGGTAGTTGGTGCACGGTCGGTATGTGTTTAGACAGCAACTCCGCATCAATGCGACCTCGAAGACCAGACCAATTGCCGTTGGTAGTTTCGCGCGTCAGAGTGATCAGCACTTGCAGGTGCGGAAAATCGCGAGACAGTTGTTCCAGCTCCTGGCGAAAGATCAAGTCCCGTTCTGTTTTCGCAGCGAATAGGAAGAAGATCGGCTGCGTCCATTGTTCACGAATCAGCGTCCGCAGTATGGACATCACGGGAGTAATTCCGACTCCACCCGCGATCAGCAGCGCACCGCCTGCAGTGCGATCTGTGAATACAAATTTTCCTGCCGGACCGGACATCGAGAGCTCGTCGCCGACTTTCAAAGTGTCGTGCATGAATCGAGAAGCCAATCCCAGCGATTCGCGCTTCGTGGTGAGTTCGCAGTGTTCTCGATTTGTTGGCGAAGACGCCAGAGTGTACGACCGGTTGACACGCTTGCCATCGATCATCAGTTGCACGTTGATGAATTGTCCGGCCATGTATTCGAAAGGCAATTCGCCTCCATCTGGATTCACCAGACGAAACGTCCTGACGTCGTGAGTCTCCTGTATCAGTTCAGCAATGCGCAGAGTTCCCTTCCACTGCTGGCGAACGACTGTGTCGGTCGTTTTCTGGCTGGCAGATTGGTGCGCAGCTTTGACTAGCTTCGTTGGCTGCTCAAAGTACCGGCGTCCAAAGCGACCGCCCAGCAACACGGTGAGCACCCCAGCAAACGCCAATGGTTGACGCACGTCGGATTTCACGAGCATGTAATAGTGCAACACGCCAAGAATGACGACAAGGTACGTCAACCGATGCAACTGCTTCCAGCGTTTGGGGCCGATGCGACGAATCATGCCATTCGTCGATGTGACCGCAAGGGGGACCATCAACAAAACCGCGACGGAACCAACCTGCAGAAACCGCCGCATCCAGATTTCGTGAACCGCGCTCGATAGATTCAGAGCTCGGTCGAAGTACAGGTAAATCACCAGATGGGCGATAGCGTAGAAAAAACCGTACAAACCAAGTGCTCGGCGAAACGCGATCCAACCACCCCATTTCGTTAACCATCGCAGCGGAGTCATCACCAGTGACAGTAACAAAAACGTCAGTGATAGAATTCCCGTAATGTGCAGTGCCTGGTTGACCGAATTCGCTCCCAGTTGACCCGTGCCAGCATCGTAAATCAGCATCAACAACGGGACGCCGCCGTTCAGAATAACCAGCCACCGAAGAAATGAGAGTTGATTCATATCAGGAACATCCGAAATTCAGAGCTCTGAAATAGCCAAACTCGTCAAGAGTGTCGGCGTGTCTCGAACTGCAAAATACCACCGAAAGTCTTGACGACTTTCGCTACGGCCAGCGATCAATTTCTCACGCACATCAAAAGTTTGCGCTCAGATCCATGCCTTCGTACAGGCCAGCCACCCGTTGTTCATAGCCGTTGAACATCAGAGTCTTGCGGCGTCCGGATTCTCCAATACGTTGTTCTGTGGCCTGACTCCAGCGAGGATGATCAACCGTGGGGTTGACGTTGGCGAAGAAGCCGTATTCACCAGGGCCGTAGCGATTCCAACTGGTCGAAGGTTGCTCAGCGGTTAAAGAAATCCGCACGATCGACTTGATGCCCTTGAAGCCGTATTTCCACGGAGTCACAAGTCGCACAGGAGCACCGTCCTGAGGTGGCAGCATCTTTCCGTACAAGCCCGTCGCCAGAATCGCCAGAGGGTGCATGGCTTCGTCCAGTCGCAGACCTTCGACATAAGGCCAGTCCAGTACCATCGAATTTTGGCCTGGCATGCGTTGCGGATCGAGCAGTGTTTCGAAGGCGACATATTTGGCAGATGACGTCGGTTCGACGGATTCCAGCAAATGAGCCAACGGAACTCCGACCCAGGGAATTACCATCGACCAGGCTTCGACGCAACGCATGCGATAAATGCGTTCCTGTGGTTTGCTGATGGCGTAGAGATCGTCGATGCTTAGTGTCCGAGGCCGATTGACCAGCCCGTCCACGACAATCTGCCAGCCATCCGTTTTGAATCCGGCGGCCGCCGCAGCGACGCCTTCTTTATCGGTCGTGAATTCGTAAAAGTTGTTGTAACTGATGACGCTGGATTCCGGTGTCTTTTCTTCGTCCACCGCCCAGCCTTTGGCGAGCAGTTCGCTTTCCGAATCCTCCCGAGCAGCAACTTCCACCTGCGCTGCATTGTTCTGGACAGACATGCGAGGCTTGAAAAATCGATATAGCCCGCCCGTCGCCAAAGCGCTTCCAGCCACGGCACCGGCACGCATAAAACTGCGCCGATTAAAATACACAGACGGATGTGTAATTTCCCGCTCTGGAATAGAAGGAACGTCGCCCATTTTCACTGGCCTCTGAGACAGAACATCGCAATTTCACCCGTATCATATCGCGAAGCTGTCGAGCCCAGATAACGATTGTGTAAAGTTTGTGTAAAGAAGCGGCTCTGTTGAAATCCTTCGGCGAAAGTCTTGACGACTTTCGCTACCAACCAATCTCAACCGACACCGAACAGCAGCGATTTGTAGCCGTGCAACCGTTCCTTCAGTCCCGGAGATTTGCGCCCTTTTCCGAAGCGGATCACAATCAGAGTCTCATCATCAGAAGAAAAGTGCATCGAGAATTCAGCAACGGCCTGACGCAGTCGTCGTCCGAACTCCTCACAAGGTAAATCGCCCGGCAGCGAATTCGCCAGCTTCAGAAGGCCCTCCTTACCAAGCATCTGATTATCGCTGTTGCGTGCTTCAGAAAACGCATCGGTGTACAGAACCAGCATGTCTCCGTCGATGATCGGCAGAGTGACGTTAGAATAAGCAGACGAATCGACAATTCCAAATGGCATATTCTTGAGGCCCCTGGATTCTGACCCGGAGTCTGTGGCTTGAGGCTCAAGCAGCGACCAGCTATGATTCAAATGGCGATAAAGCAGGGGATGCGGATGACCGGCGTTCGTCAGCAACAAGCTGTTGCGATGGCTGAGATAGGTCATCACGATGGCAGTGGCAAAGCGACCGGTTTGTTCCAGAGTCGTGAATTCACGGTTGATCTCGCCCACCAGCCGATCCTGTCGTTTGGCATTCATGAAACGACGCAGCAATGTTCGCAAAGTGGCGGATGTTTCGGCGACAACGCTTCCATGTCCGGAGACATCCGCGAGAACCAACCGAGTCACAATGCCTCCGACGCAAAGTGACAAGTAATGAACATCACCGCCGGTCGCTTCGCCCTGATACGGCTGGCTGAAAATCCACGCGTCCAGTCCTGGGCTGGCTGCCACGTTCTCTACAGAACGATGTCCGCTCCAGATCTCCATGCACTTCAATTCGTGCTTAGTTGTCGTCGCTGCAGACATTCAGGATTACTTTCTGTCACAACACACATGCGGTTTCGCGCTCAAAGTACCAGCACGGATGCTCCGGTCATTTCGCGACTCATTTTCGACTGTACAAATACAACGACGCGAGTGTGCTTTCCAGCAGCGGTATGCAGGGAAACGTTGAACGAACTGGTATCGTTCGTCAATGGTACAGTTTGCAGACTCCGAACAACCCAAACATGAGATAAAGCTCTCCCCGAGTTCTCACCCCGTTTTACCTGAACCGTTTCGTTATCTGTCACTGTGACAATCGAAACTTCGTAGGCACTATCGAACGATTCATTCTGTTTTGCAGCGTCATTGGACAGGGAAACGCTGACTTCGATTGCTGCTTCCTGATCCAGAACTTTTGCATCGCTGAGTTTACTGTCCGTTTGCGATGAAGGAGAGTGTGAAGAACGCTTCAAATTGACATGATGTCGCACAGGCTGCTGCAGCGCCAGTTGCACAGCTTTGTCGGAGTTTTTCCGGTCACCACCGTTGAACGTGTAGCGACCATTGACCACCATTTGGGGAGTGTAGATTCGCTGACTCTGATCCAAAGCTTTTGCATATTCGATCTGGCGGTCAGAAAACGCTTTGTCACTGAACGGATCTTCCCACCCAAGATAGTTCCAATAGTCAACATGGAATGACAGCGGAATCACATTGATGTGCTTCGCGGCTGCAAACTCGGACAACCGCTTGAGGTTTGCGTCTGCTGGTGGACAACTGCTGCAGCCTTCAGACGTAAAGAGTTCCACAATCGCAAACGATTTTTCGGCTTTCTGCAATGCTGATTCCTGTGCTGAAAGCGACGTCTGCACTTCCCTGCCGTTCCAAAGACGACTGAAGCCAATGACGAAAAGAGAGACAATGATCGAGGCAGCGAGACGACGTGAAATCGACGAATTGTTCATTTCTTGTCTCCGAAGTGGAAAAGTTGCTCCGCAAGTCCATGATGAATATTGCGGAGCATCGCGCGACATGGGTACAGCAGAGGGCGTTTATTTCTTGTCACCTTTCATCATCTTCTCTTTGCCCATCAGCATCTGGCGAGCCATCGACGAGTGCATCATGCCTTCCATCTGACCCTTGTCCTTCATCATCATATCGCTGGCCATTTTGACTTTTTCGTCAGCCATCATGGGTGCCATTTCAGGGTCCATTTGTTTGGCCGCTTCTTTTTCCACCATCATCATAACTTCTTTGTCGTGCATCAGTGAACTGATCAGTGATTCGCGAGCCATCATCATGCTGGTTTCTTCGCGGGCCATCATCTTTTTCTTTGCCATCATCATGCCGTCCTTGACCATCATCATTTTTTTCATTTCTTTGCCCGTCATGGATTCCATCTTTGGGTCGGCCTTCATCATCATGGCCATCTTCTTCGAGGCGATGTGGCGAGCGACCAGTTCCTGAAACAGCATAGTCGTCGACTCAGAATCGGCCATCATTTTCTCAGTGGCCATCTTCATCTGTTTTTCGCTCATCATCATTTTGCTGTCAGAATCCTGCATCATGGCCGTTTCTTTCATCATGCCCATGACGCCATCGTCGTGCATCATTTCCTGAAGGATCATCTCTTTGGCAACCATCCTCGGCATCATGGATGTTTTACCCGTCATACTCATTTCTGCCTGCTTCATGATGGCGGGTTCCATCATTTTCTTCTTCGCCATCATGGCTTCTTTGGACATCATCATGCCCGGCTTGTCCTGAGCGACTCCGGACAAAGTCAGCAAACACACAGCGATCAATGTTCGTACGACTGTATTCATCAGTTTATTCCTGTTAGCGAATGCTAAATCCTGTGAAATCGCGCACTCCGCGCGATTTACGGATGGGAACGTTACCGAACACCGATGCTGATCGAATGGCGATCGTGTGTTGTTTGTGTAAAGCCGTGATCGACGTAGCGAAAGTCGTCAAGACTTTGGGTTGCTGTTATTATCCTCAAGCAACGAAGCCGAAACTTTTGACGAGTTTCGCTCCAGCACGATTCGCAGCTACGAACACGGCAATTCGAACCAGACTTCGGCCTGGCCGGATACCATCCGAATTCCTGCTCGGCCTCCGTGAGCTTCCACCAGTTGCCGGACAATCGCCAGCCCCAGCCCCGCGCCGCCGTATTGTCGAGATCTCGACGATTCGCCGCGTTGAAAGCGTTCAAACAAGGCATCCGTGATCGTATCCGTCTGCACGGGACCGCCATCCACATCGTTGGTCACGATTGTCTTCAGCATTGGGCCACTGAGGTCGCAACTCACGGAAACTTTGCCGTTTGCCGGGGAATAGCGCAGAGCGTTTTCCATGACGTTGTTCAACACGCGAGCAATCCGCTGGCGATCGGCGGCCACGTTGAGATCGGGTGCGAGATTGGTCGTAACCTGCAGCGATTTTTCCTGCAGCCGGGGCTGAAATGCCTGCAGAGTCTGCTGAATCAGCAGTGACAGGTTGAATGCTTCTTTCTGCAGGTCCTGGTGAGCCACATCGGCTCGCGCCAGTTGCAACAATTCTTCGACCAGATGCACCAGTCGCAGGGTTTCTTCGTGGACGGATTCGAAAACCGCTTTGTCCGGGGCAATCACGTCATCTCGCAGACCTTCGACAAAGCCGCGAATATTCGTCAGCGGAGTTCGCAATTCATGGGCGACATCCACAATGAAGTCCTTCCGCAGCCGATCAATCTGTTGCAGTCGCTCGGCCATGCGGTTGAAAGCCGTTGACAATTGATCGATTTCACCACACCCGCGCACGGTGATTCGCTGAGAATAATCGCCATCAGCCACCAAAACCGCCGCGCGTTGGATGCTGGTCACAGGCCGAGTCAATCGGTAGTTCAGCCAAAGACTCATCATACTGGCCACAGCAAAACCCGTAAGACTTGCCAGCAACAGATAGCGATCGATCGCCTGCAAAAACATGGCATGCGCATCGCCGGGAGCGATCCCATAGGTTTCCGTCAGAGTTGCAAAGTAGTCCGCAGCCAGCAAATGAACAGCCAGACCAATGGTCAGAATGACGATGATGATCGCCATCGAATTAATTGTCACCAATTTCCAAAGCAGTTTCAGCGGTGCGTTCATGGTGTCTCCGAATCCGCAAAGCGATACCCCAGGCCGCGAACTGTGTGAATGTAAGTCGGTTGATTCGGATCGTCTCCCAGCTTCTGTCGCAACTTCCCAATGTGAACGTCGACGACTCGATCAATCACCGGATCACCGCTCGGGTAAAGCTTGTCCAGCAGTTCGCTGCGCAGGAAAACTCGCCCTGGAGCGCCAAACATCGCCTGCAACAATGTAAATTCAATCGGCGTCAAATCCAGCGTCTGACCATTCAATTCAAATCGCCGCTTGTTGTTTACGTATTGCAAACCGCTGATCACCTGCGTCGTCGAATTATTCACATCCTGACTGACACGAGCTCGCCGCAGCAGCGCTTTGACGCGAGCCACCAGTTCTCGAGGACTGAATGGCTTCGCCAAATAATCGTCCGCTCCCAGTCCAAGTCCAAGTACCAGATCCGCTTCTTCTGCACGAGCTGTCAGAAACAGAATCGGCACATTTGACGTCCGCCGAATCGCAGCGCAAACTTCAAAACCATCCAAATGAGGCAACATCGCATCCAGAAGAATCAAGTCCGGCTGAATATCACGAAAGACGTCGAGTGCTCTGCGACCATCGTTCGCTGTCTGAGTAAGGAATCCTTCCTTCGCAAGATAGCGATCGATCAAATCGGCTGTTTTGGGATCGTCTTCA
>JANPHT010000107.1:0-8529 GCA_031424595.1 Planctomycetota bacterium
GGTTGATTGGCAAAGCACCGGCCTCAACTGTGGTCAGGTATTCCTCAAGCTGATCGAGGTTCTGGTAGTGAACTCCCTGGAAGTGACCGAACGACGACACTCCTGCCGCGATCAGATCACAACCGCGCCAGACGTTATCACGGTAGATGAAGTGATCTGTGGCAGTGTTTTTTACCAATTCGTTGCCGCTGGAAACATGGTAACCCACGGAGATCAGGCGATCCATCGCTTCACTCACCCAGCGTCGTTTTGTCGGCCAATCAGCCACCGGCGACTGAACTCCCAACTCACGCATCTCTTTGGAGTAGACGGTATTGAACGGCAATTCCATCTGATAGATCGTGATATTGTCCGGCTGCATTTCTATGGCTTTGTCGATACACCGTTGCCAATTCGCATCCGTCTCGCCGACCATGCCTGCAATCAAGTCGATATTCACCTGCGGGAACCCGACCTCGCGAATCCATTCATAAGCACGCATGACTTCGGGAGAAAGATGGGCTCGACCATTTTCTTCGAGAATCTTGTCGTCAAAGTTTTCAACACCCAGCGAGATTCGAGTGATCCCGATATCGCGAAGTGTCTCCAGTTTTTCCATACTCAAAGTGCCTGGTTCGCACTCGAAGGTCACCTCCTTCGCGCTGTCCCACGTAATGAATTCGCTCATGCGATCTCGCAGCGACCGCAGTTGTTTCGAACTGAGATAACTGGGAGTTCCTCCGCCGAAATAAACGAATAACAATTCGCGTTGACCGATGGCTGATCGCTGACTGATCAGTTCCAACTCCAGAATCAGAGCTTTGACATAGTCTTCAATCGCCTTGGCATTCTGATTCGTGTAAACGCGGAAGTAGCAGAACTTACAGCGCTTGCGACAGAATGGAATATGAATGTACAGCCCGAGTGGAGTCCTGGAGGTCTGTTCCGGATCCGCGTCGAGCGCTTGAATCGCAGCAGGAACAAGTTCCGACTTCCATTGCGAAAACGGCGGATAATTGGAGATGAAATAACTGCCGACTTCAGTAGTCGCCGACACTTCAGTGGTTGTCATGAGTGTTTACTCGTCAGAATTGGGTAAACGTCGCCCGCCCCGCGTGGTTTCGCAAAGATTCGGGCAGGTTCGCTTTGTCGAATGATACATAGCCACGCCGGCAAAGTCTCTGACAGAGATCAATCTTCAGGATTATCACGGGTTGGGAGCTACCCGCCTGCGTTGCTGCTCCAGCCAGGCGAAGGCCGCTTCCGGAATACTCTCGTGCCCCCCCTCAAAGATCGTCACCACACTGCGGCCCGACGTTCGGCGAAGCTGGATCTTCCGCCCCAGAGTCAAATCCTCAGCCGAATCTGATTCAGTAGGGTTGGGGAGTCGCATCCGGACACTGAGAGCTTCGATCTCCTGCTGCGTAATTTGCGATGTGCCATGAGCCCTCGCAATCGTGTTAAACGCACGAAGTGAGTGCGAAATGGGAACTGACCCCGTGTGCCCGTCCTGTACTCCAGCCCAGATGCTGACGGGGAGGTCAGCGACGCGTGAAAGTTGAAACACAGGCGAACGATTCCGATAGTCATCATCAATGGCTTGCGAAGCACCGGGCGGCCCACCCAATGAGGCTTCAATCATCTGAGCATACTTCTGAGGCTTGCCGTCTTTCACATGGAATCGATGCCAGTCTGCCAAATCATTCGGCCCGACCCAAGAAGAAACGGCGCTGAATTGTTCCGGATGGTGTCCCGCCATCAGCAAGGACATGTGCCCACCTCCCGAGACTCCCGCCAGGTAAATCCGCTCGTCATCGACTTTCCATGTGTCCCTCGCAAATCGAATTGCGTCAAGGATGTCCTGTCGGGCAAATTCAGAACCGCAAGCCTTGGGAGAGTGATTGACCCCTCGAAAATCCGGATGAACCCAGATCCATTTTCGACGCTCGCATTCAACAAACCACTTGGTGTTGTCCTGCAGATAATCGCTGCTCCATGAATGCAGAAAAACGAACAACGGTGTTGCCGATTCACTGGCACCATCCGGAGCCCAGTACAAAAGCGACTGCTCTTCGCCATCAAGCGGACTAATCGTCTTTGCGGAATCGAACTGCGGAAGTTTGTCGGCGAGCGTAACAGGCAACGCCGACATAAGGATGATCAGAGCAGGAAAAACGTGACGACAGAATCTTCGCATCGACATGCCCCAATCAGCCAAACTCGAAAAATAACACGCTGCGGACCATTCTTTGATTGGCTCCAGTCGGCGCAGGTTCTCTTCCAAATCTCGCGGCAGAGTGTTCGTACTGCTGCCAATGCCCGGTCCACGATTTTAAGGAATCCAATCCGCCCTGGGAGATTCATGAACGATGCGAGGTGTTGCCACCTGAAGTGCTGTCACTTCATCCAGAATCTCTCTCACGCGAGCCTTCTCGGTTGCCACTTCGAATCGCAGTCGAAACCTGATCGATTCTCCCGGAGGCAAAGTGACAACACGTCCGCCCTTGCGCTCCGTGCCACGGGGATTCGGAAAGCTGCTGCCAGGCTCAAGGCCAGTCACATAGCCGTCTTCCACCGCCTGTGTATTCTTCCAAAGAATAAACCATGGAAGCGTCGTCGTATCAAATCGCACCACAAACGCTAACGACGAATCCGCATCGCACAAGACACCGACACCCTCGCCCGCTTGATCAGTGGCCGCCTTTGTGTAGTAAACCTGTTCAGCGAAGCCCAGCGTCGGTCCCTGGAAAAGATTCCACATGCTTAAGCCCTCCGCCGCCCGCTCGTTTCTCGGAGCTACTTCGCTCGAAGCGGCATGACACATCGAGCCTTCACCAAGAAACGGTTCGCCGATATTGCAGTGATAAAGCATTTCCACCTCCGCCGGTTGACTGCCCAAATTTGTGACAGTATCGACCACTTCGAATTCGGCGGAATTCACTGCCGTCGTCAGTGTGGCTTCCAGACGAAGTCGCCCGCCAAACAAACAACCTTCATCGACAAAACCAGTGACAGAAATTTTCTCGGCATCCACCGCAGCACTGACACGATGCGCCGGAAGATTGGCGATACGACCATGTAACGGCAAAAACTGATCGGACACAACTTTGCCGTTTTCATCGACGATGGTGTCATTGCCTGGGGCTCCATGCCAGCCAAGTCCACAGCGACAAATCAGTTCATTGAAGCCATCCAGCCAGCCAATGCCGCCGCGTCGCATTTGATCCACGAAGGCCGGATTGACTGGTCGCTCAACCGGTGAATTCCATTGCAACGGAATCCCGTCCACTTCGCCCTTCCAGATCCCCATTCCGCGAGTCGGAAGCAGTTGCAGCGAAAGGCGACCATTATTAACCGTGACGACGTCCACACCGTCCGACAGCCCGCCTACGAGTCGCCGCATGGAAACGTTAGCCGCGTTGTTCGCGTTGGAAAGTCTTGATCGTGTGTCGTGAATCCCCTGATCGACGTTGAGGAGTTCATGTTGAATAAGTGACATGTTAAAGAATTCCAGTCAAGAATGGATTCAAACGTCCCTCAGTGTGATGCTACTTTTTCTTAGCATCAAACTGTTCTTTGGCGGCCGTCAATTCTCCCAGATCCAACGTTTGGGAGGCGACGACTTTCAATTGCCATGTCCCCTTCACCAGGGGAGTCGCGACGTCGTTTTTCGTCACGCCATGCAGATAGCCCGGACGCTCGTGCCAGAACCGAAACTTCCAGTCCCCCGTCGGAATGTTGCGGATTTCGAAGTTGCCATCAACATCAGTGATTGCCACATAGGGATGGTCCGTAATAATCAGCCACGCCTTCATCCAGGCGTGAATGGAGCAATCGACACGTGTCGGCAACGTTTCAGCCTTTGAAAACTTTTTCTCGATCGGTTGATTCTGAGGAATCACTTCGCTGAATGGCGTTGATCGACGAACATAAACAGCGGCGTTATGAGCTACCGAGTCCGAATTCCTCAACTGCAGAATCTGACCAGTCTGAACTGCCAGCATATGCGGTTCAAATCGGCAGTTCTTATTGTCCAGCGTGGGAGTTCCTGATGCTGGATTCTGGTGTTCCGGATGAACGGGCACCGGGTCTCTCGAATCCAGCCAGATCGCAACATAACGTAGCCCGCGGTTCTCCTGGTTGACGACCAAAGACTCATCCACGAGGCCATGCTTACCACACACATCGGCGTCGCGCTCAATGTCCAGGCTGACGGGCTCCGGGGCGTCATGGCCGTAAAGAATTCGCCCCTTCAGGGATCCCCATTCCTGAGCGTACCCCGATGCGACGAGCATATTGAACACGGCAAACTGCAGGAGAATGCATGACTGAAGTCGTTTCATTGCTGCTGGCATGGTCCGTTCAGGAGTTTGATCAGACAGTCACTTTGACCGTCGCACAATTCACCCGTTTATTCTTGCGGGTGTGTCTTCAATGAGGTCGTTTTGCATTCCGCAAATCGTTGGCAACAACTCGCAACTTGTTGGCGGTTGACTCGGTCAGTCCCGACAGCAACGGAAAGTGTTTTCCCGTGCTGGCAATACCCGCCAGTGAAACCGCTTCATGGAGCACACGAATTGGATTCACATCGTTGCGGATCGTCTCCAGCGGCAGAAACATTTTGCGGATCGCCTCGGCTGTTTCAAAATCACTTTCGCAGATGGCCTTCAGCAATTGCTGTGACAGCGAGGGATTCACACAGACACAGCCAGAAGTAAATCCATTAAGCCTGAATTTCGTCAAATGAATCAACGCTGGCTGCTCACCAATTCCGCTGCAAATGAGCTTGGGATCAACCTTCGCGACCAGCCGAGACAGATACTCATCGTCCGCTGTATCCGTTCTTACAATCGCATATTTGATGAATGAAACTAAGCCATCTTTGACAAGTTCTGCAGCGCCTTCCGGGCTGATATACCCTTCTTCCTTAATGTAAAGGACCGCTGGCCGATTGATCGCTTCGACGAATCGACGGAACCCCGTCATTAAACCCGCCTCGGTCATTACGGCCTTTGTGGGCAATACCATGACGGTCGGATAGGCTGTGGATTTTAACACATCCGCCTGGTCCATCATCGTCCCATAAGCTGGGCCAACAGATGGTACGACCAGTGTCTCTTCTGCAGCGACCTCCTGGAGCATTTCCAGAAGCCAGCCAAACTCGCTTGGTCGCAGGTGGTACAGATTCGCGTTGCCACCATAGAGCAACATCGACACCCCACCCGACTCAATATGACTCACCAGCTTTGCGTTCTCAGTGCGGCAGATTTTTTCATTCGCGTCTCTGGCCAGCGGAGGCACTGCAAGCACAGAGCGGCGAAACTGATCTGGCTGGAAGGCTGAAGTCTGCATAAGCGTTCTATTATTGCGGGAGTAATTAATCTGTGGTTCTCTGGCATGCAAAGGATAGCACCCTGGGACCACAGATTCACTCGCGGCACGTGTTTTTTTCTCGCTGCTGTTCCTCAGCGACGGCCAGGCGATGATTTATTTTGGCAAGAGTCCCGGACCTGGACCGTCGAGATCTCCCCAATTTGGCGCTGCGTTGCCTGCAGGCATCGTGTCGTGCTGCGTTCTCAGATACTGCCACGTGAAAGTTGCTGAAACGGCCGCCCCAATCCCCGCTGCAATGCTGCCAAACGCCAACCCCTCGACCGAACGACCCGCCAGCCACAGGCAAGAAGTCAGTCCGGACATTGCCCCACTGAAAGCGGCCACAACAATAACACTGCGCTTCTTCACTCGACCCCGGCTGCACAATCCAAAAATGACGAACACCACGAAGGTGACCGGGATCGCTGAAATCATCGCCAGAAAGAAGCCAAAGATAAGACCGAAGATTCCGCCAATCACTCCAAAGACGCTTCCAGCGACGCAGGTTCCAGCAAAACTCATAAGGGATGCCGCAAACAGTTTACTGAGAGCGATCGAATCTGATCGCAGCGGCGGAACATCCGAATTAACAATCGGAGCTTCATAGGGATTCACATCGAAGGACATTGAAGCACCCTGCCAGAAGTGTGGCGACACCAGCGAGGCTCTGTGGCGAAAACCCAGGTTCTCAATAACATAGCGTTTTGCAACCATCAGCCGAAACGCGCCAGCGTCCGTTTTTTGCGATATTCCTTGCAAAAACCGGGTGCTGGCTTACTGCGGCTGAGACAACGTGGCGCTGCCCAGCTAAGCCGCCTTCTTCTGCTGTTTCTGCTGCGTATTCTGCTTCGCGGGAGAATCTTTCGCTGACACGGTCTCTGAATCGGAGTCCGGTTTGCGGATGATTCGCACAGGCTCCATTGAGGCAGGTTGATGGCGGGCCACCAGAACCAATAGCGGGGGCATCAACACCAACGAAACGACCAGACTGGATGCGACTCCCAGGGCCAACAAGACACCGATGCTGAACATCCCCTGGTGCGAGGCAATCATGAGACTACCAAATCCAACGATCGACGTCAGCGAAGTGACCAGCATACTGCTGATGGTATCTGCCGACGGCTCGAAGGAGTCTTTCCCCGCAGAAATCTGCTGGCGACAATCGGAAACGAGGTAGATCCCGTTGTCGATCCCGATTGCAAACACCAGTGGCAGAGCAATCAAATTGACAGGATTGAGTTCCAGGCCGAGCAAAGCCATGGCCCCCAGCATGAGAACACCGCCAGCCAGCGATGGTATCAGCGTCAGTACCGTATCACGCAGATTGCGGTAATCCAGCACTGCGGCAATGAACACAACCAGCCCAAGACAGATAATGACCAACAGACTTGTATCAACGGTTCCATTCCGCTTAAAGAGCGTATAGCCGATGAATGCCGCCACGGCCACGGGCGGAATAATCGTCATCAGTTTTTGGCCTGGCCGAAGGTAATTGAACAACAATACCAGGGAAATGACGGCCAGGGCATAGAGTCCAATGGATGCATACGTCTGGTGCATGCGCCCGGCGGACTCAAGATTCTGCACCGGCACACCGGTCACCTGGGGATCGACCGAACGAAGTTCTTCCACAAACTTATTAAGATCATCACCCTTCCAGATATTTGATTTTGGATAAACTCGCAAAACCCAACGTTGTTCCCTGGTGTTTCTGTCTGCCCAGACAAATCGACTTCTGATCTCGCTGGGCAAGTCCCCAGGTGCCACCGGCTTGAAATTGTCTGCAGCAGCAATCTGTGTGTATTCCAGGATTAACCACCGAGCAATCATATTGTTGTATCCCGTCAGGATCGTGCTCGCCTGCCGGCCGGGAGTCTCAGTCAGGTCGGCCAGAAATGAGTCCAGGGCCTTTGCTGCCCTTTGAGCTGCGGGATTCTGCGACTTCCGAATCGCCGCGTAGAGAGCGTCGACTTCCTTGCCAACGGACATGTGATTCGCGGGCGCAATCTGAGGAACCTCTCTCCGAATGCTGGCAGCTCGTTGCTGCAGGGCCTGAATCTGCTGCATCGTCTGCTCGTCAGGCCGATCTGGCAGTTTGCTGGCGATGTCACTGACTCGGGCGACCGAATTCAGTTTGAGAAACTTCTCACGAAGCTCCATCGCCTCTTCCCATTTGCCCGCGACCGATACCGCGTAAAGCACCGTGTCAGAGCCGGACGCTTCCAGCATCTTTTCGGCCCTTACGGATTCCACGTTGGGATCCTTCAGCTCCATCAGATTGGGATTGTATTCAACAAGGCATCGGACGGCTCCGTCGGAATAACGAAAGGCCTGATATCCAAAGAACCCAAGAAAGCATAGTGCTATTCCAATCGACACAGCCGGCCAGGCGACGAGTACTCGTCGCAACACCGCAGGAGAGAACGGCTGCGGCAGTGCCTCCAGGTCATACTCAGCGTCGGATAATGCAATGAGTGCAGGAAGAAACACAAACGTCGAAACGGCGCACAGCAATACACCCATGGCGGAAATTAAACCGAGCTCGGCGAGACCCGGAAAGCCAGTCAGCATCGCAGTCGCAAATGCCAGAGCCGTCGTAATGGCTGAGGTCAGGATGCCACTGCCAGTTGTTTCTGCTGTTTCCCGGAGTGCTGCTGGCAGCTCGTAAAGCTCCTGGCGAAGAGTCAGATAGCGATTGATAAATGAGACAGAAAAGTCAATTCCTAATCCAATCAGAAACACAGGAAAACACACACTAATGATGTTCAGATGCTTTACCACCAGCGTCGCTGCACCAAAAGTCCAACTCAGTGCCACAATCAGGGTGAGCAGAGCCAGCATGGGATGTCGAATCCCACGGAACGCCAGAAACAGCATGCCGCCGACCACGAAGAACGCCACGATCCCCGCGTTTCGCATATCGACCGAAGTACTGTGCATTTCATCATGCTCGAGCGCTGGAATGCCAGTGACTGCGATTGTTAACGACCCCGCTTCCAGCTCGTGAACTTTCTGTACTTCTTTCGCCAGCACACGCAGTCGGCTGATCGCTGCAGCGTTTGGATCTCCAATTGGAATCTTTGAACTTCGAATAGCCGTAACCTGCATGACTCCAACGGTGTTTTCAGGGTTCAACATGTAGGCGGTTTTTGAATCTGTCAGCTTCTGGTCAGCGGC
>JANPHT010000108.1:0-1099 GCA_031424595.1 Planctomycetota bacterium
CCTTACACGCCGGATATTGGACTGGTCGGAAAGTCAGTGGGAAAATACACGATGTTCCTGGGTGGAAATCCTGAAGGAACTCGGCTGGGTTTCATTTACAAGGATTCCGTTCCTGCAGAAGAAATTGTGCCCACCCTGACGCCGCTTTTGACGGCCTTTAAGGCTGAGCGACATGGGTCGGAGTCTTTCGGTGACTTCTGTGCAAGAAAAGGGTTGTCAGAGTTGGAGGCGATTGTCGTCTGATCGTGCGATAGAACCCGGAGTTTGCCTGACGTTTAATCACGCGTAACTTAGGCCATCTGTGAAGAATGCGCGATTGGGAAGACGGGCATCGAATCTTGATAGCTGATCGTCAGTGGCGGACAGATGCGTATCGGTCACTGCGGAACTCATCGTTCATGATTCCAAAATGCCGCCGATTCCTTGATTCAATCTGATCGCAAACGCCTTAACGTAGTCCCTGCTTGCCGTTTGTGGGCGAAAGGATCTGCGGAAGTGGCAAGGCTGCGGATGTCTGTCACGAGGATGAATTCGATTTGACGCTGCGCGGTTGATTCTTAAGTATTTGTATGGAAACACGTAGTTCCGAATAGCCAAAGTCTTCGGGCAGAATGGGACTGTTTTCGTCGCAAGATCAGGGATCTTTCAGCAGTGCTTGTCACAATCCAGGTGTCCCTGTACGCTGTTCAGTCAATCGGCGACTTTCCTCAGACGGGGGTCTTTTGAAACAGAGATCTGCGGCGTTGAGACTTAAGTCACAGGCAGTTCAAGTTGTTGACCAATTGTGGTGGGGTTTTTCCTTTGTCGGACCTGGATCGAATTGTCATCACCGGAGTCGGGCTGACGGCACCGAACGGAAACAATTTGCCTGAATATCGCCAGAATCTTCTGGCGGGAAAATCGGGCGTTGTCAACTACCAGACTCGGTACATGGGGCCGGTACTCGCAGGCATCTGCAATTTCGACGAATTGCGATATCAAAAGAAAAAGGATCTTCGTCGAGGCACGCGAGCTGGTTCGATTGCCGTCTATTGCTCAAATGAGGCTGTCAAAGACTCAGGTCTGGACTGGCCGAACGTGCCGCGCGATCGCGTTGGCG
>JANPHT010000109.1:0-8019 GCA_031424595.1 Planctomycetota bacterium
TATCGCAAGCTGACCGAGGCCAGAGGTTACGACGCGGAAGGATCGTGGTCGCCGGATGGCTCCTTGATTACTTTCGCCTCCAACCGCTCAGCGTACGAACGTGAATTGAACGAGGCCGAACGCAAGGCGTTTGAGCTTGATCCGGCGTGGGCGAATGAAATCTATGTGATGAAGCCTGATGGCTCGGAAGTGAAGCGGCTGACGGCCTCACCGGGCTACGACGGAGGACCTTTCTTCAGTGCCGATGGTCAGAAGATCTGCTGGCGTCGCTTTTCAGAAAACGGCGCGACCGCAGAAATCATGACGATGAATGTTGATGGCACCGATCAACAGCAGCTCACACATCTGGGGGCCATGTCCTGGGCTCCCTATTTTCATCCGAGCGGCCAGTATCTGATTTTCACCACCAACCGTCATGGTTTCGCGAACTTCGAACTGTACATGGTGGATGCGGCCGGCCAGCATGAGCCTGTGCGAGTGACTCATACGCCGGGTTTCGACGGCCTTCCTGTCTTTAGCCCGGATGGCGAACGACTGGCCTGGACAACAAACCGCACAACGACCGCTCAATCACAGATCTTTCTGGCTGAATGGAATCACGCGAAGGCTCTTGCACAACTGGGATTGAGTGATTCCGGTGCCAATGTGGCGACGGCAAGCGGAACGGGAAAACCTTCCGTGATGGCGCAGTCTCCTGGTACTCGGGGCGACTTTGCTCCAGCGGATGCTGTGCGTCATGTGGAATATCTGTGCCGCCCGCAACTCGGTGGCCGATTGACAGGCACAAAGGGCGAACAACTTGCCACGAATTACGTCGCGTTGCATTTCGAGACTCTCGGTTTGTTGCCCGCTGGTGACAATGAGACGTACTTTCAGGAGTTTGAATTCACATCCGGTGTCTCGGCCGGCCCGACGAATTCCCTGACGGTTGGCGAGAAAACTTTGGCTCTGGAAACCGATTGGCGACCTTTGGCCTTTTCGTCTTCAACGACGGTCGAAGCATCCGACGTTTTATTCGCTGGCTATGGTCTGCGGGCACCTGCGGCGGAAGGTATTGAGGAATATGATTCCTTTGTGCATCTGGATGTGAAGGACAAATGGGTGGTGACCTTTCGTTTCATGCCAGAAAATTTTACTCCTGAGCAGCGTCAGCATTTCAGTCGGTATTCCAGCCTGCGATTTAAAGCCATGCAGGCTCGCGATATGGGAGCCCGAGGCTTGATCATTGTCAGCGGGCCAACGTCCGGTGTGAAGGAGCAACTCGTTCCGTTGCAATTCGATGGATCTCTGGCGGGGTCAGGGTTGCCGGTTATCAGTGTCACGGACGCTGTCGCCGCAGAATGGTTTTCAGGCCGCAGGAAGGATCTGAAAACGGTTCAGGAAAAGATGGACTCCGGAGAACCTGCGATGGGATTTCCTCTGGAAGGTCTGAAAATCGGAGCCACGATTGAAATCGCACAGGAGAAAAAAAAGGGCCGCAACGTCATCGGTCGACTCCAGGTTAACGCAGAACAGGCTGGACAAATTGTTGTCATCGGCGCGCATGTGGATCATCTGGGCACAGGGCCAAACGGGAATTCACTGGCGCGCGGAGACGAACAGGCGAACATTCATTACGGAGCCGACGATAACGCGTCAGGCGTTTCGGCCATGATGCAGATTGCTGAAGCGATGGCTCAAGCCAAAGACGGTGGCAAGCTCACTGGGCAACGTGACGTCGTCTTCGCGGCCTGGTCGGGTGAAGAGATCGGTCTGCTTGGCTCGAGCCACTACGTGAAGACACTGGAGACTCTGTTTTCGCAGCATGCCGCCGCCGTTGGTGGCGATGCGCCGGAGGGAAAACCAGAAGATCCTCAAGAGGCGAAGGAGGGCGGAAAGAAGGCCGATGATCTGACCGGCCCAAACACAGGGGGACTGAATCTGTACATTGCCGCGTGTCTGAACATGGATATGGTCGGACGTCTTCAGGAAAAGCTGGTGCTGCAGGGTACCGGCTCGTCGGCATCGTGGCAGAAGATCGTCGAGCGAGCGAACGTGCCGCTGGGATTATCTCTGTCGCTTCAGGATGACAGTTACATTCCCACCGACGCCAGCGTCTTCTTCATGCATGGTGTGCCGATTCTTTCGGCGTTTACGGGCAATCACAGTGAGTATCACACGCCAAGAGATACCCCGGAAAAGCTGAACTATGAAGGGATCTCAAAGATCGCCAACCTGATGATGCTGGTGTGCCGACAGTTGATCTCTGACGAACGGCCGCCGGAGTACGTCGCTCAGGACCGACCCAAAGACGGCCAACGCCGAGCCTCATTGCGAGCCTATCTGGGAACAGTTCCGGATTACGCTCAGACCGACGTGAAGGGTGTACAGCTTTCCGGCGTTGCCAAGGGCGGTCCGGCGGACAAAGCCGGAATTAAGGGTGGAGACATTATCGTGAAGCTGGCTGGTAAAGCCATCGAAAACATCTACGACTACACCTATGCCATCGAAGCATTGAAGTCAGGACAGGAAGTCGAACTGATTGTGACCCGCGAAGGAAAAGACGTCACTGTGAAGGTGACACCGGGATCGCGTGACTGAGCGTCCATCGGCGGCGTTCAAACAGTTCGTGTTAACGAAAACTTCACCTGATATTAACCATTTCAACACAAACAGTTCGCAAGATACCCACCAACGAGTTTTCTGGGCGTGTTGCCAAATGTTTTGGGGCTGTTGAACAGGAGGAATCCCATGGTGCTTTCGCTGAATTCGGAAAGAGTACTATCCCAGTCATCGGTCAAGATTCGTTTCCTGGCTCAAGAATCAGAATTAGCACGGGCTACGGACTTCAAAGTCACAGCAGTCAACGCCGAACTCAATGACGACTTTTTGGTGTACTCACGTCGCCAGCGGAATACGGAAACTCCCGTCGAATACGACGTTTAGTCAGTCTGAGATGCGTCTTAGCCGATGATTTCTCGCCGGTGATTGACGTAGTCCCAGACCACATATCGATCCAGATCTTTTCCAGCCGTGAAGAAAACTCGCCCGCCGGTACTTTCCGCCAGGCGGTGAGCGAACTGCACATCCTCGTGCGACTGCGACCAGCTCGGCAGCAGGAAGATATTGATCGTGATGCCTTCGCGTTTGCAAAGCAGACCTTCGCGCTTGGTGGCCTCTTCGGTCTTCGCATCCGGGGGATACAGCATGTAAAGCAGGCTTCCTTCGAAGTGCGCCGTGGGAAGCCCGTCCGTGATCAGAATCACTTGCCGGTTCGGGGTGTCCTGAATCGACAGCATCTGCCGAGCAAGCTGAAGGCCGTGCTGAATGTTCGTAAAGTGCGGAGGAATATGAATCTCGGTGACATCGTCACGACTCATGTCCGCCCGCAGTCGGACCACCGGACTGGTGATAGTCGGGATCTTGGGCATCAGGGAAATCAGATCTCCGGGTGCGACGATCTTTGCGAACGTGTGCATGTCGATAAACTTCAGGAAGTCGCCGGGAAACTCCGAAGTGATAAGCCCATTCAACGCCAGTGCCATTCGCTTCACGTTGATATACTGACCGTCGTACCGCATTGAACCCCTCATATCCATCAGCACCATCGTCGCGCATTTTGGATTGTTGCGAGACCGATGAATCTCAATGTCACGCTGATCGAGACGAAGAGGCAGCGTGTTTCCCTGCCGCAGCATCGCATTGATCAGAGTCGCCGGAATATCCATCTGTGATACGGAGTCGCCAAATTCGTAAGGCTTCGTCCGCTGCAACTCAACAACTCCCTCGCCGTCAATCGGGCCCTGATGGCGGCCCGAACGTGAGGCCTGAAGATTGCTGAAGATCGTCTGAAGCAGGCGACCCTGAAACAGCTTGTAGGCTTTCGGAGAAAGCTGAACTCGTCCGTCCTGATTCGACAGTCCCTGCTTCTCCATCATGTCTTTCAGGTACTGCTGAATCTGCTCCTGAAACTTGTTCAGATTGGCCACAGCCTCGGGATCGGCGAATTCGCTCAGTTCTTCCAGGTCGATGATTGCCAGTTGGGCATTCTGTTTGGCATCTTCCAGCTGCTTGAGCAATTCGTCGATCTTCTTCAGTTCGGCCAGGGTTTCAATCGCCTCAGGAATCGTCATGGACTGACGCCCGGTGAACTTGTACTTAGCCGCCAGGTGATCGACCTGATACTTGTCACCGAGCGTTTCCATCAGATTGACAAGTTTCGATGCAAAGTCCGGATCTGTCCGTTCGGCACGGTACCAGAGACTTTCCATGGAATAGATCTGCTCTTCCTTCACTGCCTGCCAGAATGATTTGGAATACTTGCCTGAAGGCCGTGCCTGTTTTGCGTCCTCAGCAAAACGTTTGAGAGCTTTCTTTTGAACAGAATCTGTTTCGTAGGTGCTGAGAATTTTTTCTTTTCGCTCCTGCAGCATGCGAATCAGAGCGTCGAGACTCGGCCCCAGTCCGGCAAATTGCCCGGGATCCAGACGAATGGCATTGGCCAGTTCCTCCTCACTGAACTCACGCATTGAACCGTAGGCGAGCATGTGTTCAAACGCCGGCGAGACAAGATCGGGGGGCGGCGAAGTGGGTGACGGAAACGCTCGGGGATCGTAGCTTTGATAGGTATGAATCACTCCGCCTCGATGCGGAGTTGAGTTTTCCGAAGGTGATGTTTTCATGAGATCCGTTCCCGAAAGCGTCGAATTGCACTTCTATACCATAGCGGTCCTGCGCACTTTGTCTTGTGTCGGATTATTGGTTCGTTCGTTTTTCTGGCCACCCGCCGACGGGGGATAGCCGCTCATTGCGGCAAACCTGAGCCCACGCACTGCCCTCAATGGCCGGTCTTTCTGTCGCAGGAATCAGCCATTTGGGTGGCAGAAAGTGCGAAGTGAGCTTCGAGTCCGTCACGGCACCCTTTCGCGTACAGGCGTCATCCTTTATTATGCGGAGCCAGTGGACGGTGTACTTTTTCGAAGCAGAAGTGCTCGTCAAAATAACGATTTTCTAGTGGCGAAACGCCCGGTTGCGGTTCGTCAGTTCCAATAATTCCTGATGCGGGAACTGAAGCTATGGACCAGGACGAAATCCTGATGGACGCCGAAGAGCGTATGGAAAAGGCCGTCAATGTGCTGGGGAATTCGCTCAAGGGCATCCGTACCGGGCGAGCCAATCCGGGCCTTGTGGATTCTGTGCGAGTTGAATTTTACGGGTCACCGACGCCGCTGAAGCAACTGGCCAATATCAGCGTTCCGGAACCCCAACAGATTATGATCCGTCCCTTTGATACAAGCAGTCTGGACGCGATTGCCAAGGCGATTACTGCCAGTGAGCTTGGTATGGTGCCCAACAATGACGGACGTGTCATTCGTCTGAACGTCCCACCGCTGTCAACAGAACGTCGAAAACAAATGGCCGGCCGAATTAAGGATCTGGCGGAAGAAGCTCGCGTAGCGATCCGAAACGTGCGCCGCGATGCCAATAAGCAGGCCGACACGTCTGAAAAATCCAAGATTCTTTCCGAAGACGACTGCAAGCAGACCAAGGAAAAAGTACAGGATCTTACGAAGAAATACGAAGGCCTTGTGAACGACCGTGCCGCTTCCAAAGAGAAGGAAGTCATGGAGAATTAGTGCATTGCAAACCCGCAAGCGTCTGGGCTCAGCAGGGCTCAGCCGAATAGCTCCGATTGCAAAGCGATTCACCAGGTCTCCCGCAGTACTGGCCCGTCCTGGCTCTTCCGGGCATCTAATCGATTGGCATCTTGTGGATAGGGACAAGGTGAGATGCCGTCACTGAAAAACGGCTAAAAAAAATGGGGGTGCCCAGAAGGCACCCCCAAGAACTCTGATGAATCATTCGATCGCGATTCAATCAATCGGTGGCCGTGTGCTGTCAGGGCTTTGGCTCGCACCCTTCAGACCCTCCACACCCGGCGGTGGAGTAGGATCTGTCGGTGGGACAGGATCTCCACCTCCCCCTCCGCACCCAGTCATCACAAACAGCAACACTGCACAGGCAAATATTTTCATCG
The DNA here is from genome assembly GCA_031424595.1 of Planctomycetota bacterium. Classification (GTDB taxonomy): domain Bacteria; phylum Planctomycetota; class Planctomycetia; order Planctomycetales; family Planctomycetaceae; genus SXXK01. The sequence continues at coordinate 6,017 of JANPHT010000109.1, forward strand.
GATTAAGAAACTCCATTGAGACCATTATTAGCAGGAAAAGCACTCAGAATTCGCCGGTCACGTAGCTGGCTTGGATGGCAGACAAGGCCCAATATGTTCCCCTGTCAATGTTCTCAGAGATAAATCTGACGGAGCCATCTCCAAGTAGAAACTGAATTCCGCCAGTGTGATAACTACTGAATCCCCAAGGACCGCCATTCACATCCTTGTTGTGCGGATTGGGATTTGCCTGGTCAACAACCCCCGCCGTGCTTACATACTTGTTCCACAGAGTCGGAAGGAAGTTTCCACCCATCCAGGAAATATTCCAGTCCTTGCCGCCTGTCGCTTCACCCATCACCGTGGTGTTGCTTGAACCACGTGTGATGTCTCGGAAGCCGTGCTTCAATCGAGACCCGGAAAACAACCCCTTCCAGTCGTGCTGATTCATGTTGTCCTGCACGCCGTCTGAATTGAGATCCCATCGAGGATTTGCGGTGAATGTCCCGCTAGTGCGTGCTGAAAGCAGTCCACCCACGCCCACGTAATTGGTCCCTTTCAGATTATCATCTGCGGTGCTATTGGCACCGAACGAAACGAAACTACTGGTCCCACTCACGGCTCGATGCCATAAGATGAAGTCTTTACCCATCTGCGGGTCAGATGGACATTCAAACATAGGCATTTTTGTCTGAGCCAACGCCCAAGTCGGCGCATCGTTAAACCAAGCACCGCCGGGGGTTTTGTACGATCCAACGACAGCGCCCGTGGCGATGTAGTGATCATCGATGCCCTTCGTTGTGACCATCTGCTGATAAAGATTCGCCTGCTCAAGTTGCGGCAGAATCTGAGGCAAGACTCCGATGTCTGGTGAATTGTTGTAGTCAGGGTAGCCAGCTGGCGACGCAGTGAGCCCATCAAGTCCCAGCTGAGTGCTCCACTCCATGATATTCGCTGACGGAAAGCGATTGTAGACGTCATGGAAGTTATGCAGTGCCAGTCCAAGCTGCTTTAGATTGTTCTTGCATTGTGTTCGGCGAGCGGCTTCGCGAGCTTGCTGAACGGCGGGCAAAAGCAAGGCAATCAGGATCGCGATAATGGCGATCACCACCAACAGTTCAATGAGTGTAAATCCGCTCCTGTCCGCACGGGCGGAACGATTCAACGAGTACTTCTTCATTTTTTCCCCAATAAGAAAAAGGTGACGACAAAACCAAAAACTGTTCGAGCTTAAAAGTTCGCGTTCAAAAGTACTGAACACAATCCAGTATTAATGCCTGAACAAGCTTCCATTGTCAACGCATTTAATATGCCAAATTCGAGTTTTGTCCGCCTGTAGTTGGATCTATTCTTCGTTTTACGGGGTTTCCAGCCTGTGGGAGCAATATGGCCGGTTTTTGTTGAAGCCTGGATTGCTTTTCAATGAAGCACGGCTGCCCACAGATTTTGCGATAGGGGCAAAACGTCCAGGGTGAGCACGATTCTGCGATTGGTCTGTTCCGTTGGAACGCATGACAATCGCTGCCAAAAATGCAGTAGTGCGATAGACGTGGTAGGGCAACTGCCTTTGTGGCCCACTTTGACGGTACAAGTGAAGGTAAACGTCAGTCATTCTGAAAGGCACGAAAACTGCTTTCTCCTGAAACGCCGCAAAAGCAGAGCTAAGTGAGACGTCCTGTCACACTTGTTCAATTGAGCTTTCGCAGCGGTCCTTTCCTTCCGCGTCCGCGGTTCTGTTTCACGGAGTTTCCCACCATGGCTTTCGATCCTCGAAAACTCACCGTCAAAGCCTCTGAAGCCATTCAGCGCGCTCAGGAAATTGCGGAGAAGAAGAATCACAAGTTTCTTCGCCCGCTGCATCTGCTCAAGTCGCTGCTCGACGAAGAGGGCGGTCTGATGACATCCATCCTGCAGAAGCTGGGAATCAAGATTCCGCAGTTGCAGAAAATGGTCGAAGGTGAGCTGACGCGTTTGCCTCAGTATCCGCCCAGCGACGAACCGATCGGCGCGGGGACGGAAGCGAT
>JANPHT010000110.1:0-1297 GCA_031424595.1 Planctomycetota bacterium
TGGATTTGCGCACACCCAGCAGCATGATACCCGAATCTCTCAGACCTGATTCGCTAAGCTTAAGTCCCACAAGTACGGAATGCGCGGGAACCTGGACGTCAGCAATTTCCCAGTCAACGCCTTCCGATTCCGCCACTTCGACAAAATTTTCGATGCTCGGCGAAAGCATAAATCGAGCCATTCGAATTGCTCCGGAGCTCAGCGGATTCATCACGCGAGTTGCCCCGGCCTGCGTCATCTTCTGAGCCGCCCGATCGTCACTGGCTCGCGCCACAATCTGCAGCTTCGGGCATAGCAGGCGGGCCGAAAGAACAACGTAAAGATTGTCCGCATCCGTCGGCAATACCGTGGTCAGCCCGCGAGCTGTGCAGACGCCTGCGCGAGTCAGAATTTCGTCATGGGAGGCATCTCCGCAAATGTACTTCCAGTGGCGTGCCCGAAAGTCTTCATTGAAGACCGACGGGTTTTCATCGACGACCACGAACGGCTGATGTCTGGTTTCAAGGTACTCGCACAAGGTTGCCCCCATGCGTCCGAAGCCGCAGACAATGAAGTGATTCTTCAGTTGGCTGATTTCCTTTTCCATTCTTCGTCGCTCCAGCAGGGCTTGCAAGTCGGTGTTCATCAGAATCTGACCAAACTGAACCGCGCCGTAGGTGACGACGCCAATTCCACAAGTCAGATAACCCATGATGAAAAGTTTCGTGCCATCCGTCAGTGGCGCTGGCTCGCGACATCCGACCGTCGTCAGTAATATGATCGACTCATAGAAGCAGTCCAGAAGAGGCTGCCCCGTCAGTAAATGCAGCCCTATACCGCCGATGAGAAGCAATGCTATGATCAGCATTGGAATCTGCAGCAGTCGTCGCATGTCTGTTCCCTGACGGTTTCGCTGATCCATTCCGCGGATCTGTTGCCCTTCCGCGATCACTCCATTTTCGAATCAGATCGCACAACTGCGAAGTGTTGCGAAACGTCGGATTGGTGGATAGTTCATTTTATGTTCGATGCCAATTCCGGCACGGGACCTGTTCGCTTTCTGCTGTCCTGATTCATTACCCCTCCCAAATCGCCATTGGTATCGATAAAATCGATCATTCAAAAACACCAGTCTGATTCTGAGACAGGAAGTGTTATGAAAGTCGAAATCTCAGGCACTATATCAATCGTGGAAATCTCAATGCCTTCGGAGGGTTCAGGAATTTTGTACCTCAGCAACGGCGTAGAATTTGCCTCGCCGTCGCCCTGAAAGTACAATCGCGGTACGTTTTGTCTCAAAGGACAATCAATGGCGCGA
>JANPHT010000111.1:0-59031 GCA_031424595.1 Planctomycetota bacterium
CGAATCGGCGGTGTTTCAGGGTTAGCCTCTTGAAATTCTGATCCGCGATTGGTTTAATCGAACCGTCAACCACTGGACCAGCCCCTGGTCAACTCTAAAGGCCAATGCGATTCTTCAGGTCGCCTGAGATTTCTGAGCATAGAGCGAGGGCGCGCCAACATGGGAATGAATGATCCGCCAGGCCATCGACCTCTGCCCGAGGACCAGACAGCATTGCAGACAATCCGGGTCATTGCAGCCCCGTCTGATCATGACAGTAACATCATCCCTCAGCAAACCGGCCAGGTTTGGCTGCCGCTCGATCAAGATCATCAAGTCGAAGACTTCAACGCATTGCACCTTGTTGAAACAGCTCCAGCCACCGTTGCCGCAATTCTCGCCGCACAGGAGCCAGCCTCAGAACTGGAAGGGCGACTCCTTGGAAAATTCCGTCTCGAGAATGAGATCGCTCGAGGTGGCATGGGCATTATCCTCAAATCACGTGATACCGAACTTGATCGGGAGGTGGCGGTCAAAGTACTACGCAAAGTACATCTTGAAAAAAAACAATTTCATCAGCAGTTCCAAAATGAAGTCCGAATCACCGGAAGGTTGCAACATCCAGGGATCATACCGATTTATGAAACCGGCGTAGTGGAAGATGGACGACCATTCTTCGTCATGAAGCTGATCAAGGGGCAAACGCTTGCGGCATTGCTGAACAATCGGACGTCTGTAGATCAGGATTTGCCTCGGTTGTTGAAGATCTTCGAGCACGTGTGTCAAACACTCTCCTACACACATTCTCGCGGCATCATCCATCTCGACATCAAACCAACCAACATTATGGTGGGGACGTTCGGCGAAGTGCATCTCATGGACTGGGGATTGGCACGTTCATCGACGGAGTTGTGCAATATTTCCGAAGAGACCGATCTGGATCCGTCATGCTCTATTCTGAATGCCGCAGAAAGACTAGCATCAAGGAACCTGCAGTCAAATGTTCCCGACGGAACGATCTGGGGTACTCCCGCCTATATGTCTCCCGAGCAGGCACGTGGCCATTGCACGGATGTTCGCTCCGACGTCTTTGGACTGGGCGGGATCTTATGTGAGATCCTGACGGGCAGTCCGCCACATTCCGGCGAAAGCTTGATTGCTGTTTGTTTCAGAGCAGCTAAGGGTGACCTCAGTCATGCTTTTTCTCGCCTCGCAGATTGTCAGGCCGATGGAGTACTGGTTCGACTTGCCACAAAATGTTTGTCAGCAGAGCCGGATTTGCGGCCGGCAGATGCAAGCCTTGTCGCAGGGGAGCTGACGCTTTACCTGGACTCGCGCCTCCAGCGAGCCGAGACTGACCTCGAGAGATTCTTTGACCTCAGTCTCGACCTTTTCTGTATTGCCGGCCTCGATGGCTATTTCCGTCGCGTCAATTCGAATTTCCCGCGAGTGTTGGGATACTCTGAGAAAGCTCTCGTGTCTCGGCCGTTTATGAATTTTGTACACCCCGAAGATCGCGATGAAACGATTGCCGTGATGTCGATGCTCCTCGAGGGAAAACCGGTTGTCCAGTTTCAAAACCGATATCTGGCTTCCGATGGATCCTGGAAACGCTTTGAATGGACAGCCAAATCCATCCCGAAGGAAGGAATTATCTTCGCCGTTGCACGCGATGTGACGGATGGCGTCAGATACGGATAGCGTCAGGTGAGGTGCACGATGGTACGGAAAAACGCCTAAACAATCCAATGGAATGTGGCGACAGCAGGCAACGTGCGGGTAGGCTGCGAAGTTTCAATTCCTGCCTTCTTAACCTGCCTTTTTAACCTGCCGCTGAAGACATCATGAAGTACCCCTATTTGCGAGTATGCTTTTTCCTGATCGGCATAACCTCTCTGACCGTCCTGCCGGGATGTTCACAATCGGCCACACAAACTGTCGACGGAGCTGCCACGGGTACTCCGACGGGCCCGCCCCCGGCCCTCGTGAAGGTGGCGACGATTACGAAAGAAAGCGTCGCCCCCGAGTTCCGAGCCCTCGGAAATGTGCGACCACGACACTTCAGCATTGTCGCGTCAGGCTCAGACGGAGTTGTTGAGGAATTCCCGGTGGAAGTCGGGGGGTTCGTTGAAAAAGGGACTCTGCTGTCGCGGCTGCGAATGGAATCGACGGATCTCGATATCGCCGAACAGGAAGCCGTCCTGGCGGAACGTCGCGCGGAACTGGAAGAGATCAAAACTCCTCGCAAAGAAGATCAGGACGAAGCCAACGCTCGCAAGATGGCGGCCGAAGTGACTCATGCAAATGCCACTCGTCGTCTGGAAGAAATGAGAGCTCTCAGTCAGCGAGGCGCGGCGAATCCAACGGAGGTCAAGGACGCTCAGGACAACCTCGACGCAGCCGAACAGAATCGACTGGCTGCCGTTGCTGTTCTGGCACGTATTTCGTCAGCTCGTCCGGAAACCGTGCAGCAGGCTGCGGCTCGGGTGGAGGCACAGGAGAAACATGTCGAGTTCCTGAAATCTGAACGCGAAAAACGACTTACCAAAGCGCCCTTCGACGGTTTCATTATGGAAGAACATACATACCTCGGCCAGTGGTTGTCCAAAGGCGCGCCGGTCGCAACTGTGGCGCAACTCGATGAAGTCGAAGTCGAGGTGCAGATTGATCAGCAATACATCGACCAGATTGCTCCCGGCCGTGCAGTGACCTTAAATGTGCAGGGGAGCGGCCATCGTAATGGGCTCGCGAGAGCATGGCCAGGAGAGGTCACGGCGATTGTTCCTCGCAGCAACTGGGAAAATGGCTCTCGCAGTTTTCCTGTGATCATTCGCATTAAGAATGAAATGGACACCAGCACAATGCCGCCCATTCCGGCTCTTCGCGAAGGCATGATGGCCGAAGCCGAATTCAAGGGACAAGAAGTCGAAGCGATTCTGGTACCCAAAGATTGCCTGGTGCGAACTTCTCGAGGCACGTTCCTCTACGTGATCAATCCAACTGCCGACGATAAGCCGATAAGTGTTCGTCAGGTGCTTGTCACGACCGGTGTCAGCACAGACAACTCGATTCAGGTGATCGGTGAAGGGCTCGAAGCCGGCCAGCAGGTCGTCACGGAGGGCGCTGAACGGTTAAGAGCTTTTCAGGCAGTTCAAGTTATTCCGTAGCCGAATCTGTCTCAGATCCTCTGTATGCAACCGGTTCAGACAACACAGATCTCAAACAAAACAACGGCACTGATCGCTGAACACAAACACCTGTTGATTTGAGACAGATCAACCTATTTTTTTCGCAACGAAACGCCATGGACCTGATCAAATTTTCCATCGAGAACCCGGTGAAGCTCACCGTCGGCGTCATTTTGTCGCTGCTGTTTGGCACGATCGCGTACCTTGCAACGCCAGTTCAGCTCACACCGGACGTGAACGAACCGCAACTCACGATCACAACTGTGTGGCCGGGCGCCAGTGCGCAGGAAGTGGAACGTGAAATCATCGAAGAGCAGGAAGAGCAGCTCAAAAGTGTTGAAGGGATGGACGAGTTCAAAAGCGAAAGCTCAGATTCCGTCGGATCCATCACAATGCGATTTGCCGTCGGCACCGATTTGGCCGATGCACGAGCTCGCGTCGCGGAGAAACTGAATCAGGTGCCGAACTATCCGGACGACGCTCGCGAACCCGTGATCTCGACGGTCGATGGAAATGCCAATGCCATCGCCTGGTTCATCCTGAAGCCAATTCCTCCGACTCGCGAAGATCTGAATAACCTGATCACGCAGCACCCGGAACTCAGGGAACCACTTGCTCCAATGATGGAAGGCACAGCGCCGATCAACTTACCGAAGCTCAACTTGCTGACCGGCGAATTTCCTGTGCTCACGACATTCACCATGGGCCGCGACAACCCGGCCCTGATGCGTAAGTTTGCCGAAGAAAAGATAGAAGCCGCCTTCGAACGCATTCCTGGCGTTGCGAACGGCAATGTGTTTGGAGGACAGGAACAGGAGTTCCGAGTCGAAGTGAATCCGACACGTCTGGCCGCTTTCGGAGTGACCATTGACCAGCTCCGAGCCGCATTGATGGCTCAGAATCAGAATACCTCCGCCGGTGATATCCCCGAGGGTCGACAGCGAAACGTCGTGCGAACGCTCGGGCAATTTCAGACTCCCGATCAGGTTGAAGAAACGATCATCGTCAATCGTGACAATTCACCGATCCGTGTCCGCGATGTGGCAACCGTGGGAGTCGCCTACAAGAAGCCGGACGGTGTTGTTCGACAAATGGGACTGAATGCTCTGGCGGTGAATGCTCAGCAGGCCCCGAATACCAACATCAAGGAAGTCATGGGCCCGCCACGCAAAGATCTCGATCTGAACAAGGACGGAGAAATCACCACGCTGGAACTGTCCGAATGCACTCGCATCTACGGCAACAACCTGCGAATCACCTGCGAAGAACTGAACCTGGGCATTCTGGCGACCAGGGGGCTGTACCTTGAACAGGTCTACGATCAGACACTCTATCTGGACTCCGCCACCGCTCTGGTAGAAAGCAACGTGTACTCGGGCGGCGCGATGGCGGTACTGATTTTGTTGCTGTTTCTTAAAAGTGTGCGATCCGTCATCATCATCGGACTCTCAATTCCGATCAGCGTGATCGCGACTTTCATGTTTGTGAAAATCTTTGGCCGAAGCATCAACGTCATCAGTCTGGCTGGTATGGCGTTCGCCGTGGGAATGGTTGCTGACAACGCCATCACAGTCCTGGAAAACATCTATCGTCATTTCCAGCTGGGAAAGTCACCTCGCGACGCAGCACTGCACGGCACTCAGGAAGTCTGGGGCGCAGTGCTCGCGGCAACGCTGGCGATGATTGTGGTTTTCGTTCCTGTGATCTTTGTCGAAGGCCAGGCTGGGCAGTTGTTTCGAGACATCTCGATCGCCATCGCGTGTTCGGTGGGGATTTCCATGCTGGTCAGCGTGACTGTGATTCCAGCGGCTGCATGCTGGCTGCTGGGGAATCAAAAGTCCGCGAATCTGGAATACGACACCAGCTACGGGCCCTCTGGATTATTCGGACTCGTGCGAGTCTGCCATTGGATCAATGAACTTTTTGCCAGCGTGATGCGGCGAATGATGTCGGCTCGTGGAAGCTGGTTCTGGCGACTGCTGGTCGTTGTACTGTTCTGCCTTGGATCCGTCTGGAGCAGTATTCTGATGTGGCCGGCGACGGAATATTTGCCGACCGGAAATCGTAACCTGATCATTGCCATACTTTTGCCTCCGCCGGGTTACAACATCGACAAGATGATCGAACTGGGCGAAGACATTGAACGACAGTTGACTCCGTACTGGGCCGAAAAGGGCAAGCCGGGCGACCCTCGCATTAACGACTTTTTCTTCGTGGCTCGAGGACGAATGTTGTTCCTTGGTGCTAAAGCCGTCGACGAACTTCGCGCGGCAGAGCTGATTCCGATTCTGGCAAAGACGGCCGGATCTCAGCCCGGCGTCATCCCGATTGTCAGCCAGTCCAGCCTCTTTGACAGCGGCTTGAGTGGTGGCCGTACGATCGACATCGATATCACGGGTCCGGATCTCGAAGGGTTGGTTGAAGAAGCTCAAAAAGCGTTTGGACTCACCATGGCAGAGTTCCCGATGACCGCAGGAAATCAGCTGCGGCCGATTCCCGGGCTCGATCTGTCAAGCCCTGAATTACATGTCGTGCCCAAGCTGGAAAAAGCTGCTGAGCTTGGCGTCACGTCCGTCTCATTGGGCTATGCGGTCAACGCCCTCGTCGATGGCGCGTTCGCCGGCGACTATTGGCATGAGGGCCGGCGAATCGACCTGGTGATCTGCGGCGACGCGGACTATACCAGCCATTCCCACGATCTTGAGAATCTGCCGATTTGCACTCCGTCGGGCGAAACGGTTCGATTATCGACCGTGGCAGACGTGATTCTTAGCCGAGGCCCCGAGCAGGTGAATCACATCGAACGATTGCGTTCAATTACGATTCAGCTCAAACCTTCTCCCGGTGTCCCGCTGGAAGCAGCGATGAAGACCGTTGACGAAAAGGTTCGCAAAGTCATGATGCAGTCGCCGCGATTTCAGAGCGGACTCTATCAGGTGCGACTTGCGGGAACCGCCGACAAGTTGGCGGATACCTGGTACGATCTCAGGTGGAATCTCTTGCTCGCGTTGCTGCTCACCTATCTGCTGATGGCTGCGCTGTTTGAATCGTTCCTGTATCCGCTGGTCGTGATGATCAGTGTGGCCTTGGCGTTGGTGGGTGGACTCGGCGGGCTGAAAATCATGAACATGTTCGTGTTCCAGCCGCTGGACATGCTCACGATGCTGGGCTTCGTGATTCTGATCGGCACCGTCGTGAACAACGCGATTCTGATCGTGCATCAGGGCCTGAACTACATGCGAGAAGAAGGCATGAATTCCGTCGATGCGGTCTGCGAAACGGTGCGAACCCGTATGCGACCAATTCTGATGAGTACGCTCTCGACGGTGCTCGGCATGTTTCCGCTCGTCGTGCCACTCCCCATCTGGGCCGATGGAGCCTGGGTCTGGAGCGTCGGCGCCGGAAGCGAACTCTATCAGGGGCTCGGAGCCGTGGTTCTCGGCGGCATGATCGTGTCCACGTTCTTTACGCTCATTTTGATCCCTGCAGGATTCAGCCTTGTGATGGATGCAAAGGAAGCTGTGGCCCGACGATACCTCTCACCGCTGCAAAAGCGTGACAGTCGCCCAAGTTTGTTTTGATCGGCACCACAATCAGGCGATCCGCTGTCGTCGATGTATCCCGAAACATCGGTTCTCTCGGACTTGCGAAATGCGCCGAACAACTTCATGAGCGTGTGGCTGAATCGTTGCCTGAGATATCAAAAAGAATGGGTAACTCTGGCGAAGATGGCTCCTGGATATCCAATCCATTCGGCGGAATGAATGGCGATTGAATTGAGAATTCCGTCGTCGGAGCGACGTGTGTAGGGCTTGCTCAACTCAATTTGGTCCATGCAGGTTTGCGTTGGTGAAAACCATGCTGCAAACCTGGGGCAACTTTCCTTCTTCGGCCGAAGAACCCGAACAGACCGCTTTTCCTGATCGGATATCCTCACTAGAATCCGCACGCTTCGCCAGTTTGTAGTGGTAAGATGTCTGTGGCGGTTTGACGAAGGCCCAATTCGGGAAAATCCCACCTTCAAGGCTGAGCGTTGAGTCAATTCACTGGATGGAAGGAAATTCGAATGCAGGTTGCAATCACCTGTCGTCACGGCAGCATCCGACCGGAACTGCGGGAATACATCACTCAAAAGGCGGAAAAACTGGTCCGCTATCTCAATACTGTCAGCGAAATTGACGTGACAATTGAGTTTGAAGGCCCTCGCGTCGATGTGGAAATGCTGGTGGAAATTGATGGTTTTCACACAATCGTGGCTCATCTTGAAGGCGAAGACGCTCAGGTAACCTTCGACAAGACCCTCCACAAGATGGAACATCAGGTCCTCAAGTACAAAGAAAAGCATCGCGACCATAAGCACAAGACGTCCATCAAGGACGTAGCGCAGCAGGTCGAAGAGAGGGGCGGAGAAGCGCCAAAGGCCGAGTAGTTCTGATTTCAGAAATCGAACGGAACTGGCCGCATTTCTCAAAAGATGACCGTGATGCAGAAACCGATGGGGCGTCTTTGACTTCCTGCCGCGTATCGGCACAATGCTCGCTATTGATCATGCAGAATTGATCATGCAAATAAGATTCGGGGGGGCATAAGTCGATCCCTCGATTTGCCCCCATAAAGTTATTCAGAACGCTGTTTTGAGCGGATCTTGAGTGCCGCTCTTTGTTTGCTGAGAGAACACAAATGAAACTGACTGAATTCGTTATTCGCGATGCGATCCTTCCCGATCTGAAGTCTTCAAAAAAGGAAGATGTGATCCGGGAAATGGTCGCCAGCCTGAAGGCATCCGGGGCAATTAAGGCAGCGGATGAAGCAGCGGTCATCGCAGCAATCCTGAAGCGAGAAGAACTTGGGTCAACGGGCATTGGCAACGGCGTGGCTGTCCCGCATACCAAACACCCGTCGGTCGAAAAGCTTTCTGCCACTGTTGCGATTTCTCGTAACGGTGTCGATTTCTCCAGTCTTGATGGTGAAGACGTTTTCATCCTGTTTCTGCTGGTGTCTCCTCCAGACCGACCCGGCGACCACTTACGTGGCCTGGAAAACATCTCGCGTCACCTCCGCAGTCAGGACTTCTGTAATTTTCTCAAGCAGTCGTCCACAACCGCTGACATTTGGGACCTGCTGGCAGAAGCCGATGATGGCGACCGAGACGCATAGGCCAGATTAATGGCCGAACCAGACGTGAAGGCTCAAAGTCTTTTCTTCAAACACTTCACGTCTGCAGGAGAAATTTGTGATGGAAGGGGATGAAGTTGTCCGCCGACAGGTGAAAGTTACGCCAGAGCATGGACTGCATCTCAGTCCAATCTCGCAACTAGTGCGCAAAGCGACGACGTTTTCCTCCTCAATTTCTCTTTCCTTTGATGATCGTAAGGCCGATGTAAAGTCGGCTTTTGACCTGATGCTTCTTGCTGCCCCCTGCGGAGCCATCCTGAGCCTCGAGGTATCCGGTCCGGACGCTGACGTCGCTGCCGATTCTATCTGCGGGCTGTTTGAGCAGGGGTTTGTGATTTCTGGTCCTGCCGCTTAATGCCAACTCCCCACGCCATTGTTGCCCTGCGGAAATACTGCTGGTTCCTGCTTCCGGGTGCATTCGTGGTTCATTGTGATACGAGGCTTGGCCCCCTAGACTATCGGGTAGTGATTATGAATTGCTCCCCTCATGGCGATATCCTGGCCTGATCACCATTGGAGCGATTTCTGGCTCAGACAATACGAAAAGAAAGTCTCCGTACAATCCCATGAAGGTCTTCTCAGGAATTGCGGTTTCGCCTGGAGTTGTTGCCGGGCCGGCGATGGTGCTGGGGTCTGAAAACTTCCGCATTCCTCGAAAGTTCGTCAGCAGGGACGCGGTCGACGCCGAGCTGCAGCGCTTCCACGTCGCCCTTGATCTGGTCTGTAAGGACATCAAAGGCAACGAGCAACTTGTTTCGTCTCAACTCGGAGCACAGTACGGAGCGATCTTTTCTGCCCATCTTCAGATGGCGCAGGATCCGCGGCTGATTCGAGAAGTCGAATCGTTGATCCGTGATCAATCCCGATCCCCGGAATTCGCGGCCAGCCGAGTCCTGCGAAGCTACGCTGAACAACTCCAGAAGATGGGCGACCGGTATCTGTCTGAACGCGCGCTGGACATTTTTGACCTTGAAAAACGATTGTTGCGAAAGCTGTTGGGAGAAAGCCGTGAGGAACTGCGAAACCTTACGGAGCCTGTAATCATCCTGGCTCACGACCTGACACCAGGCGAGACAGCGACGCTGAATACAAAGTACGTGCTCGGGTTTGCAACGGAAGTTGGCGGACATACCAGTCACACGGCGATACTCGCCGGAGCCCTCGAAATTCCAGCCATCGTGGGACTTGGGCGATGCCTCGCGGAAGTCTCCGGCGGCGAGTCGGTGATTCTTGACGGCGACCATGGCCGAGTGATCATCGATCCGGATTCCGACTCACTGGCGCGAGTTCAGCATTCGCAGGCTCGCAGCCAACGAGTTCGCGAGCGGCTTGGCGAATTAGGTTCGCTACCAGCGGAAACGCAGGACGGTCAGCGAGTTACAATCTGCGGCAATATTGAATTTCCGGAAGAAGTTCGTCAGTGCATCAAGCGCGGGGCGGATGGAGTGGGACTCTACCGAACCGAGTTTCTGTTTCTTAGTGGAAACAGGGAGCCTTCGGAATCGGACCACTACGAAGCTTATTGCCGCGTTGTTGAAGCCTGCGGCGATCTGCCAGTTGTCATCCGAACGCTGGATATTGGGGCTGACAAAGTCCCACAGCTGATGGCAGATCAGTTTGCCGAAAGTGCGAACCCGATGCTGGGCTTGCGAAGTATCCGCTTGAGCCTGCGGAACACGCAAATGTTCAAACGTCAGTTGCGAGCGATCCTTCGGGCCTCTGTCCATGGGAACGTGCGGATCATGTTTCCGCTGGTTTCCACACTGTTGGAATTCCGCCAGGCGAAGATGATTCTGATGGACGTGATGGAGGATCTGGAGGAAGAAGGTGTCCCGTTTCAGCGAAATGTACCCATCGGAATGATGGTTGAGGTCCCGTCGGCGGTGATTCTGGCTGAGGAATTCGCAAGAGAAGTCGACTTCTTCTCGATTGGTACAAACGATCTGATTCAATACACTCTCGCATGTGATCGCTCGGATCCGACGGTGGCGCATCTGTACCGCTCAGGCGACCCGTCAATCCTGCGACTCATCCAGATGGTGCTTCGCGCTGCAGAAAAGCATGGGAAATCCGTGACGGTCTGTGGGCAAATGAGTTCTGATCCGCGGTTCATTCCGCTGTTGCTGGGGATGGGATTACGAAGTCTGAGTGCAACGCCTCAGGCGATCCCTCGGTTGAAGGAAGTCGTCAGAAATCTGTCGATTACGGAGGCTGAGCGAATTTCGCAGCACGCATGTTCGCTGGATCTGGCTCGGGACGTTGAACACTATCTGCAGGGCGAGCTGTCGCGGCTGTGTCCTGACCTTGTGGACGAAGTTGGATTTTAGGGTTGATGAAAGCAGATCCTGTTTTGTTTAACGGCAAGCCGCAGGCGACTGCGAGGCGTCGATAACAAAACAGCGTCGCCTGTGGCTAGCCGTCAATCAATCTCTGAAAACTCACTCCTGGAACGAATACGAAATTTTGTGCCGGGCGACGTTCGTCCGGCCACGGGAAACACGGAATGCCGGGTTGAACCGGCGAATGATTGATCATCGCGTTATGAACCTGTCCGAACTGGTCCCCAATCTGCCTGAGACGATCCCCACATCGGGACTCGACTGCGCAGCAACGGTGGTCGCTTCAGACGGTCTGTTCCCGACTCTTCCGAACACACACGCACTCAGAAGCAATTCGCGATCCATGTACGATGGCTCACGACAACAGCCAGCCATCGTCGCTCCGCCTCGCGGCTCGTCGGAAAAAGAGCAGGGGACTCACTTACTGAGTTTTCCTGCTGCCAGTTGCTCCGAACGAGACATGTGCCGAACCAGCTTTCAGGCAGCGGATGCCATCACCGGGGTACTCGATAACATCGAATGCACTGGCCATCCGGCTCTGATTGTGCTGACCGCCACATGGACTACTTCATGCTTCAACGCGTCTGCTCTTCAGCCGGCTTTTCAAAGCCATCTGACGCAGACTTCGGCCTGCTGCTTCGGCATCGGCTGGAATTCGGAAAAGGGAACTGTTCACGACGTGGACTGATCGTTCAATCGAACGAAAGTTGTGACGATGAAAAAAGAAATGTTGATCAACGTCCTCCAGCCGGAGGAAAGTCGAATCGCCATCGTTGAAGATGGTGTTCTGGAAGAACTGTACGTCGAACGCAGCAGTGCCGAAAACTACGTCGGCAATATCTACAAGGGCAAGATCGTCAATATCGAGCCCAGCATTCAGGCCGCGTTTGTGGACTTTGGCGTGGGCCGCAATGGTTTTCTCCACATCAGCGATGTCGAATATCAGTACTACAAGCACCTGGTAAAGGATGAGCCGGAAGAAGAAGAAGACGACCGCGAAGGTGGTCGAGGCGGACGGCCTCCCAAGCACTTGAACGAACGAAATGCCCGCAACAAGCCGCCTATTCAGCGAGTTTTCCAGCGTGGCAGCGAAGTGCTTGTGCAGGTCATCAAGGAAGGCATCGGCAACAAAGGCCCCACACTTTCGACTTATATCTCGATCCCCGGCCGTTATCTGGTTCTGATGCCTGGTCTGCAGCGAGTCGGCGTGAGTCGCAAGATCGACGACGAAAAGACTCGTCGTCAGCTTCGTCAGACAATGAAAGCTATCCAGCCACCCGGCGGACTTGGATTCATCATTCGCACAGCGGGGATCGACCGCGAAGAATCTGATCTTCGACGTGACTTGAATTATCTGCTGCGACTTTGGGAAACGATTGTTAAGCGACTCAAGAACACTCCCGCGCCAGCAGGGTTGTACGAAGAGAGCGATATGATCATTCGCACGATTCGCGACATCTACAACAATGAAATTGATTCGGTTCTGATCGATGAAGACGGCGCCTTTGAGCGTGCTCGTGAGTTCATGAAGATCGTTATGCCGACTCATGTCAGCCGCGTACAGCGTTATGAAGGTGGCGAGCCTCTCTTCAACCAGTATGGAATCGAAGACGAAATTGCTCGCATCCAGGATCGCCATGTCCCGCTGCCTGGCGGAGGCTCGCTGGTAATCGATCAGACAGAAGCACTTGTCGCCATCGACGTCAACAGCGGCAGCTTCCGCGCTGACAACGATGCCGAAAAGAGTGCCTATCAGATGAACCTGAAGGCTGCTCATGCGATTGCTCGACAGATTCGCCTGCGAGACCTTGGTGGCGTGATCGTCAACGACTTCATCGACATGCGAGACGAACGTCATCGCCGAGGAGTTGAGCATGCTCTGCGTGACGCTGTCATGCGAGACCGTGCTCGCACGCGAGTGCTTCGAATCAGCCCGTTCGGTCTGATCGAAATGACTCGTCAGCGAATTCGACCTTCTCTGCGACGCAGCGTCTATGAGAACTGCCCGGCCTGTAATGGGGTAGGGCAGGTCAAGACCGCCGAAAGTCTTTCGATCGAAGTGATGAGGCTGGTGATGTCAGCGTCCGCTCAGGAAGCGGTCGCGAAGATCCAGATCGAGGTTCACGACCGAGTCGGCAACTACCTCAACAACCGTAAGCGAAAAGAGCTGATTCGGATTGAGGAAGAGAACGAGGTAGAAATCGTGATCGTGGCCAAGTCGGATGTCTGCCTTGAACACATGACATTCCGCAGCGAAGATGCAAACGGCAAAGAAGTCAATTTCAGTTAGTCCTTGTGAATTGAACGCGAAAAACAGGGCGATGCTGCCATCAGCGTCGCCTTTTTTCTTTGACCTTCAGCGGATTCTGAAAACCAATCTTCTCGCGACATGCAGAAAAAGTCCCTGAACGACGGAGCTGACTTCATGAGAACTCAGGTGCATGCCGGGCTTCGCAAATGTTCCGCACATCCGACCGACCCAGCGACAACATCGTCTGACACACTCTATTCAACCCATCACGGTCATGCCTCGAAACCCCGCCTCGAAACCCCGGATTGCCACCCTATGATCGTGATGGTACCATCGGCGTCGAAGTCTTCGCTGCGGCCGTACAGCCGAAATGTCAGCCGTGGAACGTGTTTAGATTGACAGAAGCTTTCACACATTTCGCAGTTTTCGATTGCTGGCCGACCGTTTTTACAGAGTCAAACCTTTGACGAACCGGATTAAATACATCGCTCTTGCCTTGGGTCTTTTGATTCTGATCGTGATGATCAGCGACGTGTTGTTTGTTGTTTTGACACCGAAAAACTCGCAGAAACAATCTGTTGATACGCCTCAAACAACGCAGAACGCGGTTGCTTACAACGCCTACATTGGACACATGCGATGCGCGGAATGCCATGCTGACACTCATAAGTCTCACCTCACCTCTCCTCATTCACGCACCCTGACAACGGCCAAAGCGTCGAACATTGCAACTTTATTCTGTGGTCAAAAACATTTTGGGGGCGAAGACTTCGGAACATTCGAATACATCTGCGACGACGAAGGGCTTGCCGTTTCGCTGCGAGAGCGTTTCCCCGATCGTCTCTTTCCTCTCGACTACGCATTCGGATCGGGGAAACATGCCGTTACATTCCTGACTCTGCTTCAGGACAAAGAAGAAACAGTCGCTGTCGAGCACAGGATGTCCTGGTTCAGGAATAGCTCAAAGGTCGATGTGACTCCAGGACAATCAAAGGAAACTCCTGGCCGGGATATGGACTGTTTTGGAAAAATCTTTCGCGGCAAGGACATGCACCGATGCTTCAATTGCCACATCACCACAGGCAGAATAGTCGATGGCCGCGTTGAGAATCTCACCGCAGGCGTTCATTGCGAGAAATGCCACGGACCGGGTGCCGCTCATGCGTCAGCTGCTGAGAACGGCAATCTGGTTGAAGCCAAAAATTCCATCAGACATGGTTGGACCGCCAGTGAAGAAATAGCCATGTGCGGAGAGTGTCACCGAATGCCTCAGGAGATCACATCAACTCGACTCAAGGATTATCCGAATTCACTTGTCCGCTTTCAGCCGGTTGGATTGCTGCAGAGTCGCTGTTATCTCAACTCCAGCGGTGTCATGAAGTGCACAACTTGCCATGATGCTCACGAGGACGTCCATTCCAGAACTGCTGAAGTCCAGGTCGAAAGCTGCAGGAAATGCCATTCCACGGACATACAAAAGGCGTGCAGTGCGGGCGAAACATCGAAGTGCATCGACTGTCACATGCCGGCTGTTGAATTAATTCCAGGGGTGTCTTTTCACGATCATTGGATTCGCGTTCGCGACGGCAAGTCTCAGGAAAACAAGGCTGCGGGCGACGAGGGTCACTCCGAGGCTCACAGCAGTGACCGCTGAGATCAGCTGACATTCGCAATTGACACTGATAAGAAACAGTGTTCGAGGCGGCATCATGGCGAGTGTGAAATCGTCGGACCTCAGCACCCCGCTGAAGAATCGGTATCGAAAATCGGCAGGCGATTCACTTTCTGTTCATTATTCCCGCATCGACAGAGTTTCATCTCTATCAAGCATTGAAAAATCTACAAATGTCAAAGGCAGCCGGTAGTCTGGAAAAACCACAACAGCGAAAGCGAAGAATCTGGCTGTTCAGGATGATGGCGATCCTATTTGGACTCTGTCTTTTGATGGCGCTCGAAGGCGCATTGCGACTCCTCAACATTGGTGTGGATACGTCGTTGGTGATCCCGACCAGCACGGCAATGAAGTCTGATGCACCGTCGTATTCGCATCAATTCAACGGGGCCGCTGATCTTGTTTATTACGGCCCAACTGACCTGTCCGGGCCAGAAATACGCCCATTCAATCTTCCGAAACCTGAAAACACACTCCGCATAATAGTGCTCGGCGAATCGACGGTGATGGGGTTTCCCTATGCCTCGGAATTGTCGTTCCCACGTCATGTTGAAATGCAGTTGCTCTATCAACAACCAGAACGCCCGGTGGAAGTCTTAAACGCGGGTATCACCGGGATCAATAGTTTCGCTCTGGCAGACCTTGCGGAGCAATGCCTGGAAGCTTCACCGGATCTGATTGTGCTGCACATCGGTCACAATGAATTCTATGGAACTGGCGGCCCCGGATCATCGGCCTTCAACTTTCATCCGAGCATCATCCGAGCGGCATTCGCTGTACGTCACCTGCGTACGATTCAACTGCTGGCCGGTGGCTATGGAAAAGCGATCATGCAGGACGACTTGTTCAACACACTGCCACGCCAGTTGGATATACCGCTCAGCAGTTCTATTTATGTTCAGGCGAAGCAAAATTTCGAGACCAACCTCAAACGCATCGTAGCGACCTGTAGTCAGGCAAAGGTGCCCCTATTACTGGCCCCGGTCGCGTGTAACCTGCGAGACCAAAGCCCCATGATGGCCGTTTGGCCGGAGACCGCCAGGACCGGGCGAACTGAGTGGAAGAACCTGATGTCGCAAGCCGCCGAACTGATGGCACAGAATGACTTCGAAAACGCATTCACCATCCTCGAAGAGGCTGTAAACCTGATTCCCGACCATGCGGAGTCGCAATACAGACTGGGTCAATGCCTGCACGAATTGAATCGTTCTGAAGAAGCCTATTTTGCATTTGCTCGCGCACGAGATCTTGACGCCTGTCGATACCGCATGCCTTCCGAATTCTATTCTATCGCACAGAGCACCATAGATGGCTGCGATCATTGCTATTATTTTGATGTTCAGCAGGGCTTCAAAACCGCTGGCTTTCCGGCAGCTCCGGGCAATGAACTTTTCACTGAGCACGTGCATTACAACTTTACCGGACACTATGTTTTGGGGAAGTTGATCGCTGAGGCAATTCAGACCAAGTGCCTTGATCAGCCGTGGGATGCAGGAAGAGTGCCAGACTTGCAACAGGCATCAGACCTGCTTGGATTCCTGACTGAAGACGATTTGGCTGCTACGTCGTTCGTCATTCAAATGATGGAAACTGGGCCGTTTCAGAAATGCGTTGATCGAGAAATTCAGCTGGCACACATGGTCAATCGCGCGAAAGTGCTTTTCGAATCAATGCCACAGAATCGTCAAAACGTCTTTGCAGATTTGCAACTCCCGCAACTATCCAACGAGATTCTTCTGCACCTGATGGCAGCGCACGAACGGGATGGCGATGAAGACTTCTGTAAAACAATCGCAAGGTGCCAGAAGCTTCGAAAGCCCTGGAGCACTGCTGCGAACCCGCGTGTTGTCGGCTCTAAAAAGTAGCGATTCGAGAGCTTGGCTTTCGGAGTCCAGATTCCTGCGAACTCCAGCGAGTTTCTGAGGGCTATTCTGTGACAAGCCCCCAAAAATCTGGACGACGTCGGCAGCGTTCGCGTTGAAAAACGGACGTTTGGTTTAGGAGCAGGACTTCGAGTCTCATCCCGAGACGACGAGTGGGAGGAGCTTTGACGTCGATTGAACATCCCAACGGTGCTTGAGAACCGGGTGCAGTTACAGCCTTTGGTTAACCCCAATTGGGACTGGATGCCTGGAGGGTGAGGCTCCTTCGAGCCATTTGTTTCTGCGGCACAGCGGCTCGGCGAACAACTTCACAAACTTCCGCGATTACTCAAGAGAAACCACGTCCGGCATTTGTCTTCCGAGTTGAAGCTCAAGAATTGTCCGATTCTGGATTTGTAGAAAGTTCAAGAGATTTTTTGTTCACTTAATTCAGTTCGATCGTCCTTGAACAGCCCCTGTGAGCAACAAAAACTGGCAATACTTGTTGGAACAACTGACTATTTGATCGGTAATATCTGGCAAAAACGCCGATTTATGTTAAAATTCCGCGAAGTTATGCCACGTCGAAGCTGCATTCTCACCGTGGCGGTTCTTTTTCGTCTCTATTTTTGGAGGATCTTTCATGGCTAAGTTGGTTAAGAGAAAAGCGTTTACGCTGATCGAGTTGCTGGTGGTGATCGCCATCATTGCAATTCTGATTGCGCTGCTGTTGCCAGCAGTACAACAAGCACGTGAGGCGGCTCGCCGCACACAGTGCAAGAACAACCTGAAGAACATTGGTCTGGCGGTGCACAACTACCACGACGTGTTCAATTCACTGCCGCTGGCAGTGAGTGCTTCAACAACCGCTTATCCGGGCTGCCAGCCTTGGATGTACTCACGTGGCTGGAGCTGGAGAACGGCAATTCTTCCATATATTGAACAAGCCGCTATGTACAGCGCGATGCAAATGGATCGCTACGGTCATGGTGGTGGGTGCATGGGTGGAATTCCTAACCCGTCAGGTGCTTACTCCGCCCAAAGAACTGTTGTCTCAGCCTATCAGTGCCCCAGTGACGATTCTGCACCTCGTTTGGCAGACGGAATCGCGGGTACGAACTATGCAGAGGCTGTGCGAGCACGCGGAGATCAGGATCATGGCGCTCAGGCGCCAAATGCAACGACTTTGGACCATGGTGCGTTTTCTCGATGGGGAATTTCCCTGAAGAATTTCAAGGACGGAACATCTAACACTGTTATTGTTGGCGAGATTTATCGCGGCAAGAAGTTTACACGTGTCGAAGGTGGTCCAGCAGCTGAGAATCTTCGCCGATGCCGTGACTGGACAGAAACAACTGGCTGGTGCCAGTGTAATGCTGGCGTTCGCCGTGATGCGGCACTTGTCTCCAATACAAATCCATTTGGATACGTTGGATCTAGTTCAGATACTGGCGGTGGCACATATCCTTCTCGCGTGATCAACGATAAGCGAGACGACTTGGTGTCATGGACAGACTCCGTTGATGCAGGAAATCAAGGAGCCCGTCCAATGTCCAGTGCTCACGTAGGTGGTGCTCAAGCGCTTTTGGGAGACGGATCTGTCAGATTCGTTTCTGAAAACATCGACATGCTGACACATGCCTACATCTTTGGTGTTGCGGAAGGTCAGGTCACTGGTGAGTTCTAACACTTGCTGGTAGGTCTCTTGAAATCCAGGATCCCTTGCTGTAGTTTGGCTGCAACAGGGGATCTTTTTGTTTTGCTGCAAGATTATGGGAAGGGTTAGATATGTGGAAATTGATGGGACTGGCCTGCTTGACGTTGGTCATCGCTGGCTGCGGCAATAAAGCCGTTGACGAAATGCGCGGTGAGGAAGTCGTCGAATGGCCTGAACTAACCGCTTTAGATGAGACACTGCGTGGGATTGGCATGAATGCCGGGATGAAGCAATGGAAGGCTTCGCAGGCACTGGTCAAACCAGAAGAGATTAATCCCGTTCTCGATGCCTTCGCTGCGTCCTCTGCGCCGTCTGGTTACAACGCGGCAAAGAAAGATGCTGTTGTGACAGCCTACAAGGATCTCATTGCGGCGGCAAAGGGCGATGCGAAAGCCTATGAAACGAAATATGAGGCGTTGATGGCAGCTTTAAGAGAACTGCGAACGGTTCTGTAGGGCCACAACGAGACTCCGAGGATTCCGGGAGGGCGAGATATCTGTCGTGCTGTTGGTTTACAGCCCGCCAGAGATCTCGTCCTTTTTTTGTTTCCTGAGCGTGCCCACTCGATCGAAGTGTTGTAACGATGCGAGTCGCTTCTTTCTTCCGACAGGCCCTGGCACCTTAATCCGCTCCGACTTCCCCTCAAACATGGCAGCTTGCTCTTGAAAACGGCTTTCATGATCATCGAGCGAAAACATCCTGGTCACCTCCAATTTTTTGCCATCCTGGTGATCCTTCTGCTTCTGGGTTTCCGCGCCGGGGAAGCAGCCGGTCAGGAGCCACAAATCCAATTCGCCGATGTTTACGCAGAGGCAGGTGGAGCATTTTCACACAGTTCACCGCTGACCGAAGAACGCCATATCCACCTGACAATGGGATCGGGAGTGGGTTGCATCGATTTCGACCACGACGGCTGGAGTGATCTCTGTTTTGGACAAGGGTGTTCCTGGGACGGAAAGTTTTTTTCGCCATCGAAGCCTTACGAAACTATGCTGCGTAATGTCCGAGGATCATTGAAGGACGTGTCCGTCCTTGTCGGACTGCGAGTGCCTTATTACACGATGGGGATCGCAAGTGGAGATTCAAACAATGATGGATTTGATGACCTCTACATGACGAGCGTCGGGCAAAATCAGCTCTTCATTAACAATGGTGACGGCACATTTTCAAGCGGCGTTTCTTTAACGACTCAACCAGACGGGTACAGCGCAAGTTGCACGTGGACGGATGCCAACATGGATGGCACACTCGATTTGTTCATCTCACGCTACGTTTCTATTTCAGAAGCGGATTACCCGCTTTGCGTTGATGAGGCCACAAAACTAGGCGTACTGTGCCCACCCTGGAAATTCAAGGCGT
Source organism: Planctomycetota bacterium (assembly GCA_031424595.1). Taxonomy (GTDB): domain Bacteria; phylum Planctomycetota; class Planctomycetia; order Planctomycetales; family Planctomycetaceae; genus SXXK01. The sequence goes on from JANPHT010000111.1 coordinate 19,543, forward strand.
TGTCCGATGTGATGTTAATCGGTCATGGCGATGGCACATTCAACGACAATTCGCTGCTGGCCGGAATGCAGTCTGTCGATCCGCAGCCAGGACTCGCCGTCGCAACAGTGGATATTGACGATGATGGTGATCTGGATATCTACGTTGCGAATGACTCTGTGCCAAATCACCTGTGGATAAACGACGGAAGCGGACGATTCACGGAGGATGGGTTTCTTGCCGGAGTTGCACTCAATGGCAACGGCGAGAGAGAAGCGGGAATGGGAATAGCTGTTGGCGACGCAACCGCTGACGGGCGACCTGATCTGCTCGTCACCAACTACTTTGAAGAAACCAATACCTTTTATCGCAACGAGGGATCTGGATTTTTTCAGGATGTGACTGATGAAATTGGCATCGGAGCTCCCAGTCGCAGCAGGCTCGGTTTTGGCGTCAATTTCCTTGACGCTGATGGTGACTCCGACCTTGACGTCTTCGTTGCTAACGGACACGTTCATGATCGGCTGAAAGAACTGGGACGCAACATTCCGTATGAGCAGACTGCTCAACTGCTGACCATGACCAGCGGACGATTCAAAGATTTCTCAGCAGACGCTGGAACGATTTTCAGCAAGCCGTTGGTAGGAAGAAGCTCGGCAACACTCGACTTCAATCGGGACTTCCGCACGGATGTTGTGATGACAACTTTGGGTGGATCGCCGCTGTTGCTGGAAAACCAAACGACGGCGCATGGAAACGTCCTGAAGCTTCGACTGATCGGCCGAGATTGCGTTCGAAATGCCACAGGAGCCCGAATGACATTCAATGACGGCAAAGGAAACGGGCTTGTCCGTTTTGTTGACGGAAGCACCAGCTATTTGTCAACGAGCGAACCTATCGTCACTCTGGGTGCGGGGCAAATCGCCTCAATTGCGAATATTGAGGTTCGTTGGCCGAACGGAAAGAAGCAGGAATGGGCCAACTTAAAAACTAATGAAGAATGGATACTTGTCGAAGGGATCAGCATTCCCTTCAGAATACCGTAGAAACTGTTCAAAACTCTTTTTCTGGAATTAAGGTCGATTGTCTCAGGGCTCAGAGAGAAATGCAGAAAAGCTGGAAAACGATTCTACTTGTGTTGTCCGTGGGCGCCGTTGGGCTCGCCGCAGGAATCGCCCTGCGATCGGGAAACAGGGATCTGCGGACGGAAGGACTAAAGCAACTCCGAAGTGGCGATACCATAAAGGGAACGGAGCTTCTGGAACAACACTTGAAAGCAGAACCCTCCGACCATCTTGTCCGAAAACAATTGGCTGAGAACTATGCCCGACAGGGGAAAAGTCAACAATCAGCGACTCATCTGCTGTATCTGTCAAATGAAAAAGAGACCGCCGAAGTGGCCCTGCGATCCCTCGCTGCAATGGCACTCAATGCCGGAGACACCTCGCTTGCTGAGCAGGCATTGAAGAAGTTGTTATCGATCTTTCCGACCGACTTTGCGGCGAACCTGGCGTTGGGCGAACTTTACTTCAACTCCGGACGTGTCATCGACTCCATTCCGTTGATTGAAGCGTGCATCAAAGCGCAGCCGGAACGAGCCGCCAGTTACCTTCTGCTGGCGGATGCGCTGAGTGATGCAGGCAGAAATCAGGAAATGATCAGTCCTCTGGAGACTTGCATCCAATTAGAGCCTGACCAACTGGCGGCCCATGCCAACCTGGCCTACGCCTACTACTCGGCGGGCAGATCAGATGAGGCCATTGCGGAAGCTCAATGGTGCTTGAAACTCCAGCCAGACTTGCATCGCGTTCGACTGATTCTGGCTCAGGGCCAGCGAGACAACGGCTTGTTCGATGAATCGTATGAAAACATCAAGACTGTCGTTCAGGCAGAACCTTCCAATCTTGATGCCGTGTTACTGGAATCTGACCTGCTGTTTTACAGGGGTGAAGGAAAACTCGTTTACGACAAATTGCTGCCTTTCTTCGATTCTTATCCCGAGGACCGACGACTCGTAAGCCACCTTATGCGAGGGGCGGCATCAAAGGGTGACCGGGAAGGCGCAAAGAAATGGCAACAAATACTGGCTCAGCTGATCCCCAAATAGTCACAAAATCATCGTGAGTGGCACAGGGAACAGAGGGAGCATGCAGGGCAGAACAGGAATTCAACTGGAAATTCCTCCTCCCAAGTCCGAAACTTGCTGCATTTCCGACTCGAACATTCCGAAGTTCATCGCTACACTTCGCGATTCAAAATGAATACGGCAGGCAGATACTGTAAACAAGTACACTCCTGCAGGCCAATAGCGTCTTTGTTGTTTCCTGTGGTCAGAGTTGGTTGAGGACGGTTTTCAGATGTTCGCTGTGATCGTAGACGGTAATCGTCAGCATCGTGTTCAGGAAGGTTCTTTCCTTTCAGTAGACTATCGTGGGGAAGAGGTCCAGGCAGGTGCTTCCATCACCTTCGACCAAGTCCTGCTTGCTAACGGAGGCGGCGCCAGTGTTTTCGGTGCTCCGGCGATTTCTGGTGCGTCCGTTGTCGCCGAAGTGGTGATCGCCACTGAAAAGGGCCCTAAGCTTGAGATTCAGCGACTTCGAAAGCGTAAGAATTCTCGCCGACATACCGGGCATCGCCAGAAACATACCCGCGTCAAGATCATGTCCATCACTGTTCCCGGTTTGCAGGTTGTCGAGACGCCTGCTGTAAGCTAACTGAATGAGTTTGCGGAAGTCTTAGCAGTCGAAAAGACAGGCGTTTGGCCTGTCTTTTTTACTTTGGTCATTGGTGTTTTTGCTGCGGATTCAAATCCGGAGCGAGTTGTTTCAGAACGTCAGCCGTCACGTCATCCCACTTGCCAATAAAATGATCACGCAGCATCGGGCGGAATGTCTTATCCTGTTTCTGCATTGGCATCTGTGAATCAGACCTGCGTGGCATGTGGCAATCGATACACCGATCTTCTGCTACGACTCCCGTTCGAAGAACCACACCACAGTCTCTTCCCTCATGGCACTTGAGGCATCGTTCCACAAAGAGTTTGACGTTGCCTCGCTCTTGCTGATGTGGATTATGGCATGTAGTACACTGCATCTCGCTGCTTTCCTGAAAGCAACGACTGAGCGCCATACGGGCATGCTGATTGGCTGAATGGACTCCTCCCGGACCCGATTCGGTGTTCGGCGGAATCCTGACAAAATCAGCAAGTCGATCACCCGGACGGAAACTAAACGATTCTCTTAGTGACTCACCGCCACCGGAGTGACACAGCGAGCACAGGTCTATTGAATAATCTCGCGGCAGATCAGCGGGATTCACAATGTGCTTTGCCTGACGATCGTCTGGTTCACGATGATGATGTTCCACATGCTGGCGACCTGGCCCATGACACTTCTCACAGGTCACGCCAACAATCGCACCCTCGGAAGTAAAACGATTAAAGGGACTACCCGTTTGCTCAAAACAAGTGGTATGGCATTCAAGGCACCTTGCGGAAATTGGGCGTGCGAAGTTGGCAACACCATCGACATAGCCTGGACTGTTCACCCACTCCCCAAGGTCCGTGAAATAACTCACGGGCAATTCGTAGAGGCACTGGTTTTGCCAATACAAATAGGATTGACCGTACTTCGCCGATCCTGTGACAAGCTCGAGCGGTTTGGAATGAACGTAGTTTTCTCCGTGACGCTTGATGACCAACGACTGATAAAATCGGTCTTCGACTTGTGACATTCTAAATGACATTTCGGAGTTGCCCGTCGGCAGAACATTTTTTCCGACTCCAAACAAACCATGGATAGATTTGCTGTCAGCTGGTCGACATGTCCTGAAGTGAGCAGTCATCGCGGCAGAGTCGACATACGATGCATGACACTCCCTGCAACTGTCCGGTCCCAGATAGTCTTTGGACTCGCTCTTGCTGCTTACCAACTGAAGGTCTGACTGTGGGGCTGGAAGAAAGACCGCACCCTGCCTGGACAACTGCTGTACGGTGTCCACATAGTTATCCGGCGAAATATAGAACACTCCGTCGCGCAAGGTTTCGAGTGGCGTTTCAAGTGGACTTGCAGTGTTCCATTCTCCACCGAGATACAGATAAACCGCTGCCGCCGATAATAGACCGACGGCAATCAGCCCAGAAGTAACCCAACGTTTTTGAAAACCTGCCAGCATCACTGCGAGTCCTCTAGTTGCCAGAGCTATCGGAAGAATACGTTATGGATTCTCCGACGGCCCACCCTGCGCACCAACGCGTCGTTGAAGTGCATTCGCGATGAAATCATCTCCACATTCCGTTGCCAGGCCAGCAAGTGATTTCAGAACAGCAAGAGGAGCTTCTTCAACAACCTGGATTTCGCGAATTTCCCCCCTTAGATCCTGAATTCGTTTTACAATACTCTGGATTCGATCGATCTCCTTAGTTTCCTGCCGCGCTCTCAGGACTTCGCTCAGTCGATTCAGGGTTTGCCAGTCCATCGGATGCATTTTCAATGCCCTGCGGTAGGCCAACTCCGCTTCCTGGAATTCGCCCTTCGCATAATGCACCCAACCCTTAAACCTCCAGAATCGATTGTCAGCCTCAGCCGTGGCAGGCGCATTTTTTAGTAGTCGCAATACGTTTTCCAGTTGGCCCTTCACAATCTCAGCCTCAATCTGATCGGCCAGCAGATTGATGTTGTGTGGAAAACGTTCGAGCAGTTTCACGATTTGGGCTTCACGGGCATTCAGAATCTTGTCTGCAGCGACTTCAGTCGCCGCGGGTTTGTCTTCATCTGAGCTTACTGCCTGCAGTGCCCTGGCAACAAGAAACAGTTCCTCATCGGGATAAGAAGTAAGCCACAGAGTATTAAGCTGCTCACCACCCGCCATATTCAGACTGTCGGCAAGAAAATAGTAGATGTATGAATCGCGTGGTTCCTGATCGACAAGTATCGCCGCTCGCACCTGGTCCTCAAGTTTTTTTCGTTGCAGAGTGAAGGCATAAAAGCGAATTAGTAATGCATGTGCCATTGTGGCCCTGGGCTGCAAAGCCAGCAGTCGGCGGCATGCGACCTCCCCTTCCAGAGGCCGATTTGCGGCCCCAAAGTACAACTTCGATTCCAGCAAGATAGCGGCCGGCGCCTTCGGAGAGTTCGCCGGAACACTACTGAGGTATTCGGCCGCTTCGGCAAATCGATTCTGATGTTGCACAGCATCGGCGAGCAAAAGCCAGGCATCAGCTTCCTGGGGCTCAAACCAGGCCCATCGCGCGCTCCACGTTTCGAGATCAATCCATCGAGATTCGTTCTGCGCCTCTTTGCACATTCGTCGGACCTGAAACCGCAGGGCATGGTAGAGACCCCACATCAGCAGAATGCACAGCGGAGCGGCAACAAGCAGCCGCTTGAGTCTCGCGCGACCACGCGGCAATCTCGCCGTTGATTTGAGTCCGCTCGGGACTGACGGGCCATCCTGTCTCTGTGGCTGATCTGTCATTTGGCCGTATTAGTCCTGCAAAGTTTTTTCACATGATCAGAGATCCGATCCTTACTCGGGCTGCAACAGCAAGGATCGCTGATTTGACTCTTCCGGAGAATCTACGTCACTCTTGCTTAGAAATCTCGATATGAAACCGGCCATTTTATGCGAACCGCATTGCTGACAGTACTCAGATAATCTTTGATAAATCGGAATCGGTATGGATCGCATGTCTGGCTGCTCGAGAAGGTCTTTTTCCAGCGACCTTCCCAAAACAGCAAGCTGGTTCGTAGCAATTGAATCCTTCAACTCTCCTCTTACGCGTTGTAACTCTCCCATGTGAAAGCGCGTGCGCCAGTCGAGTGGATTCAATTTGATTGCCCTCAGGTAACTGAGTTGAGCCTCGTCGTACTCCTGAACATGGGCAAAAACCCAGCCTCGCACATGCCAAAACCGAAAGTCGTTATCGGCCGACGGCGGCGCCCGCACCAATAGTTCCCCGGCTCGAGCGGCCATCCCGGTTTCCATAGCGTCGAGCAACAAGTAGGCAAGTAACTCCTGATTGTCAGGGTATCGAACAAGAAGTTCCGCCAGAGCTGTCTCGCGTTCTTTCTGCTGCAGCCGCAAGTTCTCTGATGTTGCATCGTCAACGGTCGGAATGGCTCCGTTCAGCGATTGTGAAATGTGCAGTGCCAGTGCGACCAACAGCAACTCGCTTGTTTCGCCTCCTGCGAGCCAACGCCTGGCAACCTCAGAACCATTTTGCAGCCTGAGCCCGGACCCCAGAAACCCATACACATAGGATTCCGGTAACTCACAGTTGCTGTTCATCGCCGTTTCAATTTGCGACTGCATTGCGACCTGTTGCTGGGTCATCGCGTAGAAATAAACTAAGCGATGGTGACTCTCTCGATGCGACGGAATGATCCGCAGGATTTCCTGGCAAATCTTCGAGCCTTCCAGGGGTTGGTTTAATGGGCCAAACTCCAAATCTGCAAGCATCGAAAGCCATGGAACGTCTTCAGGCAGGGCTCGAGGGAAGTCTTTAAGGAACTCTGCGACCGCATTCACATCACGCAGTACACGTCCGGCTTTTGCACCTGCCTGCCTTGCTTCACGACTCTCTGGCGACATTCGCATCCACTCTCTCGCCGAGCGCATCAATCGAACCCAGTTGCCGGAACGTTCGTATGTTCCGCATTCTGTTGCGAGCGACCAAACCCGGAATGCATGCCATCCAGAAACTGACAACCAGATGGCAGCAACTGTGAGCAGGAAAATGAAAATCAAACGCACGAAACGACGCATCACACTATTTCCCAGCCGATGGCACCAACCAACCCGAACGCTGAACTTCGGAAGTTGGCTCAACAATGCAGATGCTTTGATTCAGTAAAACGTTTTCCGCAACGGAAACGAGCCCGCTGGGCCACTCAATACGTAAATTGCATGTCAATGCCGATGCTGGAAAACCAAAACTGAGCATTCCCTGCATACTCGAACAGTAACTCGTACCGCCGGCCAGTTCGAGCATCCATATTTCGTCTTCAATAGTGGCTGACACACGCGTCCCAACTGCGTTACGCGCGGAGTTCCTGCCCACTGGGCGTATTTGCAACCATTTCCCAGAAGTCGATTCGTTGTGAAGCAAGGCAACCGGAGCATCGTGATGCACAACGCAAAGGTCCAGCTTTCCATCGGCATCGAAGTCGCCCGTGGCAACACCACGACCGACAACCGGACGACTGAAGTACTCGCCAGCGGCGTTGCCCACGTCGTCCCATGTTGCTCCGTCAAACGAAAACAGCTGTGGCCGCATCGGATAACCGTCACCGTCCGCTTCCTGCGGATTAATATGACCGTTGGCCACAAAGATTTCCATGAACCCATCCTGATTAAGATCAGCCATAATGGTGCCGAATGCCAATCGGTTCATGGTGGGCACGACAAGATCTGTCATCGCTGTCCTATCGTAAAACCCTTTTTCACCAAGGTTAGTATAGAGCGTGTTCCACTCCCCCGTGAAGTGCGTCACATACAAATCCAGCATCTCATTTCGATCGTAATCACCGCAAGCGATCCCCATGCTGGCTTGAGGCACACCATGGGCGTTGACAGCACACCCGACTGCGATGGCTACATCTTTGAAGCTTGTTCCTTTTTCATTTAGAAACAGAAAATTCGCCGTGGTGTCATTTGCTACGTAAATATCCGGCCAATGGTCGTTGTCAAAATCAGCAATCACTACTCCCAAACCTCGATTGCCCTCACCAAACAGCCCCAACTCCTTCGCACAGGGCACAAATCTCCCATCACCCAGATTTCGATAACATTCATCCGGGACAGGAATCACGTCCTTCGGATGGCAGATCGATGGAATGCCTTGACTGTTCAGACAGACCATTGGATTTTTCGGGTCATAATTGCAGTAATTGCAGACATACAAATCAAGATCCCCATCAAGATCGATGTCGCCCCAGGCAGCGCTGCTGCTCCATAAATCATCTGCGACACCAGCCTGTTGCGTCATGAGCGTAAACGTTCCGTCACCCATATTTTGAAACAACTGATTGCATCCGACGTTTGTGACAAACAGGTCATCGAATCCATCATTGTCGTAGTCACCGACGGCCACTCCCTGACCATAAAGCTGCTCAACGATATGCGCCAATGAAGTCACGTTTTGAAACGATTTGCCAGCGATGTTACGAAACAGCTGATCCAATGGCTGATCTCTGCTGCCTGATTTCGCGGGGTTGCCCCCTTGCGGAAAATAGAGGTCTTCTGAACCGTCCCGGTCAAAATCAATCCAACCGCAACCACCCCCAGTCGCCTCCACCATCAACTGCTGACCGATGGCGCCATTGTCGTATTTGAATTCGAGGCCCATAGCGGTGGCCACATTGGTGAAAGCCACGCGACCGCGATCAGCAGCAATCGTGGTCTGCTTGCGGCCCAGGTTTGAGTCCGAGGAGCCAGAAAGTTCTGAGAAGACAGACGACACTTCGGTGGTTGAGTCCTGATTAGCTGGCGGGGCTGCATCTTGCAGTGTTGTTTCTGGCCGCTCACTACCATCCTGGCCGCAGCCGATGACAACGACTCCAAGCATGGCGGTCAACACAAACGCCTTCGCACGCCATAAATGACTTCGCAGCAGATTACCGGGAATCTGAGTGTCGAATTCTGTCATTGGAGTCCCTCGCGAATAACCAACTGCTGATTAACGGGTACCTCCAACAGGCTTTGCACGGCTCCGTTCGGCCACCGTACGTTGAGAGTGCAAGGACTTGCAGATTCTCCCAGCCCAAAAATCAGTCTCGGTTGGCGACTGCTGCAATAGCTGCCACCAGCAACTAACTGCTGCACGATTTTGTTTGCACCTTGCTGTACTTCCACTCGAGCGCCAATACCATGACGATTTGATGTTCTGCCGATCAATTCCAATGACAACCAATTCCCGCGCTGAGATTCATTCACGAGAATACTTGCCGGCTGGTTTTGATGCACCACTGCGATGTCAAAATCACCATCATTGTCAAGGTCCGCCTGACTGCAGCCGCGGCCAACGTATCGGGAATCAAAATATGGTCCAGCTGACGCCTGCGTCTCATGCCAGGCCAAGCCGTCATATGTCAAAAGCAGAGGCGGCATTTCCAGCACTTGTTTTCTGCCACGATCATCGATGTGGCCATTCGAAACAAAGATGTCCTCATACCCGTTCTGGTCGAAATCCTCCATAATCACACCAAAGCCAACCCAGGGCAACGTCGATTGCACTAGCTTCAAATCCGCCGTGGCGTCCCGGAAGCCAAACTCTCCGAGATTTAAGTACAGGGTATTCCATTCACCTTCGAAGTGAGTCAGATAGAGGTCCAGCAGGCCATCTCTATTGTAATCACCAGTCGCGATTCCCATGCTCGCCTGCCCAATTCCGTTCGCATCCAGGGCACATCCAAGACGCGCAGCAATTTCGTTATATCTGCCTGAGGAATCACGCACGAACATAAAATTCGCAGACGCATCATTTGCCACGTAGATCTCTGGGACCAGATCACCCCGGAAATCCGCAATAACAACACCCAGCGCCCTGTTTTCTGGACCGGTTAGCCCCATTTCGCTCGCAATGGGAACGAAGTTTCCATCCCCCTCATTCAAGTACAGTTCGTCACCCACCGGAGAAACCTGGTTTGGCGCACACTGGATTTGAACCCCTGATGCGTTGGTGCAAATCTGAGGATGATATGGATCAAAGTCGCAGTAGTTGCAGACATACAGATCTAAATCCCCATCCAGATCAATGTCACCCCAGGCGCAACTTGAACTCCACAACTGACTCCCCTGGCCTCCCCATGTCTCGATTTTTGCGAACGTACCGTCACCCTGATTGCGGAGCAAAGTGTTGTTTCCAACGTTTGTAACAAATATGTCGTCGAAGCCATCGTTATCAAAATCACCAATGGATACGCCCTGACTGTATCCCTTTTCAATAATTCGAGCATCGCTGGTCACATCACCAAATTGGCCGCCAGTCTGCCGCCAAAGACAGTCATTGGGGGCGTTCCCGGAGGGTTGTTCGTCTGGATATCCGCCTTGAACAAAGTAGAGATCCCAACTTCCATCTCGATCAAAATCGAGCCAACCGCAACCACCGCCAGTCGCTTCCACCATCAGTCGCTTACCGCGACTACCATTGACGTAGGTAAAGCCTGGCTGACTGTCTTCAGAAAGTTTGGCAAATCTCAATGATGTCGATTGAATGCTTTTCTCGGACTTTGCCCTGAGACGATTCAGTGGTATCCCCATCGCCACTTGTGGGGTGGCTGGTGTTTTCTCGGATGCTTGTTCAGGCACAGCGGTCTGTTGTGAGCAGCCGGCAAGGAGCACCAGAAGTACACACAGGAAGATGTTCGGCGTTGACACAACAAAAGCCATATTCAACATGCTGATCGCAAAGGCGTATAACAAAAATCCCTCGGCCACAATAATGCGACCGAGGGACCAGTTAGTCAAACAGACTCAGACAAAAGTCGGATGACGCTTAGAAATCACCAAGCACTTCGCCTCGGCTTCGTGTTCCCAAGGCCTTTCGGATTGTTACGTCAATGTTTTCACTGATGAATCGTACCGAACCGTCGCACAGACATGACTGGGAACCGCCTGTATGCAGGCTGCTCCAGGAATTGCAGCGGAAGTCTCCGTTCGGGTCGGTATTTGGCGGCATCTTGACGCTATGAATAGCGTAACCGCTCATCCATAGTGCATCAGCCGTAGCTTCCCGTGAAGGATCTTCCTTCTCCTGCCAGTGCATCGTTTCAATCACGCCAAGTGTATTTGAAGTTCCGTCAGTGATGTGAGAGATCCCCACACAACCATGGAATCCAAAAACCCCGTTTGCATTGTGCAATGGAGGTGCAGCAAACTGATTCACGTGGTTCCATTCCTGGCCCGCGTAATTGGCGAATGGACAGTCACGATGCCCAGCATTCATGAAACCCATGCTTCCGACATAGTCCGTTCGAGCACCGTCCAACCCGTTACCCCAATTATCACCATGCGCTGTCCCGTTGGCCAGCTTCTTCGCTTGCGGATTACTTGGACAAAGGAAGGCCGTGATAATCGTCCGACGAGCCGCAATGTTCGTCGCAGGAGCACCGTTTCCAACCACCTTGGCACCGGCATTTTGACCAGGCGTACCACTCATGTTAATCGATGAATAAAGTGGTGCTTGTTCAATGTAGGGCAGAAGTCTTGCCAACCAGCCCAAGGTTGGAACCGCCTGAGCAGGAGTCATCGGCGGGTCATCATACGGCCCACCGGTCGGACTGTCGTTGCGGGCCAATTCGTTTTCTGGGAACGTCCCAAAGACGTCATGATAATTGTGCAGAGCCAACCCAAGTTGCTTCAAGTTGTTTTTACACTGCGTACGTCGAGCTGCTTCGCGGGCCTGCTGCACAGCAGGAAGTAGCAAAGCAATCAGAATGGCGATGATTGCAATCACCACCAACAACTCAATGAGCGTAAACGCTCGCCGGATCTTAAATCGAGCCATAAATTTATCCTCAAACTAAAGGAAAAGAACATCTGCCACGTCGGCAAATCAACAGGACATTCAAATCACGCACTTGTCTAGAGCGTAATATCAAGAGTCGTCGTATCAGCCTTAACCTCAACAGTTTTATCTGAGGTTTGTAACTTGGAGTATTTCTCAGGAAAGGCACCATCCATCTTTGGTGGACCTGACTTACTACCGGGACCACTTGTAGCCATTGACTTCATCATCGCCGCTTTCACAGCATCCTGAGACATGCTGAGTGTGATCTTGTAACTACCAGCGGCACACCCCGGACGACCATCCACGGCTTCCAAAGTGTACTTTCCGCCAGCTTCAATCGTCCCAGAGGCGCTGATTCCCTTGGGATCAGACGGATTAAACACAATTAGGCAACCGGTCAGATCGCCAGAACCAGTCACGGTCCCTGAAACCGGATAAACGTCAGCTTTTGGCGGCCCTGAATCTCCGCAACCGATTAGTATCAAGACAAGAGAAGATGCCAACGCCAAGTTCGCAGCACGAAAAAACAATGATCGCAAAGTACACTTCATAACACGGATCCCGCTCTCGTTTTCAAATTCCCTTAAAACTCAAATCCCAGCTTTATGTTCGTATAAAGGCTGTACAGACGATAGCATTGAATGTTTTTTTCCTTGGGATAGTGTCGAAAAAAACGTTGATTCTTCAAACAATTGCCCAAAAGGCAGGCGGCAATCAGTACCAAGAGTATACGCGAGACAACTCCAAAGCCACTATCCGTTTGCTGGCAAAGACCCCAACTCAGCGACGAAGCAAGAAAAACGCAGTTTATCCTTGGCTCAAGAGATGCACGTGCACTGATGCCACGGGCAGCCACTGCAAAATACTGAAGTCACTTCATTGTGGTTGTTCAACTTCAAAGTGATTACCACCGCGGTTCGTGCGAGCTAATTCAAGAAAACGCGGATTGGGACAGGTCGTCCGATTCTCACGGCCTTGGCTGATAGCCTGACAGGCCACAAAGTCGGAGTGATAACAGCAACTGGAATATTCTTAATATTTGTCCCGCGATCGGAGCGATCGAAGGCATACTGGGAGTGTGTTTCACAAACTTCGAGTTCCAAGGCCGGACGTCTATTCCTCGCACCCTGCGATACAAACTCTTTTTGCCTTTGTTATTCTTAAGAGCGTCTTACAGAAAAAATCCCCATGCAGTCCGGCGAAAAACCAAAGATCATTGCGGTCATGCCAGCCTACAATGCTGAAACGACTCTGGACCGAACTTTGCGAGATATTCCGCCGGGAACAGTCGATGAAATCATTCTGGTCGATGACTGCAGTCGCGACAAAACTGTCGAACTCGCAAAGTCACTGGGACTGACCGTCATTCCTCACAAGACCAACACAGGATATGGGGGCAATCAAAAGACCTGCTACGCGGCCGCACTGGAACGCGGGGCAGATATTGTGGTGATGATTCATCCGGATTATCAATACGACAGCCGTGTCATCCCTGTTGCTGCAGAGCTGATTCGACTTGGCAATTGTGATGTCATACTGGGGTCGCGTATTCGCACACGTGCTGAAGCCCTGCAGGGCGGAATGCCCGCCTGGAAATACATCGCTAACCGCTGCCTGACAATCTTTGAAAACGTTGCCCTGGGTCAGAATCTGGGAGACTTCCACAGTGGCTTTCGGGCCTATCGACGCGACGTTCTTGAAACAGTCCCCTGGAAAGAAAACTCGAATGACTTTGTCTTTGATACACAGTTTCTGGCGCAGGCCGTGTACTTTGGCTTTCGACTGGGCGACATCCCGGTACCAGTGCGATATTTTGCCGAAGCGTCCAGCATTAATTTTCGCCGCAGCACTCGATACGGCCTGCTGACGCTTTGGGTAATGTTTCAGTTCTGGTGCAATCGACTGGGCCTCTGCCGCTCAAAAATTTTCCAGCGTTCCTCTGAAAAGCAGTGATTCCGGGCAGGCAGCAAGCCAAGCGACTCTGCCTCACGATTTTTACAATGCGACTTCGACGGGTCCCTGGTGAGGCTTTTGACATTTCGGCATGTTTGTTAAAAGTATCTTTTCAATCCCTTCGTTCGGATAACAGAACACTGTGACCGTCATTGAAGTCCCACAACTTACACTTCTGCAGATCTCGGACCTGCACTTTGGCCCTCCGTATGTCGAAAAAGTCGGAGCAGCGGTTCTACGACTGGCACCAATGCTTAAAGCAGATGCGGTCATTGTCAGCGGTGACCTGACTCAGCGTGCAAAGAGAGTCCAATTTGAAGCCGCACGCGATTTTATGGCAATGCTGCCAGCCATTCCAAGACTTGTGATTCCCGGAAACCATGACGTTCCACTCTATCGCATTTATGAGCGAATGATGAACCCTCACGGACTCTACAAGGAGATTATTTCTGAAGAGCTCAATCCGGTCCTTCGAATTAAAGATGCAGTGATCGCCGGACTTGATTCAACTGCTCCGCATACAGCGATCAGCAATGGTCGAATCTTCATTTCACAATTGGACAACTGTGCAAAAGTTTTCCGCGACGCTCCGGAAAATGCCATTCGTATTGTTGTGGCACATCACCACTTCGCCCCAGCGCCGGACAGCCTGCACGACAGCAATATGCCCAAGTCGAAGCGTGCCATGGAGTTATTCGTGGATCTAAAGGTAGAATTGATTCTCGGCGGACACCTTCATCGAGCCTATGTTGGCAACTCACTTGATTTCTATCCTGGAAAGCATCGAGAACGCGGCATTATTATCGCTCAATGTGGCACCTCGACTTCTCGACGGGGCAGGGGACGGGAAACGGAAAAAAATTCCCTGAACTTGATCGAGTTCCGATCTAACACGATCACCATTACCCATTACATGTACTTCCATGAAAGCGACTCTTTCGAGGCGCTGAGTCGTCATGCTTTTCGACGGGGCACTCGGCCTCTCTTCGACGGCCCCTGCGAACACACCGGTCCGTAACGGGGCCACGACGCCCACTCCGTCGGTTGCAACCTCCGATTTGCCAACCGCAAATCGAGTTTTTATATCGCAACGACCAATGCCAACAACTTTCCGTCGTCCGCCTCTCAAGAATATCACCCTGTCATTGCTGACGAGTAACGATATTGGCACCACTAATTTTCTATGTCATCAAAAAATCTTTTCTTGATTTTCGATTCGCTCTGCACTTTACCTTCTTTCCTTAGTAACTCTACGGCTTCTCGCAGCTCATTCAATTCTTTGCGAAGCAACTCATTCTCTGAACGCAACTTCTGTACGTCACCACCGGACTCAGGCTCGCGATCTTTATGGAACGCCTGCATGGCTTTCGAAAGCTCTCTTTTGCCGGCCTGGATTTCCTGCTCCATCGCCTCTGCCTTCTTCATGACTTCATGAGCCAAATCATGAAGCTCGGCACTCTTCAAGTTTTCGGCAGCCTTGCGGACTAATTGAACTCGGTGTGCAACGTGCTCAAGCCTTTCGAAGTCCTCACGAAACTGGGGCGGAATTTCGGCCCGATGGCCACGATTCTTGATTTCTGCCAGTTTGTGTTCAGTCTGTTCGAGGTGCTCGCGAAGTTCATTTCTGACCTGCTCCGACTCTCCCTTCGCTTCGGCCGATTCTATCGCTCCTCTGAGTTCACGAAGGCGATCCTGGAGATGCTGGACATCGGGATTCTCATTTTGCACGCCGTGATTCCCCGGCTTCTCCGAAGACTGCTTAAACTTTGAAATCAAAGCCGCAGCGGCTTTATCCAAATGTTGAGCCTCGTCCAAACTTCCCTTTTCCCGCAATTCGGCGGCCTCTGCCTTCATCGCCCGAGCTTCTGCCTCCAAATGATTCAATTCATCAGCGGCCGCGGATGGCAACATGACGCCGATCAATAGTCCGGCACTTGCCAACACCAAAT
Source organism: Planctomycetota bacterium (assembly GCA_031424595.1). GTDB lineage: Bacteria > Planctomycetota > Planctomycetia > Planctomycetales > Planctomycetaceae > SXXK01. Next base: position 34,933 of record JANPHT010000111.1, read on the forward strand.
AAGCAGATCGCATGATTTCGCCTTTTCAATTGTTGAGTCGGTGACTGGTCAGGATCGTAAACAAGCATACACAAGCAACTGATCAGCTGACAACCGCAATGATTTCACGCAGGGCGACCGGCCCCAATTTATGATGCGACATCCACAAGTCGCGGGCCAAGCACCTCAAATCGAGGCTCAATGCCCAGTCCCGGGGAAACGCCTGCTTTCATAAATCCGTTCTCCCGCTGAGGCGCACCTGTGGCATTGCTGACACTGACGTAACTGTTGAAGTCGGTACTGGTAAATCGGAATTCTTCCGGCGTACTGTGTGCCAGATGAGCGATCGCGGCGGTAGTGATATCGCCACCCCAACTATCCTCCAGAGTCATCGCAATTCCCATCGAAACGCACAAGTCTCGAGCCTGTTTCGTCTTCGTGAGCCCACCAAGCTTGCTGATTTTCAGATTGACTACGTCCATTGCCAAATCCGCTTTGGCTCTCAGCAACATGTCGAGGCCGTCGATGTTTTCATCCAGCACGAAAGGATGGTCCGTATTGCGGCGAACGGCCAGGCATTCTTCATAGGTCAGGCAGGGCTGCTCAATGTAGACATCCACGTCGCGAACGGCACGGACGACTCGCATTGCTTCGTGCTGCGTCCAGCCTGTATTGGCATCAGCGACAAGTCGATCTGAGGGAAGCAGCATCGCTCGGACGGCATGAATGCGTTCAATGTCAGTGTCCGGATCGCCGCCGACCTTGAGCTGAAATCGTGTGTAACCAGCAGCTCGATAGCCGGCAACCTTGCGAGCCATCTCGTCAGCGGCCTCCTGTGAGATCGCTCGATACAGTCGTACGCTCTCACCAAATCGGCCTCCCATCAAAGTGCAGACAGGCAATCCGCTGGCTTTGCCAAGAATATCCCAACAGGCAATGTCAATTCCGGATTTGACATAAGCGTGACCCTTCAGAGCGGCATCCATCCGGTGATTGAGCTTCGACAGCTCTCGCGGATCATACCCAATCAGATGAGGCCCGAGTTCCCTCAGCCCCGCGCGAACGCCTTCCGCATAGGCAGGAAGATAAAAAGGACCGAGTGGACAAACCTCTCCGTATCCAACCAGACCACATGCAGTTTCCACTCCGACAATCGTGCTGTCAAAGACAGACACCGACTTCCCGCCCGACCACTTGTAGGTTCCTTCATGGAGCGGAAGTTCAACACGATGTGCAAAAATTCGAGCAATCTTCATAGATTGTGATGCCTGAATATCCTTGTGATTTCATAATTACGCCACGGACAGTGTAGCCGGACGTGGAACAGTTTTCTCGTATACAAAGGACACTCGTTCCTTCGATCAAACAAATCCTTAACATCAGTCCTAAGCCAGAATCTGACTCAGCACCTCGCCCGCAACATCCGTCAGCCGATACTCGCGGCCGTTGTGGAGGAATGTCAGGCGTTTGTGATTAAGTCCCATCAGATGCATCATCGTTGCATGCAGATCGTGGACGGTCACCGGATCGACAACTGCCTTGTAGCCGATCTCGTCAGTTTCGCCGAAACTGGTGCCGCCTTTAATGCCGCCTCCTGCCATCCATGCCATGAAGCCCTGAGGATTATGGTCCCGTCCGTCTTTGCCTTGCGAAACCGGCATGCGGCCGAACTCGCCGCCCCAAATCACGAGTGTGGTTTCCATCAGGCCGCGATCCTTCAGATCCGACAACAGGCCAGCGATGGGAATGTCGGTCGCGCGGCAATGGCCTGTGTGATTCTCCGTCAGATTGCTGTGAGCGTCCCATTCGCCGTCGCTGTAGACCTGCACAAATCGCACGCCGCTTTCGACCAGTCGCCGAGCCAGCAGACACTTTGATCCATACGACTTCGTTTCGTTCTGATCGATGCCGTACAGATCTCGCGTGGCCTGAGTCTCCGTGGAGAAGTCGATCATCTTAGCCGCATCGGACTGCATTCGATACGCGAGCTCGAACGACTGTATGCGTCCGAGCAGCTCTGCTTCACCGGGCCTCGAATCCAGATGCCTGGCGTTAAGTTTTGCCATCAGATCGAGCTGACGTCGCTGGTCCCCGCGAGTCACATCGGCCGGTCGGTTCAGGTTCAGAATCGAATTGCCTTCCGACCGAAACAACGTCCCCTGGTGCGCGGCGGGAAGGAAGCCGGAGTGCCAGTTCAGCGGGCCTCCTTTGATGCCCTGATTATTGCCGAGCACCACGAAGCCCGGCAGATTTTGATTCTCACTTCCCAGCCCATACGTGAACCAGGCTCCGGCGGCTGGAAACCCGGGCCGCGCAATGCCCGTATTGATTTGATACAAAGCCGGAACGTGATCGTTGGAATCACTGTGCAGCGATTTGATGAACGCAAAGTCATCGACATGCTTCGCGACGTTCGTGTAGCGATCACAAACCCACGCTCCGCTTTCGCCGTACTGTTTGAACGAAAATGGCGACTTCATCAGCGGACCGGGACTCCCGTTAAAGACATCAATCGCTATCTTCTGCCCGTCGCGTTTCGTGAGTTCTGGTTTCGGATCAAACATATCGACCGAACTCGGGGCTCCCTCCATGAACAGCCAGATGATCGACTTCGCCTTCGGTGGAAAGTGCGATGCTCGCGGAGCCAGCGGATTGAGTTCATTTCCCTTGTTGGCATCGCTCGTCGACGACTCGGCATTCTCCGAAGCCAGCAACCCCTGACTGGCGAGCAACTCTGCCAGCGCGAGCCCACCAAACCCGCCACCGGCTCGCTGGAGAAGATGCCGTCGGCTGAGAATTTGTTCCAAGCGACCGCAGTGCTGTGGTTGTGCGTGGTTCATTGCGTCATCTCCAAATTGGCGAGCCATTATTGCTGCGATGCAGTTTGCCGGAATGAACGACTGCTAACCACCTTGCGTGGATGGGAGCGACGTTTGGAAACCAGAAGGATAGGAATCAATCCACATACAAAAACTCATTCAACCCAAACTCCGTCTGACATAGATCCGTCAGCGCCTGACGATGAAGCGTTGTGGCATCAAGCTGCCCATCGCGAGCACTGCGCTGGCTCGTTTGCTCAATGACGAAAGCTTCTGCGGCGGCGAGTTCCTCGTCCAGCGGCTCTCGCGACAAAGCGAGGCGACAGGCGTATCGAAGCTGCGCTTTCAGATCATCGGGATGCTGCCTGATTAATCGATCCGCAAACTCAGACGACACCGTTCGCACAAACGGATCGTTCAACAACGCCAGGGCTTGCGTCGCTACCGTCGTATGTTCGCGACGGCTGCAGGTTTGTTGAGCGTCGGGCTTGTCGAAGGCCTGAAGCAGCGGATACGGGACGACTCGCTTGTGGAAAAGGTAAATCGAACGACGGCGAAGCTCGGCAGAGTCTTCTACTTTGTCGGGGTAAGGATCCTTCACATTGCGAGCAAGAATCGCTTCGCCCGCGATCGGCGGTTTCACCGCTGGACCGTACGATTTGGTGTTGAGCGTCCCGCTGACGGCCAGCATGGAATCGCGAAGGATTTCACCTTCCAGACGTTGAATGGGAAACTTCCAGAGCAGGCGGTTGTCAGGATCGGAGTGCAATGACGTCCCGGTGAGGGGTGGTTGAGTGGGAGGGCCAGAAGACGGCTCATCTTGCGGAGCCAGATGGCTACTTTGTTGAAAGACGGCACTTTGCAGAATCAGACGATGCAGACGCTTGATCTGCCAGCCGTGAGTGACGAAATCGTGAACCAGCCATTCGAGCAGTTCTGGATGCGTTGGAGCTTCGGAGCGAACGCCGAAATCACTTGGAGTCCTGACGATGCCGTGTCCAAAATGATGCTGCCAGATGCGGTTTACGATCACTCGAGCCAGCAGCACTCCGGCACCGTGTTCTACGTCTGTCATCCATTCGGCCAGCGCGCGGCGCTGGTTCGTGGTTTGTTTGGAGGGACTCAACTCGCGCGCCGTCAGAAGGTAATCAGTCGGCGATTTGCCGTTCGTCAGCACCGACACAAAGCCCAGCGACACGGGCTGGTCACGATCATAGTAGTTGCCTCGCTGGAAGAGCCACGTCGGACCAGGCTCCGGGCTGAGGTCTCGATACGACAACACTTTTTCATTGGTATTACCAAGCGGCACTTCGGCTCGTTCGCCGCCGTGAAAGGCGCTCATGAGTCCGTAGTAGTCTCTCGCGGGGATCGCGTCGTATTTGTGATCATGGCAGCGAACACAGCCCAGTGTTAGTCCAAGAAAACCTGTACCGATTGTCGACAGTATGTCGTCGAGTTCATTGTATCGATTGCGAAGCCGCTCATCTTCCATCAATCGATCGGGCAATGCGGCGAACGGACCAGCAGCCAGAAATCCGGTGGCTGCGACAGCTTCGGAATTAGCCGGTTCATACTCGTCACCCGCCAGTTGCCAGCGGATGAACTGGTCGTACGGCATGTCATTATTGAGCGATCGAATGACGAAGTCGCGATAGTGATAGGCCGTTGGTCGATCACGATCACTCTCCTGTCCGTCGCTGTCGGCATAACGAGCCACATCCAGCCAGTGCCGTCCCCAGCGCTCTCCGTAGTGAGGACTCGCGAGCAGCCGATCAATAAGTCCGTTGATTGCTGCTGCGCGACCTTTCTCCACCGCGCCGCAGAAGGCCTCAACTTCCTCCGGGGTCGGCGGCAGACCAATCAGATCGAAGTTAATGCGTCGAATAAGTTCTCTTGCTGAGGCTGGTGGTTGAGGCGTGTGCGACGCTGCTTCCAGTTTCGCGAGGATGAAATTGTCGATCGGTGTTTGACACCCGCGAGTAGCGCCCTGCGGCCTGCTGGCGACGGTATTTTGCGGCCATTCTGAATCTTTCACGATCGGCACCGCCACGTCATGCAGCGGCTGAAACGCCCAGTGATCCTTAGCTTTTTCTTCGCGAGGATCAGCAATATCTGCCCCGTCAGGCCAGACAGCTCCCTGATCAATCCAGGCACGCAACAAACCGATTTCGCTTTTATTCAGACCGCCTGTTTCTGGCGGCATCACCGACTTCGAATCCAAAGCTGCCACCAGATGAATCAGGCGACTGTTTGCACTGTTACCAGTTTCGAAAATTGGTCCCTCATGACCGCCCTGAAATGCTCGCTGACGAAGGCCAAGATTTACGCCGCCATCCTCATGATCGGCCGAATGACAGTCGTAACAATGCTGGCGAAGGATCGGCTGAATGTCTCGTACAAAATCGACCAAGCCCTGATGCGGCGGCGGCAGAATTTTGGCAAAATCCATCCCGTTCGGAACACCTGCGGAATGGTTCTGTGTCACCTCCGCGTCACTCAACGCACGGTTGTAAAGTGCGACAAGATGCAGATCACCCAGCCATGGTCGGTCACCCGAGATTTCGTTCGCAATGGACAAGCGAAAATCGTGGCTCCAGTTTGTGAAGTCTCCGGCGACATTGCCGCTGACAATTCTCTTCCCGTCCTGATATAGCCCAACGTCGCCACTGGCGTTGCGAGTGAACACGACATGCGACAGCTTTGTCGCCAGTGAGTTCTCCGGCCCAGAGGTCGATGGCTGACCATTGTTGTCAGTGGACGACGTTCGTAGTCGAACGTCCAGTCGTGCTTTGTCCTGCCCCAGCGTCAAATTTCGCTGCGATGTATCGTTCGACAGACTAACAACGCGCGCTGGTCCAGACTGGTTCAAGTCCAGCGGCTTCATCCAGATTTCTATTGTCAGCTCGCTAGTCTGCCGAATCGCCTCAATCAACTTCGTCGCCGGCCCGTCGGAAGCAATCAACACCGACGATGAAACAAACATCTTCCCATTTCGAATCAGTGTACTCTGAGGTTTATCGATCCTCAGATTCAACGGCTCACCAAACCCCGAACGATCTCGAACGATACCCTCCTCAGGCGATTCGAACGTGTAAAGAGCAATCTGGTTTTGCGTGATCCGGACATGCTCTGCCAGTGCTTTTTCATCGCCTACCGCGACCGAAGCCCAACCGCCGCTGCAAAAAAAGAACAGGATACAGCAGGGCAAGCTGCGCCGGAGAAGGTCTCTGTTCATGTCATCTCCAACGTTGAAGGGACCGAAGCCATCGAGCATGCACGATGGAAATCACCTACAGGGAAAGCATACCCATTCGCTGATCGAGGCCAAGCATCAGATTCATATTCTGTACCGCCACGCCGCTCGCACCTTTGATCAAGTTATCGATGGCCGCGAAGATCACCAACTGATCTCGATTGAAGCGAACTGTGATGTCACAGAAATTGGTAAAAGAGACATCTTTTGTCGTTGGAATATGATCGACGACGCGGATAAATGGCTGGTTTGCGTAAAACTTACGAAAGGTTTCCAGCAGCTTTGCTTGTGAATGTTGTCCATTCAGCCGCGGGTAGATGGAACAAAAAATTCCTCGATCCATTGGCATCAGGTGCGGATTGAAGGCGACCTGCACATTGGAACCGCCGACGTCGGTGAGAACCTGTTCAATCTCCGGCGTGTGTCGATGATTGCCAATGCTATAGGCCGTCACCGATTCATTACACTCGGAGAACAGGTTCGACAACTTCGGGGTTCGCCCCGCACCACTGATGCCACTCTTCGCGTCGATGATGATGCCTGTTGGTTCAATGACTTTCGCAGCCAATAATGGTGCCAATGCAAGAATCGACGTGCTGGTGTAGCAACCGGGATTAGCAACAAGTTCCGCAGACGGGATCTTGTCGGCGTAAATTTCCGGCAAGCCGTACACAGTGGTGCTAAGACGAGTCGGGTCTGTGTGAACGTGTTCGTACCACGTCTCGTAAACGCCAGGATCCTTTAGACGGTAGTCGGCACTGAGGTCTACGACACGGCAACCGGCATCGAGCAACTGTGGGACAGCTTCCATGCTGGCCGTGTGCGGCAGGCAGCAGAAGGCGATATCACAACGTTTTCCAGCCTGCTCAGGCGATAGATTTTCACACCGTAAATTAAACAGGCCGGTGAGCGAAGGATGGATGTCACCAAGGAGAGGCTTTGTGTCCTGACGAGTCGTCGCGGCAACGACCTCCGCCTCAGGATGCCTCGCCAGAATCTTCAACAGCTCAAGTGCCGTATACCCCGTCGCCCCAAGAATCGCCACGCGTGCCATGTGAGTACTTCTGTGTACCTTGCCCGGATTTACTTTAAGGGTGAAGTATAGGACTCCTCAGATGTCCGACAAGCACACCGGATTTCAGTGGCAGAGCGAGCAGCGACCGCTGTCCCGATCGCAGACCTGAGACAAGTCTGCTTCAATTTCCCATCGTTTTATCCCGAAAATCGCTACTCGCTTCTCAAATTGCCCCAGCGCCGTCATCATATTGACCTTTAGCGGTTTTTGCAGGGTCACGCTCAGGGGTCAGGGTCTCAAGGCCGATGACCTCCGGACGATTTGTCGGGCAGTTTTTGCCGACGATTCCTCGTCTGTGTGAGGCTGCTTTTACCTATCGAAGCCGGCTCTGAGAGAAAATCCGAGCTTCTCTTCTCAGCAGTTTCGGCGATTTCCACCCAATTTTCCTACTCACTGGTGAACTCAAATATGGCAAATGTCGCATCACTTGCGTCCGCAGCACTGACAGCGGGGAACGGTATTTTCCGACTGGCCCCTACATGGGTGCCTCGATCTTTTCTGCAGCCCGGCCGCCGCCTGAAGTTACATCCGGACGATTACTACGCACTCGGTATGCACAGAGGCGGCATCGACGAACGATGGTTCGGCTCAACAACGGAAGCGGCCAACGACAATCGCAATGCCGACGAAGGTCTGTCGTACGTTGTTCACGAAGGTCAGCGGTTCCTGTTGCGAGATGCCGTTGCCGAACTGAAGAGCGAGATCATCGGTGATCACATCTGGAACACGTTCAAAAAGTGGCCAGTATATTCCAAGTTCTTCGACAATATGGGCCCGATTCCTCACCACATGCATCAGAACGCTGAACAAGCGAAGAAGGTCGGTCAGGAAGGCAAGCCGGAGAGCTATTACTTCCCGCCTCAGATGAATCAGATCGGGAACAATTTCCCGTACACATTCATGGGCCTTGAGCCTGGTACAACAAAGCAGGACGTCGTTGATTGCCTTGACCGCTGGAACAAGGGGGAGAATGGACTGCTGGATCTATCCAAGGCCTATCGCCTGAAGCCAGGCACAGGCTGGTTGATTCCACCATGCGTTCTGCACGCCCCAGGTTCTTTGGTGACTTATGAGCCTCAGTGGGGCAGTGACGTGTTCGCGATGTACCAGAACCTTGTCGAAGGTCGAGCCGTTCCGCGAGCTTTGCTGACGAAGGACTTCCCGCCAGAATTCCACAACGACAACAAGTACATCGTTGACGCATTGGACTGGGAAAAGAACGTTGATCCCAACTTTATGGACAACAATTACCTCGAGCCACTCGTCAGCAACCAGGGTCAGGGCTGGGTCGATAAGTGGATCGTCTATGGCAAAGTTGATGGCAAGCAGCTGTTCACAGCCAAGGAATTGACTCTTGAGCCTGGTGCCAAGTGCACGGTGAAAGACGGCGGAGCTTATGGCCTGATCACCGTCCAGGGTTACGGGAAAATCGGCAAGCTCACTCTTCAGTCTCCAGGCATGATCCGCTTTGGGGCAATGACCGAGGACGAAGTCTTCGTAACTGCAAAGGCTGCAGCGGACGGTATCGAATTCCAGAATACCGGAACAGAGCCGCTTGTCACACTGCGTTACTTCGGCCCTGACGCACAGCCGAAAGCCCCGAATGTGGGAGATCACAAAACGAAGAAATGACCAAACCAGGTTGACCACTGTCCAGGCTTCAACGACCGATGAATCACAGGGAGAGAGCCAGCGAGAAAATCTGATCTGGCGAAACGCGCTGCTTGATTTTGTGAAGCTGATCAACCTACTCGAATTCCTGCATCCATCCACCGAGCCAGTGGTGAGTCAACCTGACATTGGTCATTTGGACTTAGTCATTGGTAATCATTCTTAAAAGGTCTCACCTATGCCTCATTCTGCTCCCAAACTTCATAACGCCATGTGGCCGGGTCTTGTTGGTAAAGGCGCCGGCGAAGGCCAGGAACCACCGATCAGCCTGGATCGAATGCTGGAATTGACGGCAGCGGCCAGTGTGAACGGCCAGAAGTTTGACGGCATCGATTACTTCCTTTTCCATCCTCATACGGATCCCGATGCGAGCGATGCGGATTTGCGTCATATTGCGGACAAAATCGCTTCGCATGGGTTCAAGGTGGGCTCGCTCGTGGCACCGATCTGGCCGGGCACGGTCGGTGATTCGGCGATGGGCACTCCGGTCCAGCGAGCCAAGTTTATTCTGTCCGTAAAGAAGGCCTGCCGCATTGCAAAGATCTTCAATGAACACGGCGTTCGGCAGTACGGCGTGATCCGAATTGATTCGGCAGAGTTCGGTGTCAACACGTGGCGTGAGAATCCCGCGGCCCATACAAAAACAATCGCGGCGACATTCCGCGAAGCTGCGATTATCGCAGCGGCTCATGGCGAGCGATTGGCAGCCGAAGGCGAAATCTGCTGGGCGGGAATGCACAGCTGGAAAGACATGCTCAATCTTCTCGAAACCGCCGATATGCCAGGATCGCTGGGCTTCCAGTGCGACCTGGCTCACACCTACCTGTACCTTCTCGGCTACAACGCTCCCGAATGTGCGCTGGTCAAGGAAGGATATACCGATGCAGAGTTCTGGCCCGCATACAAGACCATGACGGATCATCTTCGCCCGTGGACAATTGACTTTCACGTGGCTCAAAATGACGGTCATGTTCACGGCGCTGGTGCTCACGACAAGACAGGTAAGCACTGTCCGGCCGACGATCCAAATGGCAAGCTCGATATCGTCAAATGCGCTGGCTATTGGTTGCAGGACGCAGCCGAACGCGGTCTCCGGCACATCTGCTGGGACGGATGCATGTTCCCGAACGCAACGCTCGAAAATCCGAAGACCTGGAACACGATTCTTGACACCATGATCAAGGTCCGTGATGCTCACGGTTGGTCGTAGATCTCCCAACGTCAAAACCTCAATGACCAATGAATTGCACCTCATTGGTCATTTTTTATGAATCATTGGTCATTCGCTTCAATCTACTGCTTCCCAAAAGAGAAACCCTTTATGAAACCACTCAACATCGGTCTCGTCGGTTACGGCTTTATGGGCCGGACTCATACAAACGGCTACAAGCGAGTCAACGATTTTTTCCCGGAGCTGAAACATCGTCCGGTTTTGAAAGCCATCTGTGGTCGCAGCGAAGAACTGGTCAAAGCCTTTGCCGATCAGTGGCAATACGAATCCACCGAAACCGACTGGCGTAAACTGATTGAGCGAAAGGACATCGACGCCATCGACATCTGCACTCCAAACAATTCTCACGCGGAAATTGCCATTGCTGCCGCCGAGGCTGGCAAGATGGTTCTTTGCGAAAAGCCATTGGCGATGAATCCTGTCGAAGGCCAAAAGATGGTCGACGTCATCGAAAAGGCCGGCGTGGCGAACACCGTTTGGTACAACTACCGTCGAGTGCCGGCCGTTTCGCTCGCTAAGCAACTGATCGAAGAAGGACGCCTTGGCCGCATCTTCCATTATCGCGCCAATTTTTTACAGGACTGGACAATCAACGCAGACCTGCCTCAGGGCGGGGCAGGGCTCTGGCGTCTTGATGCGGCGGCGGCAGGTTCCGGAGTTACCGGCGATCTGCTCGCTCACTGTATCGATACCGCGATCTGGCTGAACGGATCCATCAACAGCGTGACGGCCATGACGGAGACGTTCGTCAAGGAGCGTAAACACAATCTCACAGGCAAGGTCGAAAAAGTAGGAATCGACGATGCTTGTGCATTCCTTTGCCGATTCGGTAACGGCTCTTTGGGCCTGTTCGAATCAACTCGGTACGCACGTGGTCACAAAGCACTGTACACGTTCGAAATCAACGGCGAGAAAGCCTCGATCAAATGGGATCTCCATGATCTGCATCGCCTTGAATACTTCGATCACAATGACAATTCACTGGTCCGCGGTTGGCACCAGGTTCACTGCACCGACAGCGACATGCCTTACATGGGCAAATGGTGGGTCCCGGGCCTGCAGATCGGCTACGAACACACGTTTGTGCATCAAGTGGCCGATTTCATCGCCTCGCTGGAATCGGGCAAGCCCTGTAATCCAACTTTCCGGGACGCACTTGAAACCCAGAAGGTTTGCGAAGCCGTTCTGGACAGCGCGAAATGCGGACAGTGGAAGGAAATTACATAGCCGGACTCAAATCTGACAGCTATACTGGTCGAACAGCAAATCGGCGGTTGAAGGGATCCCTTTCAGCCGCCGTTCTATTTCCTGAACGCTGAAGATTAAGAATCTCCGTCCTGCACACAATCCGGAGAATCCCTGTCTTCCGGCGTGTTTTTGCGCTTTTGAAATCCCCGGCAGCAACTTTTGTTGAAGTTGCTGTCTGTCAGTTTTGTCCTGAGGTCACGCCATGGAACGCCAACCCATTTCCAAAGAAGGTTACGACAAGATCCGTGAAGAAATTCGCGTTCTGGAAGATGTTGATATGCCTGCTGTGACCGAACGCATCAAGACGGCGCGCGAAGAAGGCGACCTCAAGGAAAATGCCGAATACCACGCTGCTCGGGAATCTCAGGGCTACATGCAAGCCAAAATCAATCAGTTGAAGACGAAGCTTTCAAACTGCTACATCGTCGAACGTACCGATGGTCCCAAAGATACGGTGGTGTTTGGAGCAACGGTAAAAGTCAAAGACCTTTCGGACAAATCCGAAGAGGCGTACGAGCTGGTCGGCCCTGGCGAAGAAGATTACGACGGCGACGTCATGAAGATTCTGACGACCAGCCCAATCGCCACCGCAATGCTGGGTAAGAAAGTCGGCGATAAAGTCGAAGTCGATATTCCACGGGGAAAGCTACGGATGGAGATCATCGGGATCGAATAGGCATTCCCAACTTCCACCTGAGTTCAACGATGACTATTCCGACAATCGGCTATAGCAGCACTTTTTTGGCCTCAAGAGTCAGCGGTACACGAAACTTCTTCGTGTCACGGACTACATCAAGAACGATCGTGTCACCAGCTTTGTGTTCACTCAAAAGGGTTTTCAACTGCTCAAAGGTTGAAGTCGGTTGCCCTTCAATGGCGGTAATCTGGTCCCCAAGAATCACCGAGTTCCCCTGCCTGCGACATCCTTGCAAACCCGAGACAAAGGCTGGGGTATCCGGATAAACAGACAACACCACAAGCCCACCCGCCAGCAGATTCTCGGGGATCCCGTTTTCTCTCGCTGTTTCCGTATCCAAAATCGCGACACCCATTGAAGGTGAGGGCTCGCTGCTGGATTCCTTCAGCACCAGCCCGACGGACTGATACACATCATTGACGGCAACAGCAAATCCCAATCCTGCAGACGCACCACTTGTACTGACAATCGCTGAGTTGACTCCGATCAATCGACCCGCACTGTCCAGGAGTGGACCACCCGAATTCCCTGGATTAATCGCGGCATCGGTTTGAATCATTCCTGCCAGAATATTGCCATCATCAGTTCCCACACTGCGATTCAAGCCGCCAATGACACCCGTCGACAGTGTTCGGTCAAAGCCAAACGGATTTCCAATCGCAAGGACCTTCTGGCCGACCTTCAGATCTTCTGATGAGCCGACTGTGATTGGCACCAGTTGAGATGGCTCGGCCTCGATCCGCAAAACAGCAATATCGTTCTTGGAAACCGCGCCGACAAATTCGGCATCGTAAACTCTGGTGTCCGCCAGTTGCACTTCCAGGGCGGCTCCGCGGCGCAGCAGTGAGTCCTTCACCACATGAAGGTTCGTGATTATGTGGCCATTCTCGTCCCAGACGAATCCTGTTCCTGACGCGAATTCCTGCGACGCGATGCTGCCATCAAAAGTCTGTTGATAGCCCTTTGTGCGAATGTAGACAACCGAAGGGGCAACTTTTTGAAAGACCTCAATCGTCGCCTGCTCATCTTCCCCAAGCACACCGCGAGGAGTCACAACGCGTGATGCTTCGGTGTAGTCCGGAATGTTGCGAAACGAGTCGAAGATCGACTTCAGCAACAGTACCGCAACCAGCAGCGTCAGTACAATAACCAGCCAGCCGTTTGCGGCGGCAGCGGTTTCACGAGGATTCGGACTATCCGGAAAGTTTGTGCTCATGATCGAATTCTCGCTTCAGGATAAGGCAACCTGCTACTGTTCTATTCGATTGCAAGCACCATTTTTAGTGACACGACAGCAAAATCGCAGCCCCAATAGCACTAAACGACCAAGCAATGATCTGGAACTGGCGCAAGAAAAATGGAGAAGAACTCAAGCCTCGGTCTTCTCCATCCAAAGTTCAAGCTTTGATCGGCAACATAAGCTCCTTCAGCACCGGAAATTCAGTCCAGGCTGCCTTCCAGTTTTTCACGCACATCATTTAGTGCATCACGCAGCCTTTCCTTCACGGATTCCGGTTGATTATCGAGAGCCTTCAACAGCTTGGGGGTGAGCGCTTTGCTGAGTTTATCCAGCATTGAAGAAGCTCGTTTCCAGAACTGCTCCGGTGTCAGTTCCTGCCGTTCGCCGCCAGGACCCTCCTCTCGAATCTTCGGAGCTGGCGCGGCCGCGTCCGCTCGAAACGGAGCATAGCTATCTCCGGAATCCCGAGCGACCATATCCATGGTTGCCGTCGCACCTCGATCGCCAGAAGGAAAACCGGCTCGTTCTCCCATTCCGCTGGGAGTAAACTGAGACGGATCGACAACGCGCGACAATGGTACAGTGGAAGTATCGATTCCAAGTGGGGCAGCCCATTCTGAGTATCCTTCGGAGGACTCAGCAAACAGGTCTTCTCCACGCTGAGCTCTTCGCCAGGCTCGCATTTCGGCAACTGTGGCGTCCGAATCCTGAGCCCACGATAGACAGTCTTCGGCATCGTCCCAGTTCAGAGCCACATAGAAGAACGACCACTTAAGTTCGTTGTACTTTCGGAATGTGTCTCCGAATGCCTCCCACACACGACGACGCTGAAAAATCTGATCGCCGCTCAATCCCACCATCTGACCAAAATCACCGTCCGTTCGATTCCGCGCATAACGCTGAGTCCACTTGGATGCACACTCACCAACGACCCAGTTGCACTGACTTACAGCGTCACGGGCGGTCGAAATCAATTGCTCTTCGGATTCTACCACAACGTTTATCCTTCCAAATGCTAAGCACGGCTCCAGAGGCTCGCAGCCGACGAGTCCCATGTTTGGTCATGTCTTCAACACCGTAACGAGTCGCGTTCCAAGTAAGAAATGGTCGGCGTCTGCGGACCGCCATCCTACGCATGAAGAAACTCGGCTTCTACTCCGGGAACAGCGAACCCTCAGAAATCCCGGATGTCCTCATTCTGCCCTGTTTGACTTTTCGCAGATGGAACACTCGTATCTCTGGAAAATCGCTGCGAAGACTATGGATTGCATGGGAAAAACTCGATCATTCGGCGACCCATTATTTTCACCAAGAATTGACTGCAGGAAGGTAGACCGTTTGCCGATACATTCGGTATAAAACTCCAAGGCAGCTGAGTCGCTCACAATGACCCAGTTTGCCACCTGAAGCGAGATTTGGGGGGATAGCCAAGTGGCTAAGGCAACGGATTGCAAATCCGTCACGCGTGGGTTCGACTCCCACTCTCCCCTTGCACAAAACGCTGGTTTTCCTGAAAAGGTAACCAGCGTTTTTTCGTTGATGTCACCTCAAGTGACACCTTTTTCGGAGTTCACTGGTTTGGCTTCCCGAGGTGTCACCGTCGGCGGTATCATCAACCCCGCCAGGAGTACCGCAGTCTGCTGGGCGCTTTGACCACGTAGTATGTCTCTGTCGTCGAAATGCTTTGATGCCTCTTCAGTTCCTTGAGAACCATCGAAGGCACCCGCATACACCACCAGCTTTACTTCTGCTGATTGCGCTCCCTGTGGCACCTCAAGTGGCACCCGAACCGGTCTGCAGATGACCCGCGACGCCAACGCAAACGAGGCCCAAACCGCAACAAGCAGCGGCGGTTAGACCCTATTCAGACTCAATCTGAACCGCTGTGAGAGGTTGCAAACCCGTCACGCGTGGGTGTGACTCCCACACGCCCCATAAACAACGCCGGGAACTGGACGTAGCACGTCACTTGCGAAGCCTCAAGGTAATTGACACGATTCCTGCTCGTTGCGCGTGATTGGTGGCCGCCTGTTTGTCGCCATCGCATCGAGATTCGAGGTCAAGGAAGTTTTTTGTGTCTTTGAATAAGCTCTCACAACTGCCTGCGGGCTTTAAGGCCTCGGGAACCACGTGTGGCATTAAAGTCAGCGGCAAGCCAGACTTAGCGATGTTCGTTTCGGATCGACCTGCCACCGCGGCGGGGGTTTTCACGACCAATCGAGTTTGCGGTGCTCCTGTCGTTGTTTCGAAGCAGCGAGTTCCGTCCGTTATCGCCCGCGCAGTCATCATTAATTCTGGCAACTCAAATGCGGCTACCGGAGAGTCGGGGATACAAGATGCGAAAACGATGACCACGGCTGTTGCCGATCTTATGGGATGCACAGCAGAGTCCATTTTCGTGTGTTCAACCGGCGTAATCGGCGTTCCACTGCCGATGCCAACAATTCTGAACGGGGTACCGCATGCAATCCATTCGCTGGGAAACTCAGATCAGCATTTTCTGAATGCCGCGACATCAATGATGACAACGGACACGTTTCCCAAGCTGACATCGATCGACGTCGCAGTCACTGGTGGAATAGTCCGAGTTTCAGGCGCCTGCAAAGGCGCAGCGATGATTGCGCCAAACATGGCGACAATGCTGGGCGTTGTGATGACAGATGCTCAGTTGACGGCCGAGCAATGTGATTCGGCATTGCGATTTGGTGTGGACCGAACGTTCAATTGCATCAGCGTCGACGGCCACATGAGCACCAGCGATACGGTGCTGCTGTTGGCCAACGGCGCGGGGAGTGGACCGCTGTCGGCGTCCGACTTTTCGAAAGTTCGTGATGCGATTCAGCACGTTTGCCAGCATCTGGCAACCAGCATCATTCGCGACGCTGAAGGTGCCGATCACTTTGTCACAATTGACATATCAGGCCTGGAAACTCGCGACGCTGCGTATCGAATGGCAAAAGCAATCGCTGACAGCGCGCTGGTGAAGACGGCAATTACTGGGGGTGATCCAAACTGGGGACGCATCGTTTCGGCGGCCGGCTATGCCAGTGTCAGTTTCGACACGGCATTTGTGTCGTTGAAGATCAATGGCACACAGGTTTACCTGGCAGGGACACCTGTCCCGTTTGATGCAGCAGCGTTGTCATTGCAACTCAAGGGCGACCGAGATGTGCATCTCGAACTGTCGGTTTCCGGCGGTCCATGCTCCGGCAGCGAATCCGTCCGATTCTGGACTTCCGACCTGACTCAGGAATACGTGCGGCTGAATTCGGAGTACACGACGTAGTAAAGGCCGTGTCGAGTATTCGTTTGGACTACTCGGCGCACAGGGGTGGAATACTTCGTTTTTAAGAAGCCGATTGATTCATGAAAATTCAGGTCCGGAGATCGCTGGACGAAGAGAGAGTACTGGCAATGTCCATTCTTAACCTGGCATTCGCTGGCAGCATTGGATGCTACGAAACTGGAGACTGAGGATTTTAAAATGAAAAACACGTTCGTTTCGGCAATCATGATATTGCTCGCCGTCAGTGTCAGTCCATTGCTGGCCGATGGACGAGTTGTGACACTGACCGAAGGACATGGAGACCAGCAGCCGAAGCAGCCGCAGGTGTTTGTGTCGGCCGAAGGCCATGTCGATGTTGTTTATGCCCTTGGCAATGATGTGCATTTGCTGACGTCAAAGGACAAAGGCGTGACGTTTACCGCAGCGAAGAGCGTGATCCCGTGTCCGAATATGTCAGCCGGCATGCGACGCGGGCCGCGGGTCGTGCGAGTCGGTTCGACGGTCGTGGTCACGGCGATCGGGGGAATGAAGGGCAAAGGCAAAGACGGTGATCTGCTCGCCTGGCACTCGAACGATGATGGGATGACATGGTCAGAGCCGGTCATGGTCAATTCGGTCGCCGATGCTGCCCGTGAAGGACTGCATGCAATGACTGCTGGAACGAACGGTGAAGTCTGGTGTGCGTGGCTGGATCTGCGAACTCGCGGGACCAGTATAAGAGCATCGGTATCTCGCGACGGAGGAAAAACCTGGGGCAAGAACGTGATCGCCTATGAGTCGCCGGAGAAGAGCGTCTGCGAATGCTGTCATCCATCGATTGCCTGTGACATTGACGGAACGGTACACGTCCTGTTTCGAAATTCGCTCTCGGGAAATCGTGATATGTATCTGGTCAGCAGTAAGGATGGCCAGAAGTTTTCTTCTGGCGAGCAGCTCGGAAACGGTCACTGGAAGCTCGACGCCTGTCCGATGGACGGCGGCATGCTGGCGACAGACGGCAAAGGCAAGTTGCTGACAGTATGGCGCAGAGACAACGGAGTGTTCGCGGTATCCGACAGCAGTACGAAGGAAGCTAAGCTGGGCTCTGGTCAGCAGCCTTGGTGTGCGTGGGCGGCTCACGGTCCGATCATCGTTTGGACTCAGGACCGCGTTGGAACTTTGTTCCTGCAGCGAGGGACGCAGGGAAAGGCGACGCAGCTCGCCGACAAGGCTCGTGATCCAGTCGTTGCTTCAATTCCGGGCTCTGACTTTTCGATTGTCTGCTGGGAGACAAAAAAAGGCGAAAATGTCAGTCTGATGGCAATGGCCGTCAGTGAGTAGGCCATTCTCAGGACTGCAGCTGATGCAGTCGGGGAGTGTTTTGCCGGACACTTACTGAAGGTAAGCATTGACCAAGCTCAGCCAGCTGCTGATTCTGTCGCGGTTTTTCAGACCTTATTCCATACTGTATGAGGCCCGGTTGCGATCCGCGAGAACAAGTCCGGAGTCGTTCAATACCGTATTTCTATTCTCAAAACGTCGGTTTGTTTCAGGAATCCACAATTCGCAGTCCGAAATTGAGGAGCCTGTTCTTTCCGAATTCCTGATTCCCCGTAGAATCCGGGCGATTCTTTCGACCGATGGCCCTGATTGATTTACACGTCAACTTTGGCATCGGACGGGATCATGAAGCTTCAGCCAATCAAGTTACAGAATTTGCTCTGTTTAGAGACGTTATGGCCAAAAAGGCAGCAAAGTCGGCGGTAAAGCCTGCTGAAAAACCCGCGACAAAGACGGTATCAAAAACTGCCGCGAAGTCGACAAAAATATCCCCCGTCGCGGATGATCGCATCGAGCAGCGCACTCAGGAGATAGGACAGGAACTGTTCGGTCGCGTGCAGCATCGCTCGCCATCGATCTTCCACGGACGCTGGTGGGAAGACCGCCTGATGTCGTGGGCAATGAACGACGAAGCTGTCAAAGTGCAGATGTTCCGCTTTGTCGATGTGCTTCCGATGCTCAAGGATCACAACGCTATCGCGCGGCATCTGGATGAGTACTTCGAAGAAGTCCGTGACCACCTTCCGTGGGCCGCTCGCCTGGGTCTCGACCTTTCTACCAGCAATGCAATTCTCAGCCGAGCCCTTGCTTACAATGCTCGAACCAATGCCGCGAGGATGGCCCGGCGATTTATCGCTGGCTCCAATGTCGATGAAGTCATCGCCTCAGTGCGAAGGATTCGACGCAATCGATTTGCGTTTTCACTGGATCTGCTTGGCGAAGCAGTTATCAGTAACAGCGAAGCCGATCGCTATCAGCAGTCGTACATTGATCTCATCAACGGTATGTCGGAACAAGTCAACGAGTGGCCGGAAGACCTGCTGCTGGATTCCGATCATGAAGGCCGCATCCCACGTGTCAACGTGAGCCTGAAGCTGTCAGCCCTGGACAGTCAGTTCTCCCCGATAGATGCGGAAGGCACGATCGAACGAGTCTCCGCGCGGCTGCGACCGATTTTAAGAATTGCTCGGTTGAATCACGCCTATGTCCACATCGACATGGAACAGAACGACTACCGCGAGATCACGTATGAGATCTTTCGGCGAGTCATGATGGAAGACGAATTCCGTGACTACGCAGATTGCGGCATCGTGGTGCAGACGTACCTTCAGTCGGCTGAAACCGACCTCAACGCGATGCTGGAGTGGGCGAAGAAACGCGGTACTCCCATCTGGATTCGACTGGTCAAGGGCGCCTACTGGGATTACGAAAACATCGTCGCCGAGTATCGCGGCTGGCCGGTACCTGTCTATCGCCGCAAGTGGCAGTCGGATGATTGTTACGAACGACTGACGTGTATTCTGATGAAAAACTATCAGTGGTTAAGGCCTGCTTTGGCCAGTCACAATCTTCGCAGTCTGGCTCATGGACTCGCTCTGAAAGAAGTGCTGCATGTGCCGGATCGAGCGATGGAAATTCAGATGCTGTATGGCATGGGTGATGCACAGGCCCAGCTATTTCTGGAACGCGGGCACCGTGTTCGTATTTATACTCCGTTTGGCGAACTCCTTCCTGGAATGGCGTATCTTGTGCGTCGTCTGCTGGAGAATACGTCAAACGATTCTTTCCTCCGCCAAAGCTTCACCGAACATATTGCCGTCGAGAAACTCCTTATGAAGCCATCCCACCACGCAACTACAGAACCACCCCTCCAGGATGCTCCGCGACCCGGCTTCAACAATGAACCGCTGGTCGACTTTGCCCAGGAAGACAACCGCGCGGCGATGGTTCAGGCATTAGCCGACGTTCGAGATCAATTCGGCGGCGTGTATTCGCTGATCATCGATGGTAAGTCGTGCGACAGTCGGGCGACTCTGGTTTCTCGTAATCCCTCGAAGACGTCCGAGATCATCGGCCGAGTCGCCTCAGCGACGGCCGATCAGGCAACAGATGCCATCGAAGCAGCTCGCCGTGCCTACGGGATGTGGGCAGCCACGCCTGTCAACACGCGCGCAGAGTACCTGGAATTGATGGCCGCTGAAATGCGTGAGCGTCGGCTGGAACTGGCGGCATGGATCATCTTTGAAACTGGAAAGCCATGGATGGAAGCCGACGCCGATGTCGCCGAAGGTATTGACTTTTGCATGTACTACGCTCATGAGATGCGGCGACTTGGCCAGCCGCAGAAAAGTGACTTCCTCGGCGAAGACAACAGTTACTCCTACCGGTCTCGCGGAGTGTGCGTGGCGATCGCTCCCTGGAATTTTCCGTTTGCAATTCTGACGGGGATGACGGTCGCGGCGATTGTTGCCGGCAATACAGTCGTAATGAAACCGGCCGAGCAGTCGTCCGTAGTGGCAGCGAAGCTGATGGAAATCATCCGCAATTCCAGCGTGCCGGATGGGGTGGTCAACTTTCTGCCGGGCATTGGCGAAGATATCGGACCAACTCTGGCCAGTCATCCGGACGTAGATCTCGTGGCCTTCACAGGCTCGCAGGACGTAGGTCTCGAAATCAATCGTGCTGCTGCGGACACGGACAAACGTCAGAAGAACGTCCGTCGAGTTATCGCGGAAATGGGCGGCAAGAATGCCATCATCGTGGATGACGACGCTGATCTGGATGAAGCGGTCGCCGGCGTGATCAAGAGCGCTTTCGGCTATGCAGGCCAGAAATGTTCGGCTTGTTCAAGAGTCATTGTGCTGGAGGCGGCGTACAAGCAGTTCGTGGAACGACTCATTGATGCCACGAAAAGCCTGAAGATTGGCGTCGCAGATGACCCGGGTACGAAGGTAGGCCCGGTGATTGATGAAGATGCCCGGAATCGTATTCTGGAGACCATCAAGAAGGTGGATCCCGAACACGGCGGCCTACTGGCCCTGGCGATGGATCCAGGGACATTGGCAAAGCAGGGCACCTTTGTCGGGCCGCATATCTTCATCGATGTGGATCCAACATCGCCGCTGGCTCAGAATGAAATCTTTGGCCCGGTTTTGTCGGTCATGCGAGCCAAAAATCTCGACGAAGCCTTCAGCATCGCTAACGGAACAAGATACGCACTTACAGGCGGCGTTTTCAGCCGCAGCCCCAACACGCTTCGTCGAGCTCGCAATGAGTTTGAAGTGGGCAATCTTTACCTGAACCGAGAGATCACAGGCGCTCTTGTGCAGCGTCATCCCTTTGGCGGCTACCGCATGTCGGGTATCGGAAGTAAGGCCGGTGGACCTGATTATCTGTTGCAGTTCCTGATCCCGATCAACGTTTCGGAGAACACAATGCGACGCGGATTTGCCCCGAAACAGGAGGGCTAGTCTCTGGCGTGACGGTGACTTTGAGTCGGTGTTTGGCGGCGATCTTCGCCAATGATTGACTCACAGGCATCACTCACGCTGGTTGCTTCGGATTCATAGGCACGGAACAACTCAGCAACGCAGGTCAGGAAGTCATCACGTCGAAGATTTCGTGACCGCCTTGAGCGATCTCAATCGGGCGGCCAGTTTGATCGGGAACTCGTGTCGCAGGATCAATCCCCAGCGATCGATAGATCGTAGCAAGCAGATCAGCTGGGCGAACAGGATTGTCAGCGACATAGGCCGCCTGAGAATCTGAAGCACCGTAGACGGTACCGCCTCGAATCCCGGCTCCCGCCAGCAGTGAGCCGTAGCAGTTCGTCCAATGGTCTCGCCCTGAATTTGCATTAATTCGAGGTGTGCGGCCCATTTCACTGGTCACCACAATCAATGTTTCCTCCAGCAGTCCACGTTCCTGAAGATCAGTCATCAGCGCGTACATTGTCTGATCAAATCCAGGCAGCTTATTCTTCTTCAGGATATTGAAGTTGTTGTTGTGTGTATCCCAGGCGTCGTAATCGACATTCACCGGCCCCCAGAAAAGATCCCACGTGACATTCACAAAGCGAACGCCAGCCTCGATCAATCGCCTCGCGATCAATGTGGAATTCCCAAAGAGCGTCTGGCCATACCGAGCCACCATCTTCGAATCTTCCTGCGACAAATCAAATGCTTGCCGCATGGCCGAAGACGTCAGGATATCAAATGCCTGCTGCTGATTGCGTTGATAGGACGAAGACGTTACCGCTGCAAACTGATCCAGCCGTCTCCGCTCAACATCAATCTGAGACAACAGCGTTCGACGAGTGTTCAGCCGATCCACTGTCATCCCATCTTCCAGAGATGTGCTCGGCAGCGCCGGCGCTCCGCGCACGATCTGCGGATTTCCCGGGGACGGCGCATACGAGTCTTTGTCGTGGAATGGCATGCATTCCGTTGTTAAAGCATCGAACTGTTTCCCAAGAAAACCGCCGTAGGGTCCGGCACGACGGAATGACTGCCCCCATCCAAGCCAGTTCGGCATGTAAACATACTGAGGCGACTCGTTACTCTCCCCAGACAGATACTGAAGGACCGATCCAATACTTGGCGCATCGGTTGGACGTGGATGTTGGTCTGGCGGAATGACGTCGAAACCTGTGTAACACGGCAAGCAGTTGTGGCACCCGGCTTTGTGATTCACTGATCGGAGAAAAGCGAACTGGTGTGCCAGTTGCGCAAACTTCGGCAGATGCTCACAAACTTCAATCCCGGGAACGGTTGTGGAAATCGGTTTGAATTCGCCTCGCACTTCCATCGGGGCATCTGGCTTCAGATCGTACATATCCTGAGTCGCCGCGCCGCCAAGCAGAAAGATGAAGATGACATTCTTTGCCTTGGCATCTTTGACGAGACCAGCCTGCTCTGCTTGCAGCATTTGAGGAAGGCCAAAGCCGCCCATCGCTGTCAGCGTTCCGGCCCGCAGTGTTTCCCGACGAGTTTTCCCATCACAACATCGTCGCGGACTACCGAGCATCGTCAGCATCCAGGTTCTCCTCAAACGTTGGACCGCACAAGATCAGATCAGGATGATAGTGTACCAGGAAACCAATAAGCAAAGTCACTCGCAAACTTTGGGTTTCGCACATATTCGTTTCGCCAGGCTCAATGTGCGCCTGACCGCTTGACTCGGTCAGCTCCCTGAAGCCACAGTATCACAAACTCCGCTCCTGTTACTCGTCCCACCTGCCGCTACTCATGAAAACGATTCACATCCTGCCATTCCTGTTGGTGATTGCCGCATTAAGAGGGTCGCCTGCAGCCGACGACGTCGCCTTCGAAATGCGGGTCAAACCCCTGCTGGAAGCGAAATGCTGGGATTGTCATGGAGCAGAAGCTCAGGAAAGTCACCTTCGACTTGATCGTCGATCGGAAATGCTGAAAGGCGGTGATTCTGGCGAACCGGCGATCGTTGTTGGCGACGCGGAGAACAGTCATCTGATTCAATTGGTCCGTCGACGAGAAGTCGGAAAGGCTATGCCGCCTGATGACATTGACAAGCTGACCGACGCCGAAATCGACATCCTGCGGCGATGGATCGATCATGGGGCTGTCTGGCCGGGAAGTGAAACTGAGACACTCGACGACGAGGCTCGATTAAATCATTGGTCGTTCCAGCCCATGAAGAATCTTCAGCCGCCCGTAACTTCGAGTGCATGGCCGGAAAATGGCATTGATGCTTTCATCTTCGTTGAGCTTCAGAATCAGAGGCTCGCTCCAAATCCTCCGGCTACAAAGGCCGAACTGATCAGGCGAGTGTCTCTTGACATGCTGGGCTTGCCTCCTGCACCCGACGACGTGCGGGCATTTGTTGCTGATGTGAACCCCGACGCATGGAATACTCAGGTTGAACAGACGCTGGCCAGTCCCCACTACGGCGAGCGATGGTCACGATATTGGCTGGACCTCGTGCGGTTCGCGGAAACCAACGGCTATGAAACCAATCGAGAACGTCCGAACGCATGGCCCTATCGGGATTACGTGATTCGTTCACTCAACGAAGACAAACCGTACGATCAGTTTCTGAAGGAACAGCTTGCCGGTGACGCGATCGGCGTCCCGCAGGCAACGGCCTACCTTGTCGCGGGCCCGTACGACCTCGTCAAGAGTCCGGACATCAATCTGACGCTGATGCAGCGTCAGAATGAACTCGACGATATGATCAACACGACCGGGACAGCCTTCATGGGTCTGACTCTGGGATGTGCCCGCTGCCACAATCACAAGTTCGA